>NZ_JCABYI010000012.1:0-89982 GCF_059499305.1 Delftia sp.
AGACTGGCTAACACCACCGATCCACGAATCGTGCGCAGATGATCGCTGCCGCCAATTTCAGCAACGCTTCGTGGATATCCAGCCGTCGTTCAAAGCGGATTCGCAGCTTGCCAAAGCCTGCAAACCAGCTGTGCGTCCTCTCCACCACCCACCGGTGTTTGCCCAGCCTCTCGCTGCTCTCAATGCCTCGTCTGGCAATCCGGCCAATGATGCCCCGCTGCCTCAGGTGGGCTCGGCATCGCTTGAAGTCGTAGCCTTTGTCGGCGTGCAGCTTTGCCGGTCTTCTACGGGGACGTCCTGGCAGGCCAGCAATCGCAGGAATCGCGTCCACGCACCTCTCGAACATCTTGGAGTCGTGCCGGTTCGCGCCGCTGACCAAAATCACCAGCGGGATGCCTCTGGCATCTACAACGATGTGTCGCTTGGAGCCGAGCTTGCCTCTGTCCGTCGGGTTGGGCCCCGTTTCCTGGCCCCCCGGGGGCTTGGTACCGAGGAGCCATCAATGCTGCCTCGGCTCCAATCGATTTGGTCATGTTCACACAAGCGAGTCAGCATGGCCTGGTGCAACTGTTCCCACACACCAGCGGCATTCCAGTCGCGCAGGCGCCGCCAGCAAGTCATGCCGCTACCGTACCCAAGAGATTGGGGAAGGTCTTCCCATGGAATGCCTGTTTGCAGCACGAACAGGATGCCGTTGAGAGCGGCTTCATCGCTGACTGCGAGCTTGCGGGCACCACCTTTGGAGGAAGGTACGAAGGCTGGGATGAGAGGTTGTAGCTGTCGCCACAGTTCTTTGCTTACGGGTCGTCGTGCCATGAGGGCAGCGAGCATAACGCTCTGCGGGGGGCTTCTGACCAAGTGGTGTTAGCCGCTCTTAATGGCCGCGGAATTCCAGCAATTCATCCAGGTCACGGATCCATTCGGGAAGAAAGCTCTGATCCAATCCGAACGAGCCTTTGAGCTCGGGGCCGTCCGGGGAGTCCTTCATGGTGTATTTCGCGAACAGGTGGCCCCATGCGTTCGCCACCCCGATGGCAAGCAGAAATTGAGGCTCGATCCCCGAGAGTTGGACAGGTTCAATATCAAAATTGCCCGCTATCAATGATCCATAGGCCTGTGAAAGGTCTTGCTGGAATTTTTTGATTTCGGCTGGCATTGTCAACCACTGAACACTGCCCGAAAAATTGCTGTCCGTGATTTTTACATTGAGAGTCAACCAGTCCCGATAAGGGACGCCATCTTCCTCGATGGAACGAGAAGTCGGCACGATATCGAATTTGAAGTCATCGAAATCAATGGTCAGCATGTTTGTTTGTATGGAAATGAGAAATGGTTCCATCGTGCCTCGCGACAGAGATCCAGCTAGTTTGAGGGGTAGCGCGCAGGGTCCCAGACCTTGTCCGCCTTGCTGTGTGCTGGTGGCGCATGGGCTGCGGCCGAGCTCCCCGCAGCTTTGATCACAGACGCACGAAAGAGGGCTGAAGAGACCTGCCCTGCGCATCCTCTGGAGCGCGACGACAATAGCCCATGATTCAAGAAAAGCCCCTGGCGGCAACCGAACTGGAGCGGCCTGCCATGGCCTTGCGCACTCTTGCGAATGGGGTCCGGCTGCTGGCGCTGCCCATGCCGCATTTGCAGAGCGTCAGCGTGGGTGTGTTCCTGCGCGTGGGCTCCCGCGACGAGACCTCCACCAGCAACGGCATCAGCCATGTGCTGGAACACATGGCGTTCAAGGGCACGCACACGCGTTCCGTGCAGGAGATCAACCTGGATGCGGAGCGGCTGGGCGCGGAGGTCAACGCCTTCACCGGCAAGGACATCACCGGCTATTTCATGACCGGCCTGGGCTGGCATGCGCAGGCCTTGCTGGGAATGATTGCGGACATCGTGCTGAACAGCGTGTTTCCCGAGCATGAATTGCAAAGGGAGCTGCAGGTGATCCGGCAGGAGGCCATCGAGTACGAAGAGGACCCGGAGGACAGCGCCGGCGATCTGCTGGACCGCGCCATCTGGGGCGATGACCCCATGGGCATGCCGGTGATCGGCACGGTGGCCAATATCGAAGGCTTCACCCGGCAGGATCTGGTGCGCCATGTGCAAACCCATTACGTGGGAGAAAAGACCGTCGTCGTCGCGGCCGGAAACTTCGATGTGCCGGCCTGGCTGGAGCAGGCGGCGCAGCTGTTCGCCGGCATGCCTGCGTCGGCCGATCCCGCTGTGGCGCTGCCCCCTCAGCCCGCAAAGTATGTGGGGCAGGCCCTGGCGCAACGTTTCACGCAGGTGTCCCAGGTGTTCGTGAACCTGGCCTATCCCCTGGTGTTCGAGCAGTTGCAGGGCGAGCACCCGCAGCGTGCGCGTCTCGTGGCCTCGCTGGCGGCCCATCTGCTGGGCGAGGGGATGTCGTCGCCCCTGGTCGATACCGTGCGTGAGCGGCTCGGACTGGCCTATACGGCCTATGCGGCGATGGAGGGCGGTGACGTCTGGGCCAACTTCATCGTGCATGCGGTCACGACGCCGGACAAGCTCGAAGCGCTGGTGGCAGCGACAGGCAGCCTGCTGCGCGCCCAGGCTGCCGGCATTGACCCCGTGCATCTGGAACGGGCCAAGAACCAGCTGGCGGTCTCGCGGGTGCGTGCGGGCGAGCGGACCTACGCCACCATGGAGCGCGCTGTCGAAGACCTCTTTGCCCATGGCAGCGTGACATCCGTGGCCGAAACGCTGGCGATGATCGATGGCATCGGGGCCGAGGAAGTGCGCAAGGTCTTCGAGCGCATGCTGGCCCACCCCCCAGCGGTGGCCATCACCGGCAAGGGCGCCAGTGCCCGGACCGTGCGGCAACTGGCCGCAGGCCTGGCGGCCTGAGCCGGCAGCGCGCGATCAGCGATCAGCGGCCAACCGCCAACCGCAACACATGGCGCTTTTCCCGTTGTCATGGAGTTGAGGGAGCGGGCGGCGGCGCGTTCCATTGCCGCTTGAGGTAGTGCGACTTCGGGTGCTCCTGCAGGAACACGCAGCACTGCACCCACGCCGCTGACTCCGGGGGCACTTCGAACGGGGCGATCGGGCCGATCGCACCGATCGCGCGCGCGAGATGCTCGAACACGACCTCGGCCATGGCCGAGCACATCTGCGGCGGGCGCGGGTTGGTCAGCGTCAGGGTGGCGATCAGTTGCTGCGCGTGGGGGTCCTCGCCGCACAGTCCGACGGCGATGGGTGCCACGCGCGACTTCAGGTCCGCGAGCCGTGCCCATCCGCGCTCGGCCAGCGCAAGGTGCATGGCGTGCAGGACCGGCTCCCACTGGATCGACGGGAGCAAGGATGGCGATACCTCGATGGCGATGTGCGGCATGGGGCGGCGCCTTCAGTCGAGCTTGATGCCGACTTCGCGGATCAGCGTCTGCCAGCGTGCCCGCTCGCTGTCCAGCAGGCGTGCGAATGCCTGGGGCGAGTTGTCGATGGGCACCGAGCCGAGTTCGGCCAGCCTGTCCTGCGTGGCCTTGGCCGCCAGCGCCGCGCCCATGTGCTTGACCAGCCAGGCCTTGCGGTCGGCCGGGGTCGCGGCGGGCGCGAGGAAGCCGTACCAGCCGCTGATCTCGGCGTCCACACCCGATTCCTTGAGCGTGGGCACGCCAGGCAGCGCGGGAATGCGCCTGGCGGACGTCACAGCCAGCGCCTTCAGGCGCCCGCTTTGCACATGCTGCAGGATGGCCGGCGTGGCTTCGAACACCATCTGCACCGTGCCGCCCAGCACGTCGTTGAGTGCAGGCGCGGAGCCGCGGTAGGGAATGTGCAGGATCGAGGTGCCGGTCTGGCGCTTGACGAGTTCTCCCGCCAGGTGCTGCGGCGTGCCGTTGCCGGCGGATGCGTAGGAGAACTTGCCCGGGTTCTTGCGCAGCCATTCGAGCGCCTCCTTGGCCGTGGTCGCCGGGAAGGAGGGATGCACGGCCCAGATCAACGGCACCGAGGCGGCCCATGCCAGCGGTGTGAAGTCCTTGGCCGGATCGAAGTTGAGCCTGGAGTACAGCGCCGGGTTCGCGGCCATGGGGCCGAGCGCGCCCAGCAGCAGCGTGTAGCCGTCGGCTTCGGCGCGTGCTGCCGCCTCCGTGCCGATGTTGCCGCCCGCACCGCTGCGGTTGTCGACGATCACCGTGCTGCCGCTGTCCGTCTGCAAGGCATTCGCCATCAGGCGGGAGACGGCATCGGTGGTCGCACCTGCCGGATAGGGGCAGATGATGCGGATGGGCTTGGAAGGGAATGCCTGTGCGCGCGCCGAGGGGCTTGCGCCCAAGGCTGAAATGGCCGTCGCCGTGCTGGCGTACTGAAGGAAGTTGCGTCGTTTCATCGGTGCTCTCGTGACCAGAGTTGTCTCGTGGCCGTAGTGTCGGCAGGCCCTTGTTTCTTCGCAATTCGCATTTTCTGGCCGCGCCTATCGGATAATCCGATGGCCATGTCCGCACGCAGCCGCGACCCCCTCGATCTCGTCTCATTGCGCCAGTTGCGCTACTTCGTGTCGGCGATGCGGGCGCACAGCTTCAGTGCGGCATCACGCGATGCCTCGATCTCGCAGGCGGCGCTGTCGGAGCAGATCGCCTTGCTGGAATCGACCCTGGACGTGCAGCTGTTCGACCGTGCGAGCGGGCGCGCCGTTGCCACGGCCTCCGGACATGAGCTCGACCGCCGGGTGTCGGCCTGCCTCAGTGAGCTGCAGGCGGCGCTGCGCGACGTGCAGGCGCGTGCGAGCACCGTGGCGGGCCTGGTGCGCATCGGCCTGGTGCAGTCCTACGCGGGATGCTGGGTACTGCCCGTCGTGCGCAGGGCCCAGGCGCAGTGGCCGCAGCTGGCGATCGCACTGCGCAGGCGCACCGCACAGGCCTTGGTGGAGGGCGTGTTGCGTGGCGATTTCGATCTCGCCGTCAGCTTCGACCCGGAGCCGCATGCCGATCTGGAGATCCTGGCCTGCTTCGACGAGCCCGTGGTGGCCGTGGGATTGAAGCCCCGGCGGCGGCGACGCCTGCTGGAGCTCAGCGAGGTCGCGAACCACCCCCTGGCCTTGCTGCCAAGCGAATACGCCATGCGGCGCCAGCTCGACAACGCCTTTGCGGCGCAGGGGCTGAAGCCGGGCGTGCATCTGGAGTCCGATACGCTGGAGGACCTGGTGCATGCCGCCCGTGAAAACGGCATGGTTGCGCTGCTCAACGGTGCCGCGGCAATGAGCCTGGACGTGCAGGACGCAGTCCCGTTGGCCGAAAGAAATCTGGGCCGGCAAGCCTGCCTGGTGCGCTCACGCAGCCGTCACCACGGCTTTGCCGCCCAGTACGTATGGGACGAGCTGTCGGCGGCAACCCCCACGCTGCCGCCAGCGTGGGGGCGGCGCGTTGCAGCCGCGCGCTAGTCGTCGGCCGGGTCCGTTCCGCCCAGGCCCGTACCGCCCGTCAGGGCACTTCCTTCAGGCCCACCAGTTGCAGGGGGCGTGCCAGCAGTTCGTCGAAGCGTTTCTCGAACGCCTTGAAGTACGGCATGCGGAAGTGCGCATCCAGCGCTGCCTGGTCCCTGAATGACTCCCGCATGTAGAAGGTGCCGGGTTTGTCCGCCAGCTCGAACAGCGTGTAGTCCAGGCATCCGGGCTCTTGCCGGGTGAATGGCACCAGCGCGCGCAGGGCGTCGCGCAGCTGGTCTTGCTGGCCGGCCTTCGCCTCAAGGATGGCCAGGTTGAAAATGGTCTCTGTCTTCATGGCTCAGCCCCAGTTCTCCAGCACCACCTTGCCGCGCGCCTTGCCCGACTCTATCAGGGCATGGGCGCGCTTGAGGTTGTCGGCATTGATGCTGCCGAAGCGCTCGGCCAGCGTGGTGCGGATCAGGCCGGCATCGACCAGTGCGGCAACCTCGTTGAGCAGGCGGTGCTGGCCGATCATGTCGTCGGTGCCGAACAGGGCGCGGGTGAACATCAATTCCCAGTGCACCGACACCGACTTGCGCTTGAGCTTGGTGATGTCCAGCGACGCGGGATCGTCGATCAGGCCGAATTTTCCCTGGGGCGCGATCGCCTCGACGATCTGTGCGAAGTGCAGGTCGGTCTGCGTGAGGCTCACGATGAGGTCCACCGTGGGAAAGCCGATGCGCTTGAGTTCGTCGGCAATCGGCTGGCTGTGATCGATCACGTGGTGGGCGCCTAGCTCCTTGACCCAGGCCTGCGTCTCAGGCCGCGATGCGGTGCCGATGACGGTAAGGCTGGTCAGCCGCGTGGCCAGCTGCGTGAGGATGGAGCCCACGCCGCCGGAGGCGCCGATGATGAGCAGTGTCTTGTGGCTGGGGTGCTTGCCCGGCGCGATGCCCAGGCGGTCGAACAGCATCTCCCATGCGGTGATGGCGGTCAGGGGCAGGGCCGCCGCCTGTGCAAAGTCCAGCGACCTGGGCGCGTGGCCCACGATGCGCTCGTCCACCAGGTGCAGTTCGCTGTTCGTGCCAGGGCGCGCAATGGAGCCGGCGTACCAGACGCGGTCGCCCGGCTTGAACAGCGTGACTTCGGGGCCCACAGCCTTGACGATGCCGCTGGCATCCCAGCCCAGCACCTTGTGCGTTTGCCCCTCGGCGGGCGCGCCGCTGGCGCGCACCTTGGTGTCCACCGGATTGACGGACACGGCCCTGACTTCGACCAGCAGGTCGCGGCCGGTGGCCACGGGATCGGGCAGGGTGATGTCGATCAGCGATTCGGGTTGGCTGATGGCCTGGGGCTTCTGGTATCCAACGGCTTTCATGGTCGTGCTTTCAAAGGTTGAGGAAGAGGGGATAGCAAGGAGGGAGAGCAAGGAGGGTTTCAGGCAGTGGCCAGGGCTGCGTAGTCCGAGTAGCCGCGCGCGTCGCCGCCAAACAGGGCCTTCGGATCGAATGCGGCCAGCGGCGCCTGGGCGGCGTAGCGCGCCGGCAGGTCCGGGTTGGCAATGAAGGGGCGGCCGAAGGCGACGAGGTCTGCCAGGCCCTCGTGCAGGATGGCTTGGGCGCGCTCCGCGTCGTACTTGCCCGCAACGATCACCTTGCCCTGGTAGGCGCGGCGCAGCGCGTGGCGGAAGTCCTGCGGAATCTCGGGCGCATCGTCCCAATCGGCTTCCGACAGGTGGATGTAGGCCAGGCCGATCTCGTCGAGCCTGCTGGCCAGATGCAGGATGGTCTCGATGATCTGCGGGCAGTTCATGTTGCGCTGCGTGATGAAGGGCGCCAGGCGGATGCCGGTGCGCTCTGCCCCGACCTCGCCCGCCACGGCGGCCGCGACCTCTTCGGCGAAGCGCGTGCGCTGGGCGATGCCGCCGCCGTAGGCGTCGGTGCGGTGGTTGGAGGTGGTGCGCAGGAACTGATCGATCAGGTAGCCGTTGCCGCCGTGGATTTCCACGCCATCGAAGCCGGCACGCATCGCATTGGCCGCGCCCCTGCGGAAGTCGCCGATCACGTCCTGGATGTCCTGTGCGCTCAGTGCGCGCGGTACGGGGCAGTCGACCATGCGGCCGACACCGTCGTCGCCGACCACCCAGACCTGCGCTTGGGGCGACAGCGCCGAAGGCGCGACCGGCAGGCCATCGGCGTGAAAGCTGGCATGCGACATGCGGCCAACGTGCCACAGCTGCAGCACCATGCGCCCGCCGGCGGCGTGCACCGCGTCCGTGACGCGGCGCCAACCGTCCACCTGCGCCTCTGAATAGATGCCGGGGGTGAAGCTGTAGCCTTGGCCCTGGCGGGAGATCTGGGTGGCTTCCGAGACGATCAGGCCGGCGCTGGCGCGTTGTGCGTAGTAGGTGGCCATCAATGCGTTGGGCACGTCGCCTGGCTGGCTGGTGCGGCTGCGCGTCATGGGGGCCATCACCATGCGGTTGGGCAGGCTGAGCGGGCCGAGCTGCAGGGGGCGAAACAGGGGCGTGGAGGCGGTGGTCATGCGGTTTCTTGGCGGAGCTGTAGAGGTGTTGGGGCGGTGGCGGAAACCCGGTTCGCAAGTCGTCTGGGCATGGAGCGATGTTGACCTGGGTGTTTCAATTGAAAAAGACCCGCAAGACTGAAGGCGGCTTCAAAAGAAATTTGACGATGGGGTCCAGGCGCGGCCTGCACGACACCCGGGCGGATGGCCGTGCCGCGCCTGCCTGGCTACCATCTCCCCCATGAAAACCCAATACTTCGCCGCCACCTCACTCGACGGATTCCTGGCCACCGAGGACGACTCCCTGGACTGGCTGTTCCCGCTGGGCGACATGCAGGCCACGGGCTACGCGGAGTTCATTGCCGGCGTGGGCGCGCTGGCCATGGGGTCGGCCACCTACGAATGGATGCTGCGCCACGCGGAGACGGTGGCGCAGGAGACCGGGGCGGCGTGGCCCTATACGCAGCCTGCCTGGGTGTTTTCCAGCCGCACGCTGCCTGGTATCCCGGGGGCCGATATCCGGTTTGTCAGCGGTGATGTGCGTGCCGTGCATGCGCAGATGCAGGCTGCGGCAGGCGGGCGCAACCTCTGGATCATGGGAGGCGGAGACCTGGCAGGCCAGTTTTATGACGCGGGCCTGCTGGACGAGATGATCCTGAGCGTGGGCTCGGCCACGCTGGGCCGGGGCAAGCCGCTGTTCCCGCGCCGGGTGCTGCATCCGGTGTTGCGTTTGTTGTCCGTGCGGCAGATCGGCGAGGGCATGGCGGTGCTGCATTACGAGGTGCGCAAGAGCACGAGCTGACGGGCTCCCTGATTCGGTCTGCGCGCCGCTCAGTTCGCCTCCCCGCGCCCAGGCGCCGTCATCCCCGGAATGTATTCATTGGAGATGAAGCTGCGGCAGCGGTGCATGAAGGCTTCCACCACATGGCGGGGCTTTTGTTCGCGGGCCCAGGCCAGGCCCAGTTTCATGGGGCGGTGGTTGCCGTTCAGGTGCAGGTTGACGATCTTCTTGCCGTCCAGCGCATGGGAGTTGCGCGGGCGCACGTTGACCAGGGAGTAGCCCACGTCGTTGGCGACCAGGGAGCGCACCACGTCGGGGCTGGCGCTGCGGGCCGCGATCAGGGGCGAGACGCCGGCTTCGCGGAACAGCGACATGAAGTATTCACGGCTCAGGGGCAGGTCCAGCAGGACCATGGGCAGCTGGGCCAGCGCCTCCAGCGTGGTGGAGCGGTGGTTGGCCAGCGGATTGAGTTCGCTGACGATGACCATGGGCGGCAGCTGGGCCAGGGGCTCGAAGCAGATGTCCGATTCGGCCACCAGCAGGTCGTAGGTGATGGCGACATCGATCTGCGCGGTGCGCAGCTTGTGGATCAGGCCTTCCTGGTGGTCCTCGATCTGCGTGACCGTGGCCTTGGGGTGGGCGCGCGCGAATCCCTGGCACAGCTCGGGGGCGACCATGGCCGCCAGCGTGGTGAAGCAGCCCACGCGCACGGGGCCGCGCACCTGGTTTTGCGCGCTGCTGGCCACGTCGTACAAGGCCATGGCCTGGTCGAGCAGGCTGCGGATTTCCCGCAGGACCTCGGCGCCTGCGGGTGTGACGGACAGGCCTTGCGCATGGTGGCGCACGAACAGCGGCACCTGCAGCTCCGCCTCCACCTGGGTGATGGCCGAGGAGATGGACGAAGGCGAGACATGGATGCGGTTGGCGGCCTCGGCAATGCTGCCGAACTCGCCCGCTGCCACGCAGTATTCCAATTGTCTGAAGGTCAGTCGTGTCAGCACGGTGTGCAAGAGGTGGAGAGGGGGAGGGCGGCCAGGGTGATCCGCCGCGTAGTTGACCAAGCGGCGGACCGCGCTGCAAGAGGCCCTTCCCGCAAGACGCCTGCATTGTGCGGCGGTCGGGCCCCGGCAGCCTTCAGTCGCTGGCGTTGTGATTGCGAAACCATTGCGCCACCGCACCGTCGCCCTGGGCCGGCGCCTGCGTGGCCTTCACGCGGTCCGTCAGACCGGCGGACTTGCCCACGAAGTCCAGCGGCGCATCCCAGTTGAAATGCCGGTACACGGCCGCCGTCTGGGCGTAGGGCGGGCATTGTGCAAACAGCTGGAAGCTGAGCCGGTGGCCGGCGTGGTCCGAGTCGAGCAGGTCGCGCGCATAGGCCAGCAGCCTGCGGCGGTCGTCGGCCTGCGATTGCGGGCCGAGGGTGTAGAACTTGCGCAGCCAGGGGCCGGTTTCCTCGTTCTCGAAGCTGGCGTGGTCCGGCGTCAGGCAGACCTGGCCGCCGCACAGCTCGCGCACGGTGTTCATCATGTGGTGCAGCTGGCCGGTGGCCAGCGACCTTCCGGTGAACAGCAGCGACTGGTTGGGCATCATCAGCCCGGCCGGGCTGCGCTCGGCCAGCGCGATGGAGGCCGTGAGGTGGGCGTTGATGCCTTCGCGGTAGCAGGCCAGGCCGGCCAGCCTGTCCTGCACGGCCTGCAGCTTCTCCACGCCGGTCTGGCGCGCGTTGTGCAGGGCCGTGCCTATCAGCATGTCGGCCAGCTTGAGGCTGCGCTGCAGGAAGGTGAAGGCCGAGTAGCGGTGCAGCGTCTCGCGCAGGAAATGGGCGGCCCGGGTGTGGCGGTAGAACAGCACGTTCTCCCAGGGAACCAGCACGTCGTCGAAGACCACGATGGCGTCCACTTCGTCGAAGCGATGGCTCAACGGATGGTCCTGGGCCGATGCGCGGGCGGCCAGGCCCGGGCGGCAGATGAAGCGCAGGCCGGGCGCGCCCAGGTCGCAGATGAAGCCTATGGCGTATTCGGACTGCGCCGCGTCGCCCCAGTGCGCCAGCCCCGGCTTGGTGAAGGCCTGGTTGGCATAGGCGGCGGCGGTCTCGTACTTGGCGCCGCGCACGATGACGCCTGCATCGGTCTCCTTGACCACGTGCAGCAGCACGTCGGGGTCCTGGTCCTGCGGCAGGCGCGAGCGGTCGCCCTTGGGGTCGGTGTTGGCCGATACGTGGAACAGGTCGCCACGCACCACGCGGCGGATGTGGGTGCGGATGTTGGCGGAAAAGCGCGGGTCCAGCTCGTTGAGCACGTCCTGGCCGTCGAACAGCGACCACATCTCGCCCACGCTCTCGTCGCCCACGCGCATGACCACGCCGCCCATGTCCTCCAGCAGCAGGTCGGTGGCGCGGCGCTTGTCCCACCAGTCCTGGCGTGTCAGCGGCAGCTTGTGGGCGATGGGGTGGCGCTCGCCGTCGCCTTCGTCGCAGGTGAGCGCGTCGCGCAGCGCGGCCTCGTGCTGCAGGTCGTACATGCGCGCGCGGATGTCCACCAGCGGCTTGAACATGGGGTGGGTGGTCACATCCTTGACGCGCTCGCCGTTCATCCAGACCCGCCGGCCATCGCGGATGGAGTCGCGGTACTGGCTGCCTGTCCTGATCATCAGCGGCTGGCCCACTTGCCGTCTTTGACCTCGTGCAGCTGCAGCTCCACGGGCACCTGCGTCTGGCCGTTGGCATCAAAGGTCACGGTACCGGTCACGCCGTCGTAGCGTATGGCGCGGATGGCCTTGGCCACGGCCTGCCGGTCCTTGGTGCCTGCCGTCTTGAGCGATTGCAAAAGGATGCCGGTGGCGTCGTAGGCGTACTTGGTGTACGGGCTCTCGGAGTCGGCATAGCCCTTGGCGGCATAGGCGCGGCTCATGGCGTCCAGCCGGGGGTTGGTCTGCGATTTGGGCGTGCCGACGATGGTGCCGTCCGCGGCCGGGCCGGCGATCTGGATGAGCTGCGGATCGAAGATGCCGCTGATTCCCAGCATGGGCTGCTTCATGCCCAGCTCGGCCATCTGCTTGCGCACGATGCCGGCCTCGGTGATCACGCCGCCGAAGTAGACCGCGTCGGGGTTCAGGCTCTTGATCTTGGTGAGGATGGAGCGGAAATCCGTGGTGCCCACGGGATAGCTTTCCTCGGCCACCACGCTGCCTTTTTCTGCCTTGTAGAAGCTGCCGAACGAGGCCAGGTTGGCGCGCCCGTAGTCGCTGGTGTCGGCAATGATGGCGATCTTTCTTGCGCCCAGGCCCGTGGCGGCCCAGGCGGCCAGGGGCTTGTTCTCGTTGACCAGGGTGGGCGTCACGCGCGTGGTGTTGGCGAAGTTCTGGTCGGTGATCTTGGGGCCGATGGCGCCCCAGACGATGAAGGGCATCTGCACGCGGTTGAACACCGGCAGCGTGGCCAGGGCCACGGGGCTGTTCCAGTGGCCGATGGCGCCCACCACGTCGCGGTCGTTGACCAGCTTGAGCGCGGCGGACACGCCGGTCTGCGGGTCGGAGGCATCGTCCAGCACCACGCCCTCCACCTTGAACGGCACGCCGGCCGTGGCATTCCACTGGTCTATGGCCAGCAGGAAGCCGTTCTTCGCGCCCAGGCCCTGCTGTGCGTTGCCGCCGCTGACGGGGCCGATGAAGCCCAGCTTCACGGTGGACTGGGACCAGGCCGCGCCGCAGGCCAGCGTGGCGGCGGCCAGCGCCAGGGCGGATGCGGCAAGGCGCCTGCGCGATGGCAGGAGGGCGGTGGTTGTCGTGAAGGCTTGCATGGTCGGTCGGTCCTGTTCAGGTGAAGACGAGGGGCAGCCATGGCGGCCCGGGCGGGGCCCGGGGCGGCCGGGCGCCACGGTGCATGGCGGGCTGGCCGGCGCTGTCTGGCAACGCCGCCGGATCAATGTATCGCCGCACCGGCCCGGGACTGGATCGCGTTTTCCGAAGCAGCGCCTCGGCAAAAGCGACGCAGGTTTTGTGCGGTTTCTTGCTTCAATGGTTGCGTGACATGGAGACAAGCGAAGCCCCGCCAACCCGGCCGAACCCGACACAAGAGGAACCCTATCGATGCATGACGCGCTGTTCCAGCAACTCATCAACTGGCTGACCCTGGGCTGCATCTACAGCCTGCTTGCCCTGGGTTTCAGCCTGTTGTTTGGCGTGCTGCAGGTGATTCACTTTTCCCATGGCGACGTGGCCATGGTCGCCCCCTTCATCGCCCTGGCGGCCGTGCAGGCCCTGGCCACCGCGCTGGGCGGCTCGGCCCCCTGGCTGGTGCTGGGCCTGGCCTGCCTGGTGGCCATTGCGGCGGTGGGAGGGCTGGGCATCGCCCTGGACCGGCTGGTGATCAGCCGCTTTCGCAATGCGCCGGCCATGATGCCGCTGGTGGCCACGGTGGCGCTGGGCATCGTGATCCGCGAGCTGATCCGCCACCTGTACCCGCAGGGCAGCAATCCGCACGCGTTCCCGGCGATTGCGCAGGGGGCCGTTCCCACCCCGTTCGGGCCGCTGCCCCTGATCAGCGTGGTCTCGGTGCTGGTGGCGGTGGCGCTGGTGGGCGTGCTGCTCTATGTGCTGCACCACACGCCCATGGGCATGCGCATACGCGCCGTGTCGCAGGACCGCGAAACCGCGCGGCTGTTCTCCATTGCGCCGGGGCCGGTGTTTCGCAACACCTTCTTCATTGCCTCGGCCACCGGCGCGGTGGGCGGCATCTTCCTGGCCAGCTATGCGGGCGTGGTGCGCTTTGACTTCGGCGTGCAGGCGGGGCTGATCGGCTTTTCCGCCGCGGTGGTCGGCGGCCTGGGGCGGCTGGGGGGCGCCATTGTCGGCAGCCTGCTGATTGCGGCCATCGAGACCATCGTGCAGGGCTATGTGCCCAACGGCACCTCGTACCGCCTGGTGTTCGTGTTCGCCCTGGTGATCCTGGTGCTGATCTTTCGCCCCGCCGGCCTGTTCGGCGTTCAGAAAATGGAGAAGGTGTGATGCAGACAACGACGATACAGGCGCCGCCGCAGGCGGCGCCACGGAGTGCGGGCTCGGCCGCCATCGTGCTGGGCGTGGCCCTGGCGGGCGCCGTGCTGCTGCGCCAGTTCCTGCTGGCCGAAAGCTGGATCACGGTGCTGGCGCTGCTGGCCTGCTTTGCCGTGGCCCTGGTCGCGGTGCAGAAACGCCCGGTGGTGGAAGACCGCATCGTGGCCGCCTTCGGCCAGTGCAGGCCGCTGGCCGTGGGCACGGGCGTGGTGCTGGCCCTGGTGTTTCCGTGGGTGCTGGGCGGTGACAGCTACGCCATGCACCTGATGATCATCGCCTGCCTGTACGCGGTGCTGGCGCTGGCGCTGAACTTCCAGCTGGGCAGCGCCAACATACCGAACTTCGCCACTGGCGCGTCCTACGGCATCGGCGCCTATGCGTCAGCCCTGCTGGCCATCCACTTCGGCGTGAGCTTCTGGATCTGCCTGCTGGTGGCCGCCGCCGTGGCCACGGTCTTCGGCTTTTTGCTGGGCCTGCCGTCCATGCGCACCCGCGACAGCTACCAGGCGCTGGTGACGATCGCCTTCGGCATCGTCGTGCACCAGCTGCTGATGAACCTGGAGTGGACGGGCGGCGCCAACGGCCTGGTGGGCATTCCTTCGCCCACATTGTTCGGGCATTCGTTCAACGACCCCATCACGCTGTGGGGCCACAGCCTGCCGGGACAGGCCAACTTCTACTACGTGGCCGTCGCCCTGCTGGGGCTGGCCATCGTCTCGGCGCAGCGCCTGCACAGCTCGCGCGTGGGACTGGCCTGGAATGCCCTGCGCGACGACGAGATCGCCGCGCGCGCATGCGGCATCAACGTCACCTGGTTCAAGGTCAAGGCCTTTGCGGTGGACGCCTTCCTGGCGGGCTTCGCGGGCACGGTGTATGCGTTCTATGTGAGCTTCATCTCGCCGGACAACTTCACCTTCCTGGTGTCCGTGACCATCATGACGCTGGTGATTGCAGGCGGCATGGACAACACGCTGGGCGTGATCGTCGGCGCCTTCCTGCTGACCATGCTGCCGGAGAAGCTGCGGGCGTTTTCCGACTACCGCATCCTGTTCTACGGCCTGGTGGTGATCGCCTTCCTCATCATCCGCCCGCGCGGCATCTTCCCCCAACGGGTGCGCAACCATGAGCATTGATTCCCATCCCCCCCAACACGCCGCACATGCCGCGACCGCAGGCCCGCTGGTCCTGGAGGGGCGTGGCCTGACCATGCGCTTCGGCGGCCTGACGGCGGTGCAGGGCGTGGACATCCGCCTGGCGGCGGGCGAGGTGCTGGGCATCATCGGGCCCAACGGCGCGGGCAAGTCCACCTTGCTGAACCTGCTGACCGGCATCTACCAGCCCACCGAGGGCGAGGTGCTGCTGCAAGGCCGCTCGCTCAAGGGCATGGCCGCGCACGACATCGCGGGCGCCGGCATTGCGCGCACCTTCCAGACCAGCCGGCTGTTCGGCTCGCTTAGCGTGCTGGACAACGTGATCATCGGCATGCACGCGCGCACCCGCTGCGGCGTGCTCACCGCGCTGCTGCGCCCGGCCGTCTCGCGCGCCGAGATGAAGCGCTGCGCCGAGCGCGCCTGCGCGCTGCTGCAAAGCGTGTCCAGCGACCTGCACCAGCGCCGCAACGTGCTGGCCAGCAGCCTGCCGCAGGCCGACCGCCGCCGCCTGGAGGTTGCGCGCGCCCTGGCCGCCGAGCCGCGCATCGTGCTGCTGGACGAGCCCTCCAGCGGCATGGACGACCGCGACACCGATGCGCTGATCGCCGACATCCAGCGCCTGCGCGAAGGCAATCCGGCGCTGGGCTTCATCATCATCGAGCACGACATGCGGCTCATCGCCACCTTGCCGCACCGCGTGATGGTGCTGGACTACGGACGCAAGATCGGCGACGACAGCTTCGAGGCGGTGCGCCGGCTGCCGCGCGTGCAGGAAGCCTATCTGGGCAGAAAGGCCAGCCATGCTTGAACTGGACTCCATCAGCACGCGCTATGGCGTGGTGAACATGCTCAACCAGGTCTCGCTGCAGGTGCCCGAGCACAGCATCGTCTGCCTGCTGGGCCCCAACGGCGCGGGCAAGACCACCACCTTCAAGGCGATCGCGGGCCTGCTGCCCGTGCACCACGGCGCCATCCGCGTCATGGGCCAGCCGCTGGCGCGCATGCGCACCGAGGACCTGGCCGGCCTGGGCGTGGGCTTCGTGCCCGAAGGGCGGCGCCTGTTTGCCGAGCTGACCGTGCAGGAGAACCTGAAGATCGGCCACGACGCGCTGCGCCCGCAGCAGGGCTTTGCCCAGGCGCTGGAGCGCGTGGTGGCCCTGTTCCCCCGGGTGGGCGAGCGCCTGTCGCAGGCAGCGGGAACCCTGTCCGGCGGCGAGCAGGCCATGGTGGCGCTGGGCCGCGTGCTCATGGGCGAGCCGCGCCTGGTGGTGATGGACGAGCCCACGCTGGGCCTGTCGCCCAAGCTCATCGAGGAGTACTTCGAGACGGTGCAGCGCATCCACAGCCAAGGCATCACCGTGCTGCTCATCGAGCAGAACGCCGAGGCGGCGCTGTCCATCGCCCACACCGGCTATCTGCTGCTCAAGGGCCAGCTGGTGGCCTCGGGCACGGCCAGCGAGCTGCTGGCCAACGACGTGGTGAAGCACCTGTACCTGTAGCGCCGCACGGGCGGCCTTCACCTTCTTTCCTTTTTTGTTGCGGACCACACCAAGGCAGTCGGCACCGCGCCGATGCGGGACGGCCTGCGCCTTTTTTTCCTGAGAGACCCACACCATGACAGCTGAAATCCAAACCATCAACACGCTCGTGGTCGGCGCCGGGCAGGCCGGCATCGCGGCCAGCGAACACCTGAGCCAGCTTGGCGTAGAGCACCTGGTGCTGGAGCGCCAGCGCATCGCCCAGGCCTGGCGCACGGGGCGCTGGGACTCGCTGGTGGCCAACGGGCCGGCTTGGCATGACCGCTTTCCGGGCCTGGAGTTCAAGGGCGACCGCGACGGCTTTCCCGGCAAGGACGAGGTGGCCGACTACTTCGAGGACTATGTCCGCCAGATCAAGGCGCCCGTGCGCACCGGCGTGGAGGTCAGGCGAGTCACGCGCAACCAGGGCCGGCCGGGCTTCACGGTGCAAACGTCCGAGGGCGTGATCGAGGCCCGCAACGTGATCGCGGCCACGGGGCCGTTCCAGGTGCCGGTGATCCCGCCGATAGCGCCAGCTGCGCCCGCCGATGGCCGCCTGCTGCAGATCCATTCCGCGCACTACCACCGCCCCGCGCAGCTGCCCGAAGGCGCCGTGCTGGTGGTGGGCGCAGGCTCCTCGGGCGTGCAGATTGCCGATGAACTGCATCGCGCGGGCCGCAAGGTGTTCCTGTCGGTGGGCGCGCATGACCGGCCGCCGCGCGCCTACCGCGGCCGTGATTTCTGCTGGTGGCTGGGCGTGCTGGGCGAATGGGATGCGGCCATTGCCAAGCCCGGCCGCGAGCATGTGACCATTGCCGTCAGCGGCGCGCGCGGCGGCCACACCGTGGACTTTCGCGCGCTGGGACACCAGGGCATCACCCTGGTGGGGCTGACCGAGTCCTTCGCCGATGGCAGGGTGCGCTTCCGGGACGACCTGGCCGAGAACATCGCCAACGGCGACGCCAACTACCTGGCCATGCTGGATGCGGCCGACGACTACATCCGCCGCAACGGCCTGGACCTGCCCGAGGAGCCCGAGGCGCGCAGGCGCCTGCCCGATCCCGAGTGCGTGCGCCATCCGCTGCGCGAACTCGACCTGGCCGCCGCAGGCATCACCTCCATCATCTGGGCCACGGGCTACAGGGTGGACTTCAGCTGGCTGCAGGTGGACAGCTTCGAGCCCGGCGGCAAGCCGCGCCACCACCGCGGCGTGGGCCATGAGCCCGGCATCTACTTCCTGGGCCTGCCCTGGCTGTCGCGCCGTGGCTCGTCCTTCATCTGGGGCGTGTGGCATGACGCCAAGTTCGTGGCCGACCACATCGCCAAGCAGCGCCGCTACAGCGACTACGACGCCGCTGCCCGCAGCCGGTAGCCGGTAGCAGGTAGCGCGCTCTGAGACACCTTCCCATCCACCCCCTGCAGGAGCCAGACCATGCCCACCCATACCCGCATCCGCATGTTCAACACCAAGGACACCTATCCCAACCAGTCGCTGGACAACGACCTGTGCCAGGCCGTGCGCGCCGGCAACACCGTCTATGTGCGCGGCCAGATCGGCACCGATTTCGAGGGCAACCTGGTCGGCCTGGGCGATCCGCAAAAGCAGGCCGAGCAGGCGATGAAGAACGTCAAGCAGCTGCTGGAGGAAGCGGGCAGCGACCTGTCGCACATCGTCAAGACCACCACCTACATCATCGACCCGCGCTACCGCGAGCCCGTCTACCGGGAAGTGGGCAAGTGGCTCAAGGGCGTGTTTCCCATCTCCACGGGGCTGTGCATCTCGGCCCTGGGGCAGCCGCAGTGGCTGATGGAGATCGACGTGATCGCGGTCATCCCCGATGACTGGCAGCCGCCGGCCAGCGCCTGAGCGTCAACCAAAGCAAGCACCTGGTACAGCCGCATCGGCAGGAGGAAGAAACCATGACTTTTTCGATTGTGGGGCGCTGCGAGCGCACCGGGCAGCTGGGCGTGGCCATCAGCTCGTCCAGCATTGCGGTGGGCGCGCGCTGCCCCTGGGTGCGCGCGGGCGTGGGCGTGGTGTCCACGCAGAACATCACGCTGCCCGCCCTGGGCCCGCGCGTGCTGGACCTGCTGGAGCAGGGCGCCGACCCCCAGGCCGCGCTGCGCCAGGCGCTGGACGACGGCAGCTGGCCGCAGTACCGCCAGGTCACCGTGGTGGACGCGCAGGGCCGCGCCGGCGTCTTCAGCGGCAGCCAGGCCCTGGGCATCTTCACCAGCGCCGTGGGGCGGCAGTGCGTGGCGGCGGGCAACCTGCTGGCCAGCGAACGCACCATCGAGGCCATGGTGCCGGCCTTCGAGCGCAGCGCGGCGCTGCCGCTGGCCGAGCGCCTGCTGGCCGCCATGCAGGCCGCCATGGCCGCGGGCGGCGAGGCCGGGCCCGTGCATTCGGCCGCACTCAAGGTGGCGGGCGAGCACAGCTGGCCCATGGCGGACCTGCGCGTGGATTGGTCGGAGCACGATCCCATCGGCGCGCTGCAAGGCCTCTGGGCCGCCTACGCGCCGCAGATGCAGGACTACCAGACGCGCGCCATCGATCCCACGGCCGCGCCCAGCTACGGAGTGCCCGGCGATGAGTGAGGCGGCCGGGTAGCTGACACATCGCCTTGCCCGGGCGCACGGGCGTGTCGCGGCACTGGCATCGCGTTCACTTGGCGTCTGAAATCACGGGGGTATCGGGCGTCCAGCACGTGGTGCGGTTGCGGCCATTGCGCTTGGAGAAGTACATGGCGGCGTCGGCCCGCTCCAGGCAGCGCTCGACCGATGCCTCGCCCTCGTCCATGAGGCATACGCCCAGGCTCACGGTGAAGCGGATCGGGCTGTCCTGGCCCTGTACGGACACGGCCAGCGCCGCCACGGCCTCACGCAGGTTCTCCGCGCGCCGCAGTGCGGTCGGGGCGTCCACGTCCGTCAGCAAGACGGCAAATTCCTCGCCGCCCAGGCGGCCCAGCATGTCGCCCTGGCGCAGCTGCTTGGACACCGCGATCACCAGATGCCTGAGCACCTCGTCGCCCACGCCATGGCCGAAGCTGTCGTTGACGCGCTTGAAATGGTCGATATCCAGCATGATCAGTGCCGACGGATGGCTCAGTCCTAGGCGCAGGTGCTCCAGCTCCGACTCCATGCGCGTGATGAAGGCCCGCCGGTTGCTGGCCCCCGTGAGCGCATCGGTCAATGCCAGGGCTTCGAGCTGCGTTTCGCGCCTCTTGTAGTCCGTCACGTCGTGGAATACCCAGCAGTAGCCAAGCAGCCGCTCCTGCCTGCGAAGCGGCAGCAGCTCCGTTTCTATATGGCGGCCGTTGGACAGGGCAAAGATCGTTCGTTGCGACAGGGCACCTGCCCCCGGTTGCGGTGCAGGCTGCAAGGCCGTTGCCATGGCCGGGGGCAAATAGGACAGCAAGGTCTGCAGGCTTTTCCCCACAAGGTCCGTGGCGGACAGCGGCAGCTCGAACAGGTCCACCAGCATTGCGTTGCTTGCCCTGATGCACTGCCCCGCATCGTCGGTCACCAGGATGCCTGACGGAAATTTCTCGATGATGGCCTCCAGCCGCTGCTGTACCTGGTGCAATGCGCTTTCCGCCTGATGGCGGGCATCTACGTCGAACAGTGTCCAGATCACATTGCCCTGGGGATCTTCGGGGTCCAGCAGTGCCCCCTGCATGTCGAACCAGCGCATGTGGCCACCCTTGACCTTCAGTGCCCACTCGGTACGCACCGTGCCCTTCAGGCTCAGGCGCTCGTACAGCGATGCGAAGCTGTCGAAACTGTCGCTGGACGGATGCAGCTGCTGGAAAGAGCACTGCGGCTCGAGCGCGCCCGCGGCAAGGCCGAAGCACTCGGCTGCCCGGGCATTGGCGTAGACGATGCTGCGGCGATGGCTGGCGACAAGCACCAGGGCGCTTCCGCGCTCCAGCAGGGCGCTCACCATATGGGTCTGCTCCACCCGTTCCTGGATATCGGTGTGCATTCCCAGCATGCGCAGTGCCTTGTTGTCGGCATCGCGCAGGGTCACTTCCCCGCGCGATTCGATCCATCGCCAGGAGCCATCGGCCTGCCTTATGCGCATCTCGACACGGAATGGGTCGCCGTGTTCGAGGTGGCGCCTGAGCCGTTCCTGGACGCGAGGCTGGTCCAGTGGGTGCAGCAGATGCATGAAGCCGGCCACCGTGAACGAACCGAGTGCCTGGTCCGGCATGCCCAGCATCTGGTAGCAGCGGGCATCCCACAGCACCTGGTCGTGTTCGCGGTCCCACTGCCAAAGTCCGTCACGCACGGCACCGATGGTCAGCCGCAGCCGCTCCTCGCTTTCGTGAAGCGCCTTGCGCAGGCTTTCGTCCTGGGTGACATCGAGGATGTAGCCATGCCAGAGCACGGTTGCGTCTTCAGTGCGTTGCGGGCGTGCATGGCCCTGCAGCCAGCGCACGGAGCCATCGGCGGACTGCACGCGGTACTTGCAGGCCCAGTCCCCCTGGCTGCGCATCGCTTCGTCGATGGACCGCCTGAGCGCGGAGATATCTTCCGGATGAACCCGCTGTGCCAGGTCCTGCAAGGCAGTGTCTGACGTATCCGGATCGATGCAGTGCATGGCATAAAAGCCGGGGTTGGCAAACGACAGAGCGTAGTGGCCGGCAGGGTCCCAGCTGTACTGGAACAGGCCGCCCGGCACTTCCTGCGAAAGGAGATGAAAGCGCTCTTCGGACTGGACCCGCTGGTCCTCCTCCCGCCAGCGCTGGAACGCCAGCCAGGCCGTCAGCATCCCGCCCAGAAAAATCAGCAGCGTGCCTATGCCGTTGCGCCACAGGCTCTGCCGTATGGTCTCGTTGAGCGGGCCGAACACGGCCTCGTGGTCCAGCCCCGTGCTCACCAGTATCGGAAAGCCGCTGACGCGGCTCCAGGCATACATGCGCTGTATTCCGTCGGTGCTCGCCAGCACCTCGTAGGTGCCATGCGTGACATCGGGGGCAAACAGCGCCACCCGCTTCGCGGGCAACTGGCGCCCGAGCACCCGGTCCTGGTTCTGCGAGCGCGCAAGATAGGTGCCGTCCTCGCGCAGCAGCAAGATCACGTCGCGCGGGCTGTCGAAGATGGCCTGCAACTGCCGCGACAGGTACTGCGGCGACAGCGACACCACCAGCACGCCCGCAAACGCGCCACGGTGGTGCAGGGCGCGGCTCAGCTGGATACCCCATTGCCCGGAGACCCGTCCCTGTACCGGACGGCCGATGAAGGTTCCCTGCGTCAGGCCCTTCAGATGCGCCTGGAAATGTTCGCGGTCGAAAATGGACACGCCCTGCGCAGGCGGCTCCGAGGCTGCCAGGCTCGAATACACCACCTGGCCCTTCGCATCGGCCACGGCCACCTGGACGATGGTGCCGGGCGGATAGGCCTCCTGGACGCTGGCGACGGCCCGCCCGAACGCCTCGGAGTCACCCGACTCGTAGTCCTGGGCCAGGTCCCGCAGGGAATAGTTCAGGCCCGACAGCATGGTCCCGGCCTGCGCGGAAACCGCCTGGGACATCTGCGAGACGCGCAGCCATGCCTGATCCTGTGTGTAGCGCTGCATGTACTGGTGGCTGGCCAGCAACGCGGCCCAGTACAGCCCCGCTGCGAGCGCCATCAAGCAGACGCCTGCAATGACGGCCAACGATGTTCTTGCGTGCGAGCGCGAGGAAAGGGCGGGACGATGGATAGCGGTGGAACGAGAAGACATGCAACGCAGCGAGACAAGAAAAAAGATCTGCAACGCCAGCTGTCAACCGCAATGGCCCACCGATACAGCGCCCCGCACGCCACAGCGTTCGAGACGCAGGTCCTGCCTGCCGGTGGGCCAGAGCAACCGATATTACTCTGTGAATACGTCGCTCTATAAGCATGCTAACTCAGATAGGGGCCTGCGCGATAGCCAGCAAGTCAGGGCAGCAGCCGGCGCGCAGCCTATCCGCGCGTCCCGGATGTCTGGGGTGTCTTGGGTGCCCCGGTCCTGGCAGCGTCCTGGACCTGCCCGGGCTGCGCCTGTGGAAACACCCGCGCGCACAGGAAGTCCACCAGTGCCCGCAGCTTGGGCGAGGGGTGCCTGCTGGCGGGCCACAGCACGTGGAAGACATTGGTGTGCTCCATCCAGTCCGCCAGCACGGGCTGCAGCCGGCCGTCGGCCAGCGGCTCGCGGATGGAAAAATCCGGCAGGTAGGCGATGCCCAGGCCCTGCAGCGCAAAGCACAGCCGGGTTTCGATGTTGTTGCAGATCATGGAGGTGGGCAGTTGCAGCTCGGGCGCGCCCGCTGCGCGCCGCAGCACCCAGGGCTCCAGCTTGCCGCTGTGGGGGTAGCGGTAGTGCAGGCAACTGTGTTGCAGCAGATCCTCGGGCACCCGGGGCGTGCCGCGCTGCGCCAGATAGCCGGGCGAGGCCACCAGCAGGTAGCCGAAGGCGCCCAGCCGGCGCGCGGACAGCCGGGAGTCGGCGGGCGCGCCCGTGCGCACCACGGCATCGAAGCCTTCCTCGATCACATCCACCAGCTGGTCCGTGAAGTCCAGGTCCAGCTCGATCTCGGGATAGGCGCGCATGAACTCGCCCAGCACCGGCAGCACCAGCGAGCTGACCAGGGGCAGGCTGACCCGCAGCCGGCCGCGCGGCGCGGCGCTGGCCTGCGACAGCTCCAGCTGCGCGGCCTCGATCTCGGCCAGGATGCGCCGGCTGCGCTCCAGGAACAGCGTGCCCTCGGCCGTCAGCGTGATGCTGCGCGTGCTGCGGTGGAACAGGCGCACGCCCAGCCGGTCCTCCAGCCTTGCCACGCTCTTGCCGATGGCCGATGCCGAGACTCCCATCAGCCGGCCTGCCGCCACGAAGCTGCGGGTCTCGGCGACCTGCACGAACACCAGGAAACCGTTGAGGCTGTCCAAGGCCACTCCTTCATTGCGGACAGAAAGCTCCGCATAACCCGGAAATCTACCCCACTTTTTCTTTAATCGAGGGCTTTCTATCGTCAGGACCCTGTTCATTGATCCCGGGAATTCCCATGACGATTGCTCTTTCTGCGGCATCTGCTGCACCCGCTGCGCTGCCTGCAGCCCCGTTGAACTCGCCCCTGTCCGACCGCATCCAGGCCGTGGTCCGGCAGGCGCTTGAGGCGCAGCGCCTGGTCGGCGCCGTGGTGCTGGTGGCGCGTGGCGGCGCCCTGGTCCACCGCCAGGCTGCCGGCTGGGCTGACCGCGAGCGCGGCCTGCCCATGGCCGTGGACACGGTGTTTCGCCTGGCTTCGGCGAGCAAGCCCATTGTTTCGGCGGCGGCCCTGGTGCTGGTGGCGCAGGGCCGGCTCGGTCTGGATGAGGGCGTGGACCGCTGGCTGCCGCAGTTCCGGCCCCGGCTGGCCGATGGCCGGCCGGCGCGCATCACCGCGCGGCAGCTTCTCAGCCACACGGCGGGGCTGGGCTACCGCTTCTTCGAGGCCGACGCACAGGGCCCTTATGCGCTGGCCGGTGTATCGGACGGCATGGATGGCTCGGGCATCAGCCTGGCGGAGAACCTGCGCCGCATCGCCAGCGTGCCGCTGCGGTACGAGCCCGGCACGGCCTGGGGCTACTCGCTGGCCACCGATGTGCTGGGCGCCCTCATCGAACAGGTGCACGGCAGGCCGCTGGAGCAGGCCGTGCGCGACCTTGTGGCCGGGCCGCTGGGCATGGCCGATACCGGCTTTGCCGTGACAGATGCGCTGGCCGCACGGCGCGTGGCCACGGCCTATGTCAGCGATGTGCCGCAGCCCCATCCGCTGGCCGAGGGCGAGACCGTGTCGCCCTTCGAGGGCGCCATCGGCATCCCGTTCAGCCCGGCCCGCATCTTCAATGCGCGGGCCTTTGCCTCGGGCGGCGCGGGCATGGCCGGCACGGCCGGCGACTTCCTGCGCCTGCTGGAGGCCCTGCGCCAGGGCGGTGGCACGCTCCTGCCCGACGCGCTGGTCGCCGAGATGGCGCGCGACCAGACGGGCGGGCTGGAGCTGCCCGATGCGCCCGGGTTCGGCTTCGGACTGGGCTTTTCCGTGCTGCGCGATCCGGCGCTGGCCGCGTCGCCCGAGTCGGCGGGCACCTGGCGCTGGGGCGGGGCCTACGGGCATTCCTGGTTCGTGGACCGGGCACAGGAACTCAGCGTCGTGGCCTTCACCAACACCTTGTACGAGGGCATGTCGGGGCGCTTCGTCAACGATTTGCGCGACGCGGTCTACGGGGTTTGTGAGGTCCACGGGGCTTCGGGAGAGCCGCAATGAACGGAACAAGCCAGGACCGCCTGCCCGTTGCCTCCCTGCTGGCGCTGGCCATGGCAGCCTTCATCACCATATTGACCGAGGCGCTGCCGGCGGGCCTGCTCCCGCAGATGGCCCAGGGCCTGGCCGTGACCGAGGCCTGGGTGGGCCAGACCGTCACCCTCTACGCCATAGGTTCCCTGGTGGCCGCCATACCGCTGACGGCCGCCACGCAGGGCATGCGCCGCCGCCCCCTGCTGCTGGCGGCGATCGCCGGCTTTGTCGTCGCCAACACGGTCACGGCCTTGTCCACGCACTTTGCGCTGACCCTGGTGGCGCGCTTTCTGGCGGGGGTCTCGGCCGGGCTGCTTTGGGCGCTGCTGGCCGGCTACGCGGCACGCATGGTGCCCGGCCATCTCAAGGGCCGCGCCATCGCCATTGCCATGGTGGGCACGCCGCTGGCGCTGTCGCTGGGCGTGCCGGCCGGCACCGTGCTGGGCCAGTGGGTGGGGTGGCGGCTGTGCTTCGGCCTCATGAGCGTGCTGGCGCTGGCGCTCATGGTCTGGGTGCGCGCCCGCCTGCCCGACTTTGCGGGGCAGGCGGCAGGCCGCCACCTGCCGCTGCGGCGCGTGTTCACCCTGGCGGGCGTGCGCCCCGTGCTGTTCGTGGTGCTGGCCTTCGTGCTGGCGCACAACATTCTCTACACCTATATCGCGCCCTTCCTGGCGGAGGCGGGCATGGCCGCGCGCACGGACCTGGTGCTGCTGGTGTTCGGCGCCACCTCCGTGCTGGGCATCTGGATCACCGGCGTGCTGATCGACCGCCACCTGCGTGCGCTCACGCTGGCCAGCATTGCGCTGTTCGCCTTGTCCACGCTGATGCTGGGCGTGGCCGCAGATGCGCCGGCCCTGGTGTATGCGGCGGTGGCCGTCTGGGGCCTGGCCTTTGGCGGCGCCGCCACGCTGCTGCAGACCGCCATTGCCCACACGGCGGGCGAGGCCGCCGACGTGGCGCAGTCCATGCTGGTCACGGCCTGGAACCTGGCGATTGCCGGCGGCGGCATCGTGGGCGGCCTGCTGCTGGCGCGCATGGGCGTGGGCGCCTTCACGCCCGTGCTGCTGGCGCTGCTGGGCGCATCGCTGGCCGTGGTGTGGGCGGCCAGGCGGCATGGGTTTCCTGCGGTGTGCAGGTAGGTAGGGAGGGAGCAGGGCGCGGCCTGCCCGCCTCAGGGGAACTCAGAGGTGCCAGGCTGCCTCTGAAGCGCTTCATTGCGCTGGCCCAGCCAGCCCAGCAACTGCGCCTTGTCCATGGGCCGGGCAACGTGATAGCCCTGTCCCTCCTGGCAGCCCATGGTGCGCAGGGCCTGCCAGGCGCTGGCGTCCTCTATGCCTTCGGCCAGGACCTGCAGGCCGAGCTTGCGGCCCAGCTGGGCGATCATTTCGGCGATGCGCGCTTCCTGTGATTCGCCAAGCTGGCGCACGAAGCTGCGGTCGATCTTGATGCGGTCCAGCGGCAGGCGCTCCAGGTAGCTCAGGGAGGAGTAGCCGGTGCCGAAGTCGTCGATGGCAATGGTCACGCCCAGGGTGCGCAGGGCGCTGAGCGTGGCCTGCAGCAGCTGGGTGGGCAGCACGGCCACCGACTCGGTGATCTCCAGCTCCAGCTGCGCGCCCTGCAGGCCGTGCTCGGCCAGGGCATGGCGCACCGTCTGCAGGAAGCCCGGGTCCTGCAGCTGCACGGTGGAGACGTTGACGGCCATGCGCCGGGGCGCGCGGCCGGCGTCCAGCAGTTCGCGCATGGTACGGCAGGCCGTGGCCAGCACCCATTGGCCCAGCGGCACGATGAGGCCCGAATGCTCGGCCACGGGAATGAAGCGGTCGGGCGGCACGAAGCTGCCATCCTGCCGTGGCCAGCGCAGCAGGGCCTCCAGGCCGACCAGGGCATGGGTTTCCAGGTCCACCTGGGGCTGGTAGACCAGGAAGAGCTGGGCGCCGTCGATGGCCGCGCGCAGGTCGGACAGCAGCAGGGCGCGGTCGCGTGCCTCCATGCCCATGTGCTCGGAGTACTCCAGCAGCTGGCCCCGGTGGTCGCGCTTGGCGCGCTTGAGGGCGATGGTGGCGTCCTTGACCAGGTCGGTGCCGGCCTGGCGTTCACGGGGCAGGTGCACGTAGCCGCAGGTCAGCGAGACCTTGTGCGGCACGCCGTCCACGGCCAGGGGCTGGCGCGCGCAGTCCAGCAACTGGCCCAGGGCCACTTCCCTTGTGGGGCCCAGGATGCCGAAGGTGTCCGAGCCCACGCGCGCCAGCAGCACGCCGGCGGGCAGGGCGCCGGCCAGGCGGCGGGCCATGGCTTCGAGCAGGCGGTCGCCGAAGCGGTGGCCCATCACGTCGTTGGTGGCGCTGAAGTCGTCGATGTCCACCAGGGCCAGCACATGGTCCTGCGTGCCACGCCACACGCATTCGTCCACTTTTTCCACGAAGTGAGCGCGGTTGGGCAGGCAGACCAGGGGGTCGAAGTAGGCAGACTGGTGCAGGCGCTCCAGCAGGCCGCGGTTGTGCAGCAGCGTGCGCAGGTTGGCGCAGAAGACTTCGAGCAGCTGGCGGTCCAGTGCGCTGTGCGAGGCCGGCGCGTCGATGAAGACGGCCATGTCCTGCTCGTCTCCCCGGCCGATGTACAGGGCCACGCCGCGTTGCACGCCGTAGATGTTGCGGCGGGTCTGCAGCGCCTGGCGCAGCAGGCGCAGCCCGCGCGAGGCCAGCACGGTGGCGATGGGCTGGTCGATGAGCCGGGCGAACGGCCCCGTGGCCGCGAGCACGCGGTAGGGCTCGGCCGGATGCGTGCCCTCCGAGCAGACCAGGCCTTCGCTGGCCACGCCCAGCAAGGTGGCCAGCTGGGTGATCACGCCGCGTGCGAAGGCGTGCAGGTTGGTTTCCTCCAGCAGCGAGGCGCTGGAGCGCACCATCAGCTCCAGGCTGCGGCGGTTGGCCTCGATGGCGCACAGCTGCTCGTAGGAGCGCACGGCGGTCACCACGATGGCCAGCAGCCGGTCGGGCGTGAGTTCGGTCTTGGTGCGGCAGTCGTTGATGTCGTAGCGCAGCAGGGTTTCCAGGTCGGGCGCCTGGCCCGGGCGGCCGGTGCGCAGCACGATGCGGCTGTTGCGCAGGCCGGCCGTGTAGCGGATGAAATCCACCAGGTCCAGCCCGGCGCCCGTGCCATCGGTCACGGCGTCGAGCACCACCACGGCCAGGTCCTGCTCGCTGCGCAGCAGGTTGCGTGCCTGCGTGCCGGAGCGGGCGTAGAGGAACACCAGCGGCCGGCCGAACAGGCTGTGGCCTTCCAGCGCCAGGCGGAAGGCGGCGTGTACATCGGGGTCGCTGTCCACGATCAGCACCCGCCATTCAGGCCCGGGCACGGGCGATGGCGGGGGAGGCTGCAGAGCCGGCTGCAGCAGGGCGGAAGCAGGGGCGGGCGCCCTGGGCGCCCGTGCGCGCATCACGAAACTCATGCCTCAGCCCTGTCCGTGTCCGCGCCGCTCAGGCCGTGGCATGGTCTGCCGCGCGCACGACCTGGTTGCGCCCGCTGCGCTTGGCGGCGTACAGCGCCTCGTCGGCCAGGCTGTAGGCCTCGTCGAAGCGGCCGCCGCTCGGGCGCCAGCTCACGCCGAAGCTGGCCGTGATGCAGCTGGCGTCGGGCAGGCCGAAGGGATGGGCCTCGATGGCGGCGCGCACCTGCTCGGCCACGCGCACGGCGCCGTCGCTGTCGTGCTGGGGCAGCAGCACGGTGAATTCCTCGCCGCCCACGCGGCCGATGTGGGCCGTGTCCGGCACGGCGGCCTTGAGGCAGCGCACCACGCCCAGGATCACGCTGTCGCCCACGGGGTGGCCGAAGCTGTCGTTCACGCGCTTGAAGTGGTCTATGTCCAGCACGATCAGGGCCAGGCCCTGCTGGGTGAAGTGGCGGTTCACGCGCTCGATGATGGCCGCGCGGTTGAGCACGCCGGTCAGCGGGTCGTGCGTGGCGCGGTACTCCAGCTCGCCGGCCAGCTCCTGCAGGCGCTGGTTGAGCTGGGTCATCTCCAGCTCGGCGCGGTCGCTGCGGCGCACCAGCCGGCGCGTTTCGCGCAGCAGGCGGTCATAGGCGGCCAGCAGCGCGCCCAGGGCCTGGTGGCAGGCCCGGGCGCCGGCCTCCTCGCCCAGCTCGTGGGCCGCGCGGGCCGCCAGCAGGGCCCGGTGCTCGGCATCGAAAAGATCTGCAGGAGCGGCGCAGGCGGCGGGTGCTGCCACGGTGTCCATCACGCGGCCTTCACGGGATGGCCGGTGAAGGCAATGGCGGCAAAGTCGTCGCGCAGCTCCTCGCCGAATTCGCAGATGGTGTCGTCTTCCTCGTCGTAGTACCAGTGCAGGGCCACGGTGCGGCCGGCCTCGGCGGCCTCGCTCAGCGCCTCGATGAGGTTGAACAGCATCTTGGTGCTGGAGCTGTTGAAGTAGGCCAGCGCGATGTGCACCTGGATCGGTGCCTGCTGCTGCGCGGGCTGCGCCAGGGCCAGGTAGTCCTGCAGGCGGGTGAGGATGCCGCCATAGAAGGCGGCGGCGTTCTCCGGATAGGACTCGCCACGCAGGTGCAGCGTGTGCGTGTCGAACCGGAAGTCCACTTCCGGGGAGCTGGGGGTCGGAGCGATGTAGAGGTTGTCCATGCGTGATCTCGGTGCGTTGTCCGTGCCTGCGCGCCCGGCCTGTCCAGGTCCGGTGCCGGAGCGTTCCTGGCTGGCCGGTGCGGCTCAGAGCGTGGCTTTCAGGTAGAAGACGGGACGACCGTCCACGGTCTGGGCGGGATCGAAGTCGAACTGCAGCGGCTCGCGCGCATCGCGGGCCAGGGTCAGGAAACCCATGCCCGCTCCCTTGCTGCCTTCGGGCGCGTCGTCGCGCAGCGACTGGCGGCAGGCCTTCTTGATCTCGTCCAGGGTCATGCTGCGCAGGGCGTCGAGCTTGGCGCGCAGCGCCTCGCCCATGCCGGGCTCGATGGGGTTGGCGCACAGCAGCACGAAGCTGCCGTCGTCCTCGCGGCGGATGCAGACCGCGCCGTGGCGCAGCTCGCCATCGTCCTGGTGGGGCGGGGTCAGGGCATCGGCCGAGTAATGGATGATGTTCTGCGCCATCTCCACGAAGGACGAGAACAGCTTGCGCCGCGTGGGGCCGGGCACGCCGGCCACTTCCAGCTGCAGCCGCACGGCCTCGGCCATGGCCGCGACGATGTTCTGCGAGAAGTAGCCCACGTAGTAGAAGATCACCTGGTGCTGGCGCGCCAGGTGGAAGAAGCTGCCGTACTTGTCGGCGATCTGTGCTTGGGGCATGGGAGGCATTCAGGTTCTGAAGCAGAAGAAGGTCAGGTCGTCACGGCGGTGGTGCTCGCCTTGCCAGGCCTGCAGGGCGTCCAGCAGGGCGCGGTTGATCTCGGCGGGCGTGCGGCCGGCCTGCTCCAGCAGCAGCTCGCGCATGCGCTTCTTGCCGAAGGTGATGCCGCGCGGGCCGCCGACCTGGTCGATCAGGCCGTCGGTGGTGGTGAAGACCAGGGTGCCTGCGGGCAGCTCCAGGTCGATGTTGTTCCAGGCGAAGTCGAATTCGCTGTCCACATAGCCCACGCCCTTGCGCTGGCCGTCCACCACCTCCACCGCCTCGGCGCCGGGGCGCAGCAGGAACAGCGACAGGCGCGCGCCTGCAAAGCGCAGGCGCCGGTGCGCGGGCTCGAACCAGAAGCAGGCCGCGTCCAGCCCGTCGTCCGAGCCCGGCGTGCCGTCCTTGCCGTCGAGCTGGCCCAGCATCTGCTTGACGCTGCGGTTCACATGGCCCAGCAGCGCGGCCGGGTCGCGCGGGCCGTGTTCCTTGATGGCCTGGCCCAGGCTGCTGGTGGCGATCAGCGTCATGAAGGCGCCGGGCACGCCGTGGCCCGTGCAATCGGCCACGGTGGCAAACCAGCCATCGCCGTCCTGGCTGAACTGGTAGAAGTCGCCGCCGACCACGTCGCGCGGCTCCCAGACCAGGTCGGCGCCGGGGCAGGCGCGTGCCAGGGCCTCGCGCGAGCTGCGCAGCAGCGACTGCTGGATCACGCTGGCGTATTCGATGCTGTGCATGATCTGGCGGTTGCGCGCCACCTGCATGTCCGCCACCGCACGCATCAGCTGCAGGCCGTGGCCCACGCCGGCGAACAGGCCGCCGCGCGTGATGATGAAGCCGTCGGTCAGCGCCTTTTCACCGTACTCCACGGTCTTCACGGTCAGGGTGTCGATGTCGGTGGAGGCATCGACCACCAGCGGCTCCTTGTCCATGAAGGCGATGCAGCTCTTCTTGCCGTACAGCTCCATGCGAAACGGTTTGCTGAACTGCGACAGGAAGATGCTGCGGTTGATCAGGCCGATGGGGCGGTCGCCCTCCACCACGGGCAGGCTGGCCAGATCGCGGTGGCGCGTGAAGACCTCGAGCACCTTCTCGTTGGTCTCGTCGGCGGTCATGCAGGGTACGGGGGTGCACAGGTCCGCGGCGCTGGGTGGGCGGAAACGGGGCCGGGAATCGCTCAGGTAGGCGCGGGACTCATCCATGGAATGCACATCGCAAAATTGTTAGGGAATGTTACGATCTCCCTGTTTCAGTTTTGTGACGCGGATGGGCCTGAGGGGCAGGCACCTCTTTGGAGGACTGTGAGCCGACAGCCTTCGTTCTGGCGCGGCATGGCCGTTCGCGGCCTGGGGCTGCCGTCCATGCAGGCCACCGGGGTGGACAGGCAGCCTCGCTTCAGCTCAGGCCTTCGGCGCGCCGCCTGACGGCGTCCTCGTGCAGCGACTCGCTGAGCTGGTCCACGACGATGGACCACGACGCATCGGCCTTGAGCTGCTCGGCCAGGAACTGGCGCTGCGCATCGCTCCAGTAGGGCGCATCCACCACATCCACATCGGCGGCCAGCTGGTGGGCGCGGATGAAGTCGGCAATGGCCTGGTCGCTGGCATCCAGGCCCAGCTGCAGGAAGAGATTGGACATGCGGACGACGGAGTTGTTCATGGAGGCGTGTTCGGTGCGTGTGGGATCAAAGGGAGCCGGCGGGCCGGCTGCAGGAAGGGGCCAGGGCGCTATCTTCCCCGATTTGCAGGGCGCCGCAGGCCAGTTGCGGCAGCATGGCAGCGCGGGTAGGTGCAGGCTGACAGCCTGCCGCGCTCCGGGCCAGCGCGCGCCCATCGACTGCCCCACTAGCATGGGGACATGAGCACTGCTTTCCCCGATCCCGCATGCCCGCCGACCTGATCGTGGCCCGTCCCGAAGGCCTGTACTGCGCGGCCGGCGATTTCTACATCGACCCCTGGCGGCCCGTGGACCGGGCCGTGATCACGCATGGCCACTCCGACCATGCGCGCGCCGGCCATGCCCATTACCTGGCCCATGACGACAGCGCAGGCGTGCTGCGCGCACGGCTGGGCGCGGACATCACGCTGCAGACCCTGCCGTATGGCGAAGCCATCGATCACCACGGCGTGCGCATCTCCCTGCACCCGGCCGGCCATGTGCTCGGATCGGCCCAGGTGCGGCTGGAGCATGGCGGCCAGGTCTGGGTGGCCTCGGGCGACTACAAGACCGAGGCCGACGGCACCTGCACCCCCTTCGAGCCCGTGCGCTGCGACACCTTCATCACCGAATCCACCTTCGGCCTGCCCATCTACCGCTGGCCCCGCCAGCCTGAGTTGATGGCCGACATCAACGCCTGGTGGCAGGCCAACGCGGCCCAGGGCCGGCCCTCGGTGCTGCTGTGCTATGCCTTCGGCAAGGCCCAGCGCATCCTGCACGGGGTGGACAGCGGCATCGGTCCCATCGTCTTGCATGGCGCGGTGGAGCCGCTCAATGCCGTGTACCGCGCGGCGGGCGTGGACCTGCCGCCCACGCTGCGCGCCACCGACCCCGGCGTGGATGCACGACTGCTCAAGACCGCACTGGTGCTGGCGCCGCCTTCGGCGCAGGGCACGCCGTGGATGCGCCGCTTTCCCGGCCATGCCGATGCCTTTGCCAGCGGCTGGATGCAGCTGCGCGGCACGCGCCGGCGCCGTGGCGTGGACCGGGGCTTCGTCATGTCCGACCATGCCGACTGGCCTGGCCTGCAGTACGCCATTGGCGCCACGGGCGCCGAGCGGGTCTTCGTCACCCACGGCAGCGTGGCCGTGCTGGTGCGCTGGCTGCGCGAGCAGGGCCTGGACGCCCAGGCCTTCCAGACCGAATACGGCGATGAGGACGAGGCTGCCGCCGCCCAGGCTGCACCGGATGAGGCGCCCGCCCCATGAAGGACTTCGCCGCCCTCTACCGCGCGCTGGACGCCAGCACTGCCAGCCGTGACAAGCAGGCCGCGCTGCAGGCCTATCTGCGCGCCGCCGCGCCTGCCGATGCGGCCTGGGCCGTCTATTTTCTGGCCGGCGGCAAGCCGCGCCAGCTGGTGCCCACCAAGGTCTTGAAGGAGCTGGCGCGCGAGGCGGCCGGCCTGCCCGAATGGCTGTTCGACGAAAGCTACGAGGCCGTGGGCGACCTGGCCGAGACCATTGCGCTGCTGCTGCCGCCACCCGGTGACGCGCACGACCTGGGCCTGGCCGCCTGGGTCACGGACCACCTGCTGCCGCTGCGCGGCATGGCGCCCGAGGCGCTGGCGGACACGCTGCGCATGCAATGGGCGCGGCTGGCGGCCGATGAGCGGCTGGTCTACTTCAAGCTGATCACCGGCGCCTTCCGGGTCGGCGTGTCGCGGCTGCAGGTCACGCAGGCGCTGGCGGCCGTCAGCGGCGTGGATGCCAAGCGCATCGCCCAGCGGCTCATGGGCTACACCCACATCGGCGCGCGGCCCGGGGCGGCCGACTACCTGCGGCTGGTGGCAGGCGAGGAGGAGGGCGATGACGCGCATTCGGGCGAAGCCCGTGGCCACCCCTATCCCTTCTTCCTGGCCCATCCGCTGCAGTTGCCGCTGGAGCAGTTCGACGCCGTGCTCGGCCCGCCGTCCCAATGGGTGGTGGAGTGGAAATGGGACGGCATACGCGCCCAGATCGTGCGGCGCGGCAGCGGTGACGCGCTGGGCACCTGGATCTGGTCGCGCGGCGAGGAACTGGTGAGCGAGCGCTTCCCCGAGCTGCAGGCCATGGGCGATGCCTTGCCTGCGGGCACCGTGATCGACGGCGAGATCGTCGTCTGGGCCGCCCAGCAGGGCGAGGCGCCCGCCCATGTGCGCCCCTTTGCCGACCTGCAAAAGCGCATAGGCCGCAAGACCCTGGGCCCCAAACTGCTGCGCGAGCTGCCCGTGGTGCTGCTGGCCTATGACCTGCTGGAGGAGGGCGGCCAGGACCTGCGCGCGCTGCCTCAGCATGAACGGCGCGCAAGGCTGGAGCAGCTGGTGGCCGCCGTGGCGCACCCGGCGCTGCTGCCCAGCCCCGTGCTGGCAGGCGACAGCTGGCAGGCCCTGGCCGAACTTCGCGAGCAGGCCCGCTCCCTGGGTGTGGAGGGCATGATGCTCAAGGCCCGCGACGCCGCCTACGGCGTGGGCCGCACCAAGGACAGCGGCGTGTGGTGGAAGTGGAAGATCGATCCGCTGAGCGTGGACGCCGTGCTCATCTATGCACAGCGCGGCCACGGCCGTCGCGCCAGCCTCTACAGCGACTACACCTTTGCCGTCTGGAACGCGCCGCCCGGCACCGAGGGCCGCGCACTCGTGCCCTTCGCCAAGGCCTATTCGGGCCTGACCGATGCCGAAATGGCGCGCGTGGACGCCATCATCCGCAAGACCACGGTGGAGAGCTTCGGTCCCGTGCGCAGCGTGCGGCCCACCCTGGTGTTCGAGCTGGGCTTCGAGGGCATTGCACGCAGCGCGCGCCACAAGAGCGGCATCGCCGTGCGCTTTCCGCGCATGCTGCGCTGGCGCGAGGACAAGCCTGTGCAGGAGGCCGACTCCATCGATACGCTGGCGGCCCTGCTGCCGCACTCCGACCCGTGACCCACCCTTGACGCACCGCGCCATGGCCACCCGTTCCCCCCATCCCCTCGCCACCGCCTGGCTTGCCGCACGGGGCTGGAAGCCCTTTGCCTTCCAGCGCGCCGTGTGGAAGGCGCTGGCCCAGGGCCACAGCGGCCTGCTGCATGCCACCACGGGCGCGGGCAAGACCTATGCGGTCTGGCTGGGCGCGCTGCAGGCCCTTGCGGGCCCGCCGCAAACCCCGATGCCGGCGCACACCGGAAAACGAAAACCGGCCTCCGCACCGCTCACCGTGCTGTGGATCACGCCCATGCGCGCCCTGGCGGCCGACACGCTCAAGGCGCTGCAGACGCCCTTGCAGGCGCTGGCCCAGGGCCATCCCGCGCTGGCGCGCTGGACCGTGGGCGCACGCACGGGCGATACGGGAAGCGCCGAGCGCAGCGCGCAGTCGCGCCAGCTGCCCACCGTGCTGGTCACCACGCCCGAGAGCCTGTCCCTGCTGCTGGCGCGCGCCGATGCGCGCGAGCTGCTGGGCTCCGTGCGCCTGGTGGTGGCCGATGAATGGCATGAGCTGCTGGGCAACAAGCGCGGCGTGCAACTGCAGCTGGCCCTGGCGCGGCTGCGCGGCTGGAGCCCGCAACTGAGTGTCTGGGGCATGTCGGCCACGCTGGGCAATCTGGACGAAGCCATGCAGACCCTGCTGGGCCTGGACGACCATGGCCAGCCGCGGCCCGGCGTATTGGTCCAGGGCCAGGTGGACAAGCGCCTGGTGGTGGACACCCTGCTGCCCGACCGGCCCGAGCGCTTTTCCTGGGCCGGCCACCTGGGCCTGGCCATGCTGCCGGCCGTGGTGCGCGAGCTGGAGGCCACGGCCGGCTCCACCCTGGTCTTTGTGAATGTGCGCTCGCAGGCCGAGCTTTGGTACAAGGCGCTGCTGGAAGCCCGGCCCGACTGGGCCGGCCTGCTGGCCATACACCATGGCTCTCTGGACCGGGGTGTGCGCGAATGGGTGGAGGCCGGGCTCAAGGCCGGCACGCTCAAGGCCGTGGTCTGCACCAGCAGCCTGGACCTGGGCGTGGACTTCCTGCCCGTGGAGCGCGTGCTGCAGATCGGCTCGGCCAAGGGCATCGCGCGGCTGCTGCAGCGCGCGGGCCGCTCGGGCCATGCGCCGGGCCGGCCCTCGCGCATCACCCTGGTGCCCACGCACAGCCTGGAGCTGGTGGAAGCGGCCGCCGCCCGCGCCGCCGTGCGCGCGCAGCAGGTGGAAATGCGCGCCAGCCCCCGCCAGCCCGCCGACGTGCTGGTGCAGCACCTGGCCACCGTGGCCCTGGGCGGCGGCTTCGTGCCCGATGAGCTGTATGCCGAAGTGCGCCGCACCGTCGCCTACGCCGGGCTGGCGCCTGCGGTCTGGCAGTGGTGCCTGGACTTCGTGCACCGCGGCGGCCCCTCGCTGGCCGCCTATCCCGACTACCAGCGCGTGCGGCCCGATGAACAGGGCATCTGGCGCATGCCCGATGCGCGGCTGGCGCGCAGGCACCGCGCCAACATCGGCACCATCGTCAGCGATGCCAGCATGAGCGTGCAGATCCTGCATGGCGCGCGGCTGGGCAGCATGGAAGAGAGCTTTCTGTCGCGCCTGTCGCCCGGCGATGCCTTTGTCTTCGCGGGCCAGGTGCTGGAGCTGGTGCGTATCGAGGACATGACCGCCTACGTGCGCCGCGCCGCGAGAACGCGGCCCACCGTGCCGCGCTGGGCCGGCGCGCGCATGCCGCTGTCCACCGTGCTGGCCGACTTCGTGGTGCAGCAATTGGCGCTGGCGGCGGCGGGCGACTACCACTCGCCCGAGCTGCGCTGCGTGCGCCCCCTGCTGGAAGTGCAGCAGCGCTGGTCGGCCCTGCCCACACCCGCTACGCTGCTGGCCGAAACCCTGCGCACGCGCGAGGGCTGGCACCTGTTTCTCTATCCGTTTGCAGGCCGCCATGCCCATATGGGCCTGGCCAGCCTGCTGGCCTGGCGCGCCGCCCAGGGCGAGACGGGCACCTTCTCCATCGCCGTCAACGACTACGGGCTGGAGCTGCTGAGCGCCACCGAGCGTGACTGGGCCGCCATGCTGCCCGAACTGCTGCGCGCCGAGCCGGCCCAGGCCGTGGCAGTGCCCGGGCGCGTGTCCGCCAGCCAGGCGGTCGCCACGCGCAACACCGCCAATGCGGACCGCCACTGGGACCAGGCCGCCGACGATGCCCACCTGGCGGGCGAGGACGCCCATCACGCCCGCCATGCCCTGCTGCACGAAGTGCTGGCCAGCCTCAACGCCACCGAGATGGCGCGGCGGCGCTTCCGCGAGATCGCCCGCGTCTCGGGCCTGATCTTCCAGAGCCACCCGGGCGAGCGCCGCAGTGCGCGCCAGCTGCAGGCCTCGTCACAGCTGTTCTTCGAGGTGTTTCGCAAGTACGACGACAGCAACCTGCTGCTGCGCCAGGCCGACGAGGAAGTGCTGAGCCAGGAACTCGATGTCGCCCAGTTGCTGGCCGCGTTGCGCCGCATGCAGGCGCAGACGCTGGTGGTGAGCGCGCTGCGCCGTCCCAGCCCGTTTGCCTTCCCGCTCATGGTGGAGCGCTTTCGCGAAAAGCTCACCAACGAGCACCTGGCCGACCGCATCGCGCGCATGCTGGCCCAGCTGCACGAGGCGGCAGACGCCGGCGGTGCAGCCAGCGAGCCGCGCACGCAGGACCTGGTCCCGCCCGATCCGCCGCTGCGTCCACGGAAAAAACCCAAGGCAGACCAGCCCCCCGCCGTGGACGAGGACACGGCCGCCGTGCGCCGCACGCTGGATTTCTCGCTGCAGGCCACCGACGGCCCCGAGGCCGATGCCGCCAGCCGCCGCCCGCGCCGCGTGCGCAAGCCCTCGCGGCCCTTGCCGCTGCTGTAGAACCATTGCACCGCTGATGAAAGGCCACGCACCGTTGCCAAGTCCTGTTTCCCCCGACGCCCTGGCCGGCAGCCTGGGCATGTTCCTGGCCGGCGAGCCCGTGCACCTGCTGGCCCAGCATGCGCTGTGGTGGCCCGCCCAGGGCACGCTGTTCATTGCCGACCTGCACCTGGGCAAGGCCGCCACCTTCCGCGCGCGCGGCATTCCCGTGCCGGCGGGCACCACGCAGGGCAACCTGGAGCGGCTATCGGCCCTTCTTCTGGCCCTGCCCGTGCGGCGGCTCGTGGTGCTGGGCGACTTCCTGCACGCGGCCGAGGCACGCAATCCTGCCGTACTGGCTGCACTGGCCCGCTGGCGCAGCCGCCATGCGGCCGTGGAACTGGTGCTGGTGCGCGGCAACCATGACAGCCACGCAGGCGATCCGCCGCCCGCGCTGGGCTTTGCCATCGTGGACGAGCCCTGGCACCTGGGGCCGTTCGCCGCCTGCCATCACCCCCCGCCGCCAACGCAGGACCTGCAGGCGCAGCAGGCCCGGCCCTGGCATGTGCTGGCCGGCCATGTCCATCCCGCCATCGTGCTGCGCGGCACCGGCCGCGACAACCTGCGCCTGCCGTGCTTTGCCGTGCACGCGGGCTTTACCCTGCTGCCCGCCTTCGGCCTGTTCACCGGCATGGCCAGCCTGCCGCCCGAGCCAGGCCGCCAGCTCTTTGCCGTGGGCGCGGACCGGGTCTGGGCCGTGCCTGGGTGAGCCCAGGGATGTAATCGGGCGTAATTCTCCGCAAGGCCGTTGTTCCCTACAGTGACTCCCGCAGCAAGCGTGGCGGGACAGCAGGCAGTGCCCGGGGATGCCGCAGCGCTTTTCGTTCCACCAGGAGGAATGCATGGGCGTTCAACTCAATTTCTTCAACCAATCGAACGACGCGAACCACCCGCAGATCGTCATCTTCCAGAAGAACGTCGCCAGCGACCTCGATGCGCCTGCCGTGGCCTGGCGCGTCATCAAGTACTGCGGACAGGGCGACAACCATCCGTTCACCTTTCCGCTGGGCCTGCAGGTCGGCGCCAGCGACAGCCATGGCAACTGCACGCCGCAGCTGGAGGCGCAGTACGGCCAGCAGTTCCAGATGGCGCCGTCCACCGCCGGCGATCGCCTGGCGCCCGCAGGCTACGGCGCCAGCTCCAAGGAAGTGCAGGTGCTCAACGCGCTGCCCCAAGGCGCCATCAACGCCAGCTGCTACAAGGACGGCAGGCTGCTGGCCGTCAAGACCGCGATTGCCCCCCGGCAAAAGGCCGTCTTCGAATTCAAGCCCAGCATCTGGATCGGCGTGGCCTCGCACATCCAGCAGGGCCAGATCATGAACTCGGCCATCGTCTCCCAGATGAACACCGAAATCTCCCTGCTGGGCATCTCCCGTGCCGACATCGTGATGCGCGGCGGCGGCTCGGGGGCGAATTCCCGCCCCTTCTCGTTCTCGCTGGAGAACGTCGTGATGTGCTGATGCAGGGTCGCGGCAAGGGGAGGGGGCGGAGAAGGGGTGGTGAGGGGGCGGAAGGGGGCGGAAGGGGACGGAAGGGGACGGAAGGGGACGCAAGGGCCTGTGCATGACACCCTGATGACGGCTGTCACATCCCTGTCATGGATGCAGCCAAGAATCCCGCACTTGCCCGGCCCGCGCAGGCCACTTCCGCAGGTGCTTCCTCCTCCCCATGACCGATGCAGCCTCCCCCCTGGCACAGGCCCACGAAGACGCAGGCCTGATCTGCGGCTGGCGCTTCTTCAGTGACACACGGCAGTGCGTGCAGGCCGTGACGGCGCCATCCGCCGCGCAGTGGCTGGCCGATGCCGCTGCCCGGTCCGATGCGGGCCGGCGCGATTTCCTGTGGCTGCACTTCAACCTGACCCACACCCAGTCCCTGCGCTGGCTGCAGCGCCATGCGGGCCTGCCCGACGTGTTCTATGCCGCCCTGCGCGAGGGCCTGACCTCCACGCGCATCGAGCGCGCCGACGACAGCCTGGTCGCCGTGCTCAACGATGTGAACTTCGAGTTCAACTTCGATTCGGCCGACATCGCCACGCTGTGGATCTGCCTGGACGAGCGCCTGGTCATCACCGCGCGCACCCAGCCGCTGCGCTCTGTCGATGCCCTGCGCGACGCCGTGCGCCGCGGCGACAGCCCCGCCAGCACGGCCGAGCTGCTGGAGCACCTGATGCGCACCCAGGCCGATGTGCTGGTCAAGGTGGTGCGCGAGACCACGGCGCGCGTGGACGATATCGAGGACGCCATCCTGGCCCAGCGCTACCACCATCCGCGCGCCCACCTGGGCCGGCTGCGCCGCCTGCTGGTGCGCCTTCAGCGCCTGCTGGCGCCCGAGCCCGCCGCGCTGTTCCGCCTGCTGCAGCAGCCCCCTGGCTGGATGGGCGAGGAAGACCGGCGCGGCCTGGCCGCAGCGAGCGAGGAGTTCTCGCTCATGCTGCGCGACATGCAGACCCTGCAGGACCGCATCAAGCTGCTGCAGGAAGAGGTGGCCGCCGCCGTGAACGAGGACAACAGCAACAGCCTCTTCGTGCTGACCGTGGTCACCGTGCTGGCCCTGCCCATCAACATCCTGGCCGGCCTGTTCGGCATGAACGTGGGCGGCATACCGCTGGCCGAGCACGAGCACGGCTTCTGGATCGTGGTGTCCATCGTCGTCGCCTTCACCGTCATCGCCGCCTGGCTGGCGTTTCGCAAGAAGCGGTACAGGGATTAGGGGACGTGTCAGGGAATCTTGCAGAAGAACTCGCAAAATATCTCGCACCAAACGGATTTCATCTATATAAATCAGCTGCTTATATAGGTGATCAATGTCGCAAAAATTCCTGCTCTACGACCATCCTGCCCAGATGGAGCCGCTGCTGCCGGGGGAACACAAGCTGGGCCCTTTGCTGGAGCTCTCCCATGACCTGATCAGGTTGGGTGAGCGGCTGGCCGGCCGCTACCGACCAGACACATTGCCAGGCCTGCGCCGGCTGCTTCGGGCCATGAACTCGTATTACTCGAACAGGATCGAGGGGCAGCACACCTTTCCGCTGGATATCGAGCGCGCCCTGCACAACGACTATGCGCAGGACGAAGATCAGGCCCGCCGTCAGCGATTGGCGCTGGCGCACATGGCCACTGAAGAGCAACTGGAGTACAGGTCCACGCAATGGACGAATGCGCAGGTCTGGACCCCCCAGATGCTGGCCGATATCCACCAGGATCTCTTCGCCCGTCTGCCCCAGGCCGATCTGGAGGCCGGCGCCCTTGGCGACGATGCCATCGAGCCGGGTCGATGGCGCACGCGGGAGGTTAGCGTGGGCAGGCATGCGGCGCCTGCAGCGGGGCAGTTGCCATTTTTTCTGGACCGCTGGTCGAGCTTCTACTCAGGCGTGCGCCGTGGCGAGTTGCAGTTGGTGGCCATGGCCGCTGCGCACCAGCGCCTGGCCTGGATCCATCCGTTCCGGGACGGCAACGGGCGCGTGGCCCGGCTGCATTCACATCTCGTACTAACCCACATGGGCCTGAGCAATGGTCTGTGGTCCCCCCTGAGGGGGTTCGCACGGTCGCAGGAGCGCTATTACGCCTTGCTTGCCGCCGCAGACGAGCCGCGCCGTGGTGACCTTGATGGCCGTGGCAATCTGACCGAACTGGGGTTGATCGACTGGATCGCATACGTGCTGGAACTATGCATGGACCAAGTGAGCTTCATGGAGGGACTTCTGTCGCTGGACGGCATGAAGGAACGCATGGCGGCATGCCTTGCCTATGAGGAACGGGTGGTGCGCCAAGGCGTGCGCAGCGAGGCATTGCGCGCATTGCACTATCTTTTTGCGGCCCAGGCGGAGATGGATCGGGCCGACTTCAAGGCCATGCTGGGGTTGGGTGACCGGCTGGCCACCGCCCAGGTATCGGCACTGCTCAAGCGCGGCCTGCTGGAGACGGATTCACCGTATGGAAGAGTGCGCCTGGGCGTGCCGCTGCACGCCCTGCGTTTTTACTTCCCCCGCCTCTGGCCGGAAGCGGAGGCTGACTCGCTGTAGACGGCTCCTCTCAGGCCGCCACAGCCCTCGCCCCGAACACCATCGCCCGCAGCCTGCCCAGCAGCGGCCACACCAGCATCAGCAGGGCCAGCGTGGTGATGGTGCCCGACAGGCCGTTGTGCCAGAAGATGCCCAGCGCGCCCTGGCTGGAGAGCATGCTCTGGCGGAAGGCGTCTTCCATTCGGTCGCCCAGCACGATGGCCAGGACCATGGGCGCCAGCGGATAGTCCAGCTTCTTGAACACATAGCCGACCACGCCGAAGACCAGCATGAGCCAGATGTCCGTGGCATTGCCGTGCACGGTGAAGGCGCCGATGGCGCAGACCATGAGGATCATGGGCGCGACGATGGAAAACGGCACGCGCAGGATGGCGGCGAACAGCGGCACGGTGGCCATGACGATGACCAGCCCGGCGATGTTGCCCAGGTACATGCTGGCGATCAGGCCCCAGACGAAGTCCTTTTGCTCGGTGAACAGCAGCGGGCCGGGCTGCAGGCCCCAGATCATCAGCCCGCCCAGCAGCACGGCCGCCGTGGCCGAGCCCGGAATGCCCAGGGCCAGCATGGGCAGCAGGGCCGAGGTGCCGGCCGCGTGGGCGGCGGTCTCGGGGGCGAGCACGCCTTCGGGGTTGCCCTTGCCGAAGCTGTTGGGGTCGCGCGAGAACTTCTTGGCCAGCCCGTAGCCCATGAAGCTGGCCGCCACGGCGCCGCCCGGCGTCACGCCCATCCAGCAGCCCACCAGGGCCGAGCGCAGCATGGTCAGCCAGTAGCGCGGCAGCTGGGCCCAGGTCCTGAACACCACCTTGAGGTCGATGGAGGCCTTCTTGCCCTTGAAGGCCAGGCCTTCCTCGATGGTCATCAGGATCTCGCTGATGCCGAACAGGCCGATCACCACCACCAGGAAATCAAAGCCGCGCAGCAGCTCGGTGGAGCCGAAGGTCATGCGCAGGTCGCCCGAGATGGTGTCCATGCCCACGGCCGCCAGCAGCAGGCCCACGGCCATGGCGGCCACGATCTTGGCCTTGGGCTCCTTGCCCATGCCGATGAAGGAGCAGAACGTCAGGAAGAAGACCGCAAAGAACTCCGGCGGCCCGAACTGCAGCGCGAACGAGGCCACGACCGGCGCCAGGAAGGTGATCAGCATCACGCCCGAGATGGCGCCGATGAAGGAGCCCGTGAAGGCCGTGGTCAGCGCGGCCCCCGCGTGGCCCTGCTGGGCCATGGGGTAGCCGTCGAAGGTGGTGGCCACCGACCAGGCCTCGCCCGGGATGTTGAACAGCACCGAGGTGATGGCGCCGCCGAACAGCGCCCCCCAGTAGATGCACGACAGCAGGATGATGGCCGAGGTGGGCGACATGCCGAAGGTCAGCGGCAGCAGGATGGCCACGCCGTTGGGGCCGCCCAGGCCCGGCAGCACGCCGACCACGATGCCCAGCAGGATGCCCGTGAGCATCAGCCCCGTGTTCTGCCAGGTGGTGACGGCCGCGAAGCCGTGCGCAAGGTATTGGAGTTCGTCCATGGTGTTGCTCCGTGGCGGCGACAGGGGTCAATAGCCGAGCCAGGCTTCAAGCGGACCCTTGGGCAGGGGCACCTTGAACTGGATCTCGAAGACGTAGAACAGCAGCACGCTGGTGAAGCCCGACAGCGCCACGGCCTTCCACCAGGGATAACGGCCCGCAAACACCATGAAGCCCGTGATGAACAGCACCGAGGCCGCGTAGATGCCCAGCGGCGCGATCACGGCGATGTAGGCCGTCAGCGGCAGCAGCACCTGGGCCACGCGCCTGAGCTGCAGCCAGCTGGCGAACTGCTCCTGGCTGCGGCTGCGCAGCGCCTGCACGAAGACGGCGATGGCGCAGATGCCCAGCACGGCGCCCACGCGCAGCGGGAAGTAGCCGGCCTGCGGGCCGGTGTCGCCCCAGCCCGCGCCAATGCGCTGGTTGTCCCAGACCACGAGCACGGCCAGCGCCAGCAGCACGGCGGCCACGCCGTACTCCACATGGCGGCGGGCCAGGCCGGGGGCCTGGGCTTCGGTGGCGGGGATGGATTCGGTGGCCGCGCTGGCGGGCTGGGCCGGGGCTGCTGCTGCCGCTGAATTGGAGGAGGGCGGGGCAAGGTGGATGGCGGTGTCCATGGCGCGGCTCCTCACTTGGCGGCGGCGGCCACGCTGGCCGACAGGAAACCGGCCTTCTTCATGATGTCGAGGTGGCGCGTCTCGTCCTTGGCCAGGAAGTCCACGAAGGCCTGCCCCGTCATGTACTCGGGCTTGAGCGCGTTTTTCTCCAGGTACTCCTTCCACTCGGGCGTGGCCACCACCTTGTGCATCACGCCCGCATAGAACTGCGCCTGCTCCGGCGTGGTGCCGGGCGGCAGGAAGAAGCCGCGCAGCATGGTGTATTGCACGTCCAGGCCCTGCTCCCTGCAGGTGGGGATGTCCGACAGCGCCTGGCTGCCCGTGACCTTGGCCGTGTACTCGATGCGCTGCGTGTCGAACACGCACAGCGCCCGCACCTGGCCCGCGCGCCACTGCGCCATGGACTCGCTGGGGTTGTTGACGTTGGAGTCGATGTGCTTGCCCACCAGCTGCGTGCTGGCCTCGCCGCCGCCCTTGTAGGGGATGTAGGTGAACTTCACGCCGGCGGCCTGTTCCATGTTGGCGGTGATGATCTGGTCCTCGCGCTTGGAACTGGTGCCGCCCATCTTGAACTTGCCGCCGGCCTGCCGCGCGGCGGCCAGGTAGTCGGCGGGCGTCTGGTAGCCGGTCTCGGCATTGACCCAGAGCACGAACTGGTCCTGGGCAATCATGGCCACGGGATTCAGGTTGCGCCACTGGAAGGGCAGGGCCGTGGCCATGGGCAGGGTGAAGATGGCCGTGGAGGCCACCAGCAGCTTGTGCGGGTCGCGCGCCGAGGCCTTGACATCCAGAATGCCCTCGGCGCCGGAGGCACCGGCCTTGTTGAGGATGACCACGGGCTGCTCGATCAGCTTGTGCTTGGTGACGATGGCCTGGATCACGCGCGCCATCTGGTCCGAGGCGCCACCGGCCGAGAACGGCACGACGAGTTCGACGGACTTGGCGGGCTTCCATTGCGCCCAGGCGGCAGGGGCGAGGGTGATGGCGGCGGTGGCGGCGAGGGTGGCGACGGCAGTTGCCGCCAGGCGGTTGCGGGGCGATGTCATGTCTCTTGTCTCCTGTTATTTCCTGGTATGGGTGCAATCCACGATCAAGGGGGCGAGCCATGTGCTCCGGCTCTGCCAAGGGGTTTCGGCGCGGGGCCGATGGGTTCAGGCGGCCTTGCGCAGCGCACCGGCTGCGGCGTGGGCCGCGAAGTAATCCATGGACGCCTGCACGCCGCTGCCGGCCAGACGGATGCCGGACAGCTTCAGCCCCATCTCCACGCCCGCGACCATGGCCAGCAGCGTCAGGTCGTTGCTGTCGCCCAGGTGGCCCATGCGGAACATGCGGCCCTTGAGCTTGCCCAGGCCCGCGCCCAGCGACAGGTCGAAGCGCGTGTGGATCAGGCGGCGCAGGGCGTCGGCATCCACGCCCTCGGGCGTGATCACGCCGGTGAGCACGGGCGAGTAGACCTGCGGATCGGCGCACTGGATGGGCAGGCCCCAGGCCTGCACGGCGGCACGCACGCCGGCCGCCCAGCGCTGGTGGCGCGCAAACACCGTATCCAGCCCTTCGGCCAGCAGCATGTCCAGCGATTCGGACAGGGCGTACAGCAGGTTGGTGTTGGGCGTGTAGGGCCAGTAGCCGGTCTGGTTCATCTCCACGATCTCGTCCCAGGCCCAGAACGACTTGGGCAGCTTTGCGCTTTTGGCGGCCTCCAGCGCGCGTGGCGACAGCGCGTTGAAGCTGATGCCGGGCGGCAGCATCAGGCCCTTTTGCGAGCCGCTGATGGTCACGTCCACGCCCCATTCGTCATGGCGGTAGTCGGCGCTGGCCAGGCCCGAGATGGTGTCCACCAGCAGCAGGGCCGGGTGGCCCGCCGCGTCGATGGCCCGGCGCACGGCGGCGATGTCCGAGGTCACGCCCGTGGAGGTCTCGTTGTGCACCACGCACACGGCGCGGATCCGGCGCTCCGTGTCCTTGCGCAGCCGTGCCTCGATCAGCCCGGCCTGCACGCCATGGCGCCAGCCCGGCGCCTGGGGCAGGTGCTCATCGGAGCCGCCATAGGACAGGAACTCGGTGGACAGGCCCAGGCGCGTGGCCATCTTCTGCCACAGCGAGGCGAAGTGGCCGGTCTCGAACATCAGCACATGGTCGCCAGGGCTGAGCGTGTTGATCAGGGCCGCCTCCCAGGCGCCCGTGCCGGAGGCCGGATAGATCACCACCGGATGCCGGGTCTTGAAGACCTGCTGGATGCCGGCCAGCACCTTCAGGCCGAGCTGGCCGAACTCCGGCCCCCGGTGGTCGATGGTGGGCAGGCTCATGGCCCGCAGGATGCGGTCGGGAACCGGGCTGGGGCCGGGGATCTGGAGGAAGTGGCGGCCCGTGGGATGGTTGTCGAGCGTGAGCATGGTGCGTCCTTTTCAAGGAAATGCCAGGTCGGTCTGCGGGGGGAGGGTGTTTGCGAATTTTTGCATTCAAAATTCATAAATGCCTTGGTGATAACCATGAATGCCTTGAGAAATGCTTGCGTAAAAATGAATGCAAAATTCATTCGACCAGGAGAATCCATGGCGGAGATCATCGAGATTTCGCGGCTTGCCCTGCATGACCAGGTGGCGGCGCGGCTGCGCACCTGGCTGGTGGAAGGGCGCATACCGCCCGGCGCCAAGCTCAACGAGCGCGCGCTGTGCGAGCAGTTGCGCGTCTCGCGCACGCCGCTGCGCGAGGCCATCAAGCTGCTGGCCTCCGAAGGGCTGGTGGACCTGGTGCCCAACCGCGGCGCCGTGGCCGTGCGCCTGGGCGAGGCCGATGTGCTGCAGACCTTCGAGGTGCTGGCGGGGCTGGAGGGCATGTCGGGCGAGCTGGCCGCGCAGCGCATCAGCGAGCAGCAGCTGGCCGAGGTGCGGGCCCTGCACTTCGAGATGCTGGCCAGCCATGCGCGCCAGGACCTGTCCGGCTACTACCGGCTCAATGCGCTGATCCACTCGGCCATCAACCGCGCCGCCGCCAACCCCGTGCTGGCCGAGACCTATGGCCGCATCAACGCTCGCGTGCAGTCGCTGCGCTTTCGCACCAACCAGGACGCGGCCAAGTGGAAACGCGCCGTCCAGGAGCACGAACGCATGCTGGAGGCGCTGCAGGCGCGCGACGCCGCCGCGCTGCGCCAGGTGCTGGTGGCCCACCTGGAGCACAAGCGCGACACCGTCATCGCCCTGCTCAAGGCAGGCCAGATCTACCCACGAACCATGAACGAATGAGAGCCGCCATGCTGATGGAACCCACGCACCGCCTTGCCGCTTCCCCCGACGACACCGTGCCCGCCCCCGGCACCGTGCTGCCGCCCGACGATGTCAGCCAGATGCTGGCGCGCCGCCTGCGCTCGGACACGCGCGGCCAGGTCCTGTTCGACGCCGCCTCGCGCGGGCGCTATGCCACCGATGCCTCCATCTACCAGATCATGCCGGTGGGCGTCTTCGTGCCCACCTGCGAAGAAGACATCGCCACGGCCCTGCAGATCGCCCGCGAGCTGAAGGTGCCCGTGCTGCCGCGTGGCGGCGGCACCAGCCAGTGCGGGCAGACCACGGGCGCGGCCCTGGTGATCGACAACAGCAAGCATTTGCGCAACATCCTCTCGGTGGACCCCGATGCAGGCACGGCCGAGGTCGAGCCCGGCCTGGTGCTGGACCACCTCAACGCCCGGCTCAAGAAGCTCGGCCTGTGGTATCCGGTGGACGTATCGACCAGCGCCCAGGCCACGCTGGGCGGCATGGCGGGCAACAATTCCTGCGGCTCGCGCTCCATTGCCTACGGCAACATGGTCCACAACGTGCGCGGCGCCCGCGCCTGGATGGCCGATGGCGAGCTGCTGGACTTCGGCCCCGTAGCCCAGGCCACGGGCCGCGCGGCGCGCATTGCGCAATTCGTGCACGGGCTGGCGCAACAGCACCGCGAGGACATCCACGCCCACTGGCCCAAGGTCATGCGCCGCGTGGCGGGCTACAACCTCGACATCTTCGACAACCAGAGCGAGCGGCCCTACACGGCCGACGGCAGCGTCAACCTGGCCCATCTGCTGATAGGCGCCGAGGGCACGCTGGCCTACACGCGCTCGCTCACCCTGCAGCTGAGCGCGCTGCCGCGCGCCAAGGTGCTGGGCGTGGTCAACTTCCCCACCTTCCACGCGGCCATGGACTCGGCCCAGCACATCGTGAAGCTGGGCCCCACGGCCGTGGAGCTGGTGGACCGCACCATGATCGAACTGGGCCTGGCCAACCCGGCCTTCAGGCCCACCATAGAGACCGCGCTCATCGGCCGCCCGGCCGCCATCTTGCTGGTGGAATTCGCCGGCGACGACCGCGCGGCGCTGCTGGCGCGGCTGCGCCAGCTGGTGGAACTCATGGGCGAGCTGGGCCTGCCCGGCAGCGTGGTGGAAATGCCCGAGGAAGCGGCCCAGAAAAACCTCTGGGAAGTGCGCAAGGCGGGGCTGAACATCATGATGAGCCTCAAGGGCGACGGCAAGCCCGTGAGCTTCATCGAGGACTGCGCCGTGCCGCTGCAGCACCTGGCCGAGTACACCGACGCGCTCACCGAAGTGTTCGCGCGCCACGGCAGCCGGGGCACCTGGTACGCCCATGCCTCCGTGGGCACGCTGCATGTGCGGCCCATCCTGGACATGCGCACCGACGGCGCGGCGCGCATGCGCGCCATTGCCGAGGAAGCGGCCGAACTCGTGCGCAAATACAAGGGCGCCTTCAGCGGCGAGCACGGCGACGGGCTGTGCCGCGGCGAGTGGATTGCCTGGCAGTTCGGGCCCGCCATCACCGAGGCCCTGCGCGCCATCAAGCAGCACTTCGACCCGGACAGCCTCTTCAACCCCGGCAAGATCATCGATACGCCGAAGATGGACGATGGCCGGCTGTTCCGCTTCGCGCCCGCCGATACGCCCCGGCCCTACCGGCGCATTCCCATCACGCCCGTGCTCGACTGGTCCGCCTGGAACGTGCAGGCCGACCCGGTCACCGAAGTCACCACGGCGCCCGGCACGGGCGGCGACGTCACGGGCGGCTTTGCCAAGGCCGTGGAGATGTGCAACAACAACGGCCACTGCCGCAAGTTCGACGCCGGCACCATGTGCCCCAGCTACCGCGTCACGCGCGACGAACAGCACCTGACGCGGGGCCGCGCCAACACCCTGCGCCTGGCCATCTCGGGCCAGCTGGGGCCGGACGCCTTCACCAGCGAGGCCATGCACGACACCATGGACCTGTGCGTGGGCTGCAAGGGCTGCAGGCGCGACTGCCCCACGGGCGTGGACATGGCCCGCATGAAGGTGGAATTCCTGGCCCACTACAAGGCCCGCCATGGCCACACGCTCAAGGACCGGCTGGTTGCCCATCTGCCGCGCTACGCGGCCACGGCCAGCCGCATGCCCTGGCTGCTGAACCTGCGCAACCGCCTGCCCGTGCTGCGCCAACTGGGCGAAAAGCTGCTGGGCCTGTCCGCCCGGCGCTCGCTGCCGGCCTGGCGCAGCGACACCTTCTGGCGCGCGCCCGAAGCACATACCTTTCTTGACCGCGACCAGGCCCTGGCCCGCGCGGCGGCCGGCGAGCGCGTGGCCGTGCTCTTCGTGGACACCTTCAACGGCACCTTCGAGAGCGAAAACGCCCTGGCCGCCGCGCGCGTGCTGCAGGCGGCCGGCTATGCGCTGCACACCGCCAGCAAGTCCGGCAAAGAGGGGGGCGGCCACCACTGCTGCGGCCGCACCTACCTGGCCACCGGCATGGTCGAGCAGGCCAAGGCCAGCGCCGGTGCGCTGATCAACGCCCTGGCGCCGTTGGCCCGGGCCGGCATCCCCATCGTCGGCCTGGAGCCCTCCTGCCTGCTGACCCTGCGCGACGAAGCCCTGGTCATGGGCCTGGGCGAGCCTGCGCAGGCTGTTGCCGCCCAGGCCCTGCTGTTCGAGGAATTCATTGCCCGTGAAGTGAAGGCCGGCCGCTTCGCGCTGCCGCTGCGCGCCGCCGGGGCGCCCATCCTCGTGCACGGCCATTGCCACCAGAAGGCCTTTGGCGCGGTCAGCCCCATCCTCGACGTGCTGCGGCTGATTCCCGGCGCCCAGCCCGAGCTGATCGAAAGCTCCTGCTGCGGCATGGCCGGCAGCTTCGGCTACGAGGCCAGCCACCACCAGGTCTCCATGGACATGGCCGAGGCGGCCCTGCTGCCGGCCATACGCCAGCGCCCCGAAGCCATCGTCGTGGCCGACGGCACCAGCTGCCGCCACCAGATCGCCGACGGCGCGGCGCGCGAAGCCGTGCATGTGGCGCGGCTGCTGGAAAGCCTGCTGGACGCCCGCTGACTGCCCGCTGATCGCCATCCTCCATCCTTCACAGGACAAGGCACTCCCATGAAGCACAAGCCCTGCCTGGACCTCCAGGACATCAAGGCCATCGCCCAGGCCGCCGAGGCGCATGCCACGGCGCGCGGCTGGGCCGTCAGCATCGCCATCGCCGATGACGGCGGCCACCTGCTGTGGCTGCAGCGCCTGGACGGCGCGGCACCGGCCTCGGCCCACATCGCGCCGGCCAAGGCCCACGCCGCAGCACTGGGCCGCAAGGAAAGCCGGCTCTATGAGGAAATGATCAATGGTGGCCGTACCGCCTACCTGAGCGTGCCCGCGCTGCAGGGCCTGCTGGAAGGCGGCGTGCCCATCACCAGTGAGGGCCACTGCCTGGGCGCCGTGGGCATCAGCGGGGTGAAGCCGGCCGAGGATGCGGAGGTGGCGCGGGCGGGGATTGCGGCGCTACAAGTTCTAAAGGAGTAAGGGCGCTGGCGGGCGTAGAACGTTTCAATCCAGCGACCAAAAGCCCAATCGGCCCAGGCTGCCGGCCAAGCCTATCCGAGAGATCCTCCAACTGTTCAACGTCGAGATATGCAGTTCTTGCGCATCAGTGAAGGCATTCATGGCATTGAGCAATTCCGTCATGTTGCCCACGCCGGCACGATACCGGCCTCGAACGACTTCAAGCGCCTGTCGCGACTGGTCTTCGATCTCACTGGTGCGTTGAAGGCTTTCGGTCTCGGTTTTCAGCGTTTGGTAGTTAAGCCATACGTCGCGTGAAATCCGTTGAAGTGTGTCTTCCATGGCTGCTGTGCTTTCAGCTGCACGGGCTTGCGCATCGCGTATGCGGTATTCGCGCTCCATCCCGTCAAACAACGGGATGTTCAGTTGAACGCCCAGGCTGCTATCCGATTGGCGGAAGTCAGAGCCCAAGGCCGGCGGCTGCATGCTGCGCGAGCGGTTGATGCTCCCTGTCAGCGCGACATTGGGGCGACCATAGGCCCGGCTTTCTCGTACAGCCGCCTGCGCGGCACTCAGTCTGGCCTGCGCGGCCATCAAAGTGGGGTGTGTCTGCCGCGCGATTGCCAGCAGTTCTTCCAGCGCATCAACGAAGCCCGAGTCTGGCCGAGCAGTAGCAAGAGGCTCGACGCGCAGTGCAAGATGGGCAGATTGCCCCATCAACAGGGCCATGTCGCCCAGCACCTGCTCAAGCGAACCTTGCACGCGCGTCACTCTGAGACTGGCTCTAGATAGCGCGGTCTTCGCCTGCAGCATGTCGGACAACGCGGCTGCACCCGCCTGGTACCTGGCGTTTGCCGCCTGGTGGTTTTCATCCGCCAGATCCAGAACCTGCCGCGCCGCTTGTAAGCGTCCTTGGAGCGACTGCGCCTGATAGTAAAGCTGCACCGAGCGCAGGAAGGCTTGCTGCACGGCGGCTTGCCCGGAGGCATTTGCGGCGCGCAACAGCTGTCGGGCAGTCTCCAGCGCTGCTTCGCGGGCTCCGAAATCCAGCACCACCCAATGGAGGTTGACGGCGCCCGTGTAGGTTTGCCTGCTGCCGCCCGAGCCACCGCTTGCGCGCTGGATCTCGCTGTGTGCCTGTCTGGCGTCCAGTTGTGCGTTCAGCCTTGGCAAGTAAGCCGACTGTTTGAGCCCGACCTGGGCTGCTTGCGCGCGGGTTTGCGCCCAAGCCAGACGCACGTTGGGGTCATTGCAAAGCATGCGCTCCACGGCCTCGGCGACAGGCAAAGGGTCGGGCATCGCAGCAAAGATGCAGGGTGTTGGCGATCCAGGCCGTGCGATGGCTGTTAGGGGCTGAACAACCCTCTCCTCAGCCTGAAAGATGTCCGTCGATGCCAGAGTGCACATCGGTACCACGCTCAGTAGCGCGGCCAGGCTGCCAGCGATACAGAGCAGCAAGCATCGCCATGGGCAGTTGCAGAGCAAGACGGGAGGTCGGCTCATGGAGCGGCTGCCTCCACGGCAATGGCGCTTGCATGCAATCGTGTGATGTCAATCACGCGCTCAGCCATGGCAATCGTGTCAGGACGATGTGCAATCGTGATACGTGTCACAGGCAGTCGGCCAATGGATTCGTTGACCTGCTGTTCGCGCTCCACATCCAGGTGGCTGGTGGCTTCGTCCAGAACCAGCACACAGGGTTCACGGTACAAGGCCCTGGCCAGCAGAAGGCGTTGCTTTTGGCCTCCGGACAAGGTGTTGCCCATGTCCCCATTGAGCGTGTCGTAACCCATCGGCATGGCAAGAATATCGTCATGGATGAAAGCTGCCCGTGCTGCAACTTGGACCCGCTCCATGTCGAGCACGCCATCCAGTCCCGCAATATTTTCCTTGAGGCTTGCAGAGAACAACTGATCGTCCTGCATCACGACGCCAATGCGCCGTCTCCAGTTCGACAAGCCAAGGTAGCTCAGCGGCTGCCCATCTACCCGAACGGTTCCCGAGGTCGGCTCCAGCAAGCCCAAGATGATCTTGGCCAGTGTCGTCTTGCCGCATCCGGTCGGGCCAACGATGGCTACATGTTCCCCTGCATGCAGCTTCAGGTCGATATCCTTCAACACCCATGGACCGCCTTCGGCGTACCGGAAGCTCACCTTGTCCAGATGGATTTCCGGTGGCGCCCAGCCGCTGGAGTCGAACTGTTCAGGCAATGCGCCGGCGGTCTTTTCAGGCTCGGTCAGCACGATGTCGGACAGCCGCTCCACATGCAGCCGCAGCATGCGCATCGACATCATGTTGTCGATGAACCGTTGCATCCTGGAAGAGAACTCATTTTTGTAGGCAATGAAGGCCATCAGCATGCCAACCGTCAATGCACCCTCGATGGTCATGTACGCACCTGCCGCAAGCACGGCCACGGTTTCCAGTCCGAACAGCAGGCTGTAGCTCGACCCGAAGGTCAGCGTCATCCGGTTGCTGCGCATGCGCCTGTTGGCCGCCTGCACCATGCGGTTGGCCCAGTCGGATGCACGATGCGCCTCCATGCCTGCAATCTTGACGCTCTGCATGGCGCGCAGGCTTTCCAGAAAATGGCTTTGAGCTGTTGCTTCATGAACCAGCGCTTCGTCGCTGAGCCGATGAAATGCGCCATGTGTGGACAGGCGTATGGCTGCATAGGCCACGATGGTGAACACGGCCACAGCAGCCAGCAGTGGGCTGTAGATCAGCATCACGATCCCGGTGATCATGGCAAACAGGGCATCAAGCACGATGTCCACCAGCTTGCCCGTCACGGTCTGCTGGATACTGTTGGCAGACTGGAAGCGCGACAGAACATCTCCGGTATGGCGGACTTCGTACCAATGCATCGGAAGCTTGAACAGGTGCCGCGCAATGCGCGAAGACCATTGGATGCCCAGCTGATACGTAGCAACGATCCCCAGCCAGCCGCGTGTCCACTCCAGCACCGTGCGCACTACAGTCAACAGTACAAAGCCGATGGCGATGACGCCTATGAGATCAAGCTCGCCAGAAACAACGGGGCCGTCCATCAACCACTGCGTGAACAAAGGCAGGATGAGGGCCACCACTTGCAGGGCAGCAGCCAGCACGAACAATTGGAGCAGGCTGCGCCTGAGCCCTGTGATGGGGCCGATCAAATCCCGCCAGCCGATGGGCGGTTTTGGTTTGATCTGCTGAAAGGCCGGTGTCGGCCACATTTCCAGGGCGATTCCCGTGAAATGCTCGCTGGCCTCGGCCAGCGGCAAGGTGCGCAGGCCTTTGGCGGGGTCGTGAATGGTGATCTTGCGCCGGGAAACTTTGGTCAACACCACGAAATGGGTCAGATCCCAATGCAGGATGCAGGGCACGGGAAGCTTTGGCAGGCCTTTGAGATTCAGGCGCACCGCCCTGGCACCCAGACCAAGCATCTCCCCCATGTGAATGAGATCACGCAGGCTGGTTCCACGAATCGATACGGAAAATCGCGTGCGCAATTCGTTCATGGAAAACTCGTGCTTGTGGTGTGCGGCGATGTAGCCCACACAGGCCAGCCCACATTCACTCAACGTGGTTTGCAGGTAGAGGCTCACGGTGTTCCGATATTCTTGGCGACGAGGAGTATGGATTGCAAAACCCAGGCCTGCAACGCCTTCGTGTCATTGATGTCTTGGTGATATTTGATCTGCGGAATATATGGAACGTTGTCTTGACGTCGTCTACCGACCCATACTTTCAAAGGAATCCATATTTTCAGGCCGCTGGGAAGTACTGCTGAACCAATGTCCATATATCGTGTGTCCGCGTCTGTTGTACTTCCTACGTGCAACGCGCCGGGCACGCTCATAACCTCATCCACAAAATCCAGACAGGCACTGAAACAATATGAATCCGTAATCAAAATAAGCTTGCCTTGGAATGGTGGCCAGCCTTGCGGGATTTCTGTGTCATCTTCGCTTGTTATGTCAGCTTGCTCCACAAAATTTTCACCGCGTTGGGTGGCGACCTCCATGGATTCACGCAAGTCATTGAGCCATTTGTAAATTTGACTATCCTTGCCTTCAATCTTTAGAGCTGATTCTCTATGGCCATCTATGGTCGCCATCGATATAGGGGATATGCGCCAATATGCTTTTGAATTCTGATACGATGGTGCTGATTTTTTCAATGCTGCGGACAATATGGCAGATCCCACCATGGAGTTTCCACCATTATTTCCTCGTGTATCCAGAATGATGGCATCTGCGTTATCAATCGATTGAATATTATTAAGAAAATGGTCGAAATCGATATGCTCTTCAGTATTCAATTTGAAATTGGAGGCGTGAATCCAATAAATGCCTTTTTTGATCTGGTGCATACCCTGAGGAGGAGGAGGGGGGCGTTTGATTTTCAGGTTTTTGGGCTGTTTTTTCCATATTAAGGGGATTTCTTGATATTTCCCGCTGAGTTTCTGAAAAAGGCATTTCGTGGGGCGAAGAGTTTCCCAAAGAGGGCTATTGGCTTGCTCGATAGTTATGTATCTCGCCAGTTTATTAAGTGTGTTTTCTAGATGTATTCTCCTGTCTACAAAAGGTGCCACCTTGTTGTGTAGTATTTCATGAATCGAAATGCTGTCGCAGGATATTACTTCATCGCCTATCTGCGGTAAATCCACTGACCAGTCGATGGCTCGTGATGCTACCAAATACCGGCCATTGCTGTGTTCCATATGCCAGCCGGCCCAGGAAAGAGGATCTTTTTGATCAGCATATGTCCCAACTGATAAATGCTCATCCATGAATCCGGTGAGATAGAATTTCAATGCTGAGAAGGCTTGTTGTTCTGATTCGCTACGCTCGGCTAACAACATGGATTCTTTGTAGCCGACAAAATCCAGCCAATTATTGAATTCATGATTTGATGTGTCCAGTTTTGCCGGATGGGTTTCGCTTAATATTTCATGAATTCGCTTGATATCCTGGACAGCAATATCACTCCAGTTTTTGTTTGATATGTTGAGGTCTTCCTTGTTTTTTTCTGAATAAAATGCGCAGCCCTGAAGAAAAAAGCAAAAGAAAATATAGGTGATGAGAAGCGGAATTCGGTAGAATGTGGTACTCATGGGATTGGATGGGGTTCGAGAGGTTTGTCCAAGGAAGACAGGGAATTGAGAGAAAACGGTATTCTGGGTTTTATCCTTTTTACGCTTATTTCATCCATGAAATTTGAGAAAACTTCCGGATTATTGAGCTGATCCGTGAGAACTTGGCAAGCACGCGAAATTATGTCAGTGGTCACTGCATCTGGTCTGAGGCTGCGTCTTAGTTCTTCGTGGTTTCTGAGATTTTTTTCCAAAAACCAAGCTAAATAATTCAAAATATTGGGTGGGTATATTCCAACCGCTATATGAAGTGTTTCACCAACAGGCAGTACTTCATGCCACCAGCCTCTCGGGAGATATAGCAGATCACCCGCCTCTAACATGCCGTCAAAAATGGGCTCTGCAGGGCATGCGGCTTCAAACGACTTGGATGTATGTCCAGGTAGAGGAAATTGATAGGTCGGTGGATAAATGCGCCAATGTTTTTTTCCGATCAGTTGAATAGCCATTACGTCATGCGTGTCCCAGTGCGCGCCAAAGCTTCCTTCGCCTGAGAAAGCCAGGTATGCATTTGCCGTGGTATCTGCATCGGTGAAGCTGGCCACTTCCTCGCACAGTTTGCGAATCAACTCCTGCCTGACATCGATGCGATTCAGGATGGCGGTTGAGCCGGCTTCCAGCAGGGATTGTACGGCTTGAGTATTGAGTCGTTGTATGGTGCGGCTGCCTGATTTTAATTCTTCTATGTACTTCTCTGGTGGCACTACGCCATTTTTGTAGAGATGCATAAAGGGAGGCGCGATATCACTGTAATAGAGGGCCGAATCAATATCGGACCAATTCATTAGTTCGGGATCTACCGCGCCGCGTGCCAAGTGCATCTGGCGGTCTGCAACACATTCGTTGAATGTTTCTTTGGTGATGTCAAAAGTGATGAGGTTTTTCATGCAATCCTTACTATCGGAATAGTTTTGGAATTTCTGGCTTGTCCGATATTCGCGGCGGGACAACTCAGTGTTTTTAGATCACCTGTTGTATAGCCCCGCATCCAATCTCCCATCAAGTGACGATCAAGATGAATTTGTCCGTCGGGTGTGAGTTTTCCGACGGTATTGCGGTCGTTAGAAAGCAGGACCGTGCATTTTTGTACCCTACCATCTGCGCGTATCACCAGAGAGTTGGGCCTGCTGGCATAGCAGATGTAAATTTTTTTATCCGAGCTAAGCTCATGACTGGATTTTTTTCCATAAAGCAAATGCTCCAACTCTTTTTGGCGAGCTTGCCGATCTTGTTTATTAAGTGGATGGATGTTTTTACTGTTGGGGCCACCCAAGTTTTCTATGGGTTTTAGGAAGACCGAAAACCTGCTGTCATGCAGAAAATCAAGGCGCAGCATTTGCGCGAGTTCCTTGACTGATTCATGATTCTCCACAGAAAGGTGAACGCGCAGAAGCACTGATAGAGATAGATCACTGTCGCGTATCGCCATCAGATTGGAAATAATACGATCAAATGTCCCGTCGCCCGATGCCAATTTTCTTGTGTTGTTGTGCACGGCACCGAACCCATCCAGGGATATTTGATAGCCGTTTTGCCCAAGATCGTGTAAGCGCCTGACAGTTTTCATGTCCAGTAGATATCCGTTTGTGGTTATATTCCCACCAAAGTGAACACCATGTTTTTTGCATAGGCTCTGAGCGAATGTGCTGATGTCATACATGATGCCTTTCGCCGCCAAAGGCTCACCGCCAAACCACTGCAAATTTAATTGCTTAAGGTTTTTTATTCTGTTTGCCAGCAGATTTTTGATTGAATCAATGATTTGTTGGCTCATTTTTCCAATTGAGAAGTCCTCGTAGCAGTAGGTGCATCGAAAATTACATTGCTCTGTGGGTAGTAATGTGATTTCCAAATATCTCGGATCTACCGAGGAGATGAGCTGGTGATGAGTTTCGTGCGACATAATGGATTTTAAGTGAGTTTTCAATAGGGTTTAATTGATTCGTGGATTTAAAAGCCGAGTTTGCATTCGGCCTTTGTGAAAAATGGAAGTTAGTTAGATATTTGAATCATCGTCCTCATACGGTCCGTATTTTTTGCAGCCATTGTTGCGTTCACAGTCTTTGTTTACTTCGCATTTATTGGTAATGATGAATCCACCACTGATAAGATCAAGAGCGTCATCAGTCAATACTTCCTTGATTTCGTAATCTCCAAACTCGTCAAATTTCAGAGCATCAACGGCTAATGTGAGGGGATTGCTGGTTTTCATTTTTTACCTTTGAAGATTTTCCTGTATGCCATGGTTTGAATTGGCATGAAGTCTAGGGATAAGAGATTTTCGATTAAAGGTGCCGCATGGTACCGCCAATGATTGGCGCCAATATCCACTCGATCAGCCGACGCTTATCCTGCTGAATGTCTGCTTCGAGTGCGATTCCAGGGAAAAGATTTGTCTTCTTTCTGTGGGTGATGATAAATTGATTTTTGATTTTTACGGTGACACGGTACATTCCCTCCTGTTTGAGTGTGTTGGGAAAAATGGCGAGGTCTTCTGGTTGTAGTGGACTATTGGAAACTTCCATTACCGTTCCTTCGTGCATGCCGTAGGTTTGATAAGGGTAGGGCTCGTACCTCAATAGGACCGACTGCCCGGACTGGACGAAACCCAGTGCTTTGGAGGGAGCGAACAGATGCGCCATCAGGGGAGCATTCTCAGGAACGATGACAGCCAATGCCTGGGAAGATACTGACTGACCACGATTGGCATTGATGGCCGTCACGCGGCCTGAGATGGGCGCTGTAATCGCAAAGCCATCGCGAGACGCGATTTCCGTGGTTTCAAGTTCCAGGCTTGCGAGATCACGATCAATCTCAGCAAGTTGCCCAGCTACCTTGATGGGAGCCTGATGAATTTCACTCAAGAGATTTGCGGAGCTTCTGGTTAACTGCGAACGGCTGCGTTGAGCGCCCAGCAGTTGTGTTTCAAGTGAAGATAGTTGTTCTTCTTTGTCTTGAAGCTCCAAGTGTGAAATGTATTTTTTTTCTGCCAGCTCTCGATGATTCGCGACTATTTTCGAGAGAGCCTGGATCCGCCGAGCATAAAGGTCCAGCTCTTGCTGATTGCGCTGAAGTTCCTCGTTGATATTGTCGTGCTGCCTGCGCAAACCTGCTTCATTGGTCATGCCCAGTTGCTGTGTCGTCGTTCTGAGTCGCTTCAGGCTTTCTTGACGCTGGGCCAGCGAGGCAAGGCGTAAATCCGAGATTTTTGTGGTTTGTCGGTTGCCTGTCTGTGAGCGTTGGTCCGCCATTACAAAAAGGACATCGCCCTGTTTTACCTGCTGGCCTTCCTGGATATGTAGCTCCGACACGATGCCGTTGACAGGCGCCATGACCTTTATCGCGCCGTCCGCTGGAACCAGGATGCCACTTACGGTAGCGCGTGGCCTGTAGCTGCCAAGGAATAGATAAAGCGTGCAGGAAAAAGTAATGGCAAAAGCCAAGCTAACCAGTAGCCAGCTGTGGTTTGAGCGTGCCAACAGCATTGGGCCATGCTCCTGTTGCTCAAATCGTTGCAGTGCTTCCTTGCGGAAAACTCCCTTGCGTTGTTTTTCTATCATCGTGTTCTCAGTCATTGGCGCCGGTAGTGCAATACCTATGGCTACTGATTAAGTACACGATAAAAATAGAAAATCAATCAGATCATTCTGAATTATTTGGCGAATGGGCCGATTTCCCAGAAAATTCCTAGGAATAGAACTGGATGAATGAATGCAAAGCGCTTTGGGCCCAGGCTCTCACGGGTGCGCTTGTTGAAAGGCGCGGTTGCACCGCTGGGCGTAGCCTTGCCGCGCAGTGGTGAGATGGAAGAGCGGGTGAATGCGGTGCCGAGTGGCCGATTTGGCCTCTTGCTTCAGCGAGCCTTGCTGGAAACTCTCACCTCGGCGCGCAGCATGGCCAGCACGGCATCGCGCTTGTGGTGCAGGTGGGTGACCAGCAGCTCGCGCAGGGCCGTGGCGTCGCGTGCGCCCAGGGCCTCGATCATGGCCTCGTGCTCCTTGACGGCCTGCTTCCACTTGGCCGTGTCCAGGTTGGTGCGAAAGCGCAGCGACTGCACGCGGTTGTTGATGCGCTGGAAGGTTTCCGTCAGCACGGGGTTCTTGGCGGCGCTGTTCAGCGCCGCGTGGATGGCGGCATTGAGCCGGTAGTAGGCGGACACGTCGGCGCGCGCCACGCTGGCCATCATCTCGTAGTGCAGGGCGCGGATTTCGGCGAATTCCTGGTCGGTGATGCGCTGGGCGGCCAGTTCGCCTGACAGGCCCTCGATGCCGGCCAGCACCTCGAAGGCGTGCATGACATCGGCCTCGCTCAGCTTGACGGCGATGGCGCCGCGGTTGGGCAGCAGGTCGGCCAGGCCTTCGGCGGCCAGCAGCTTGATGGCCTCGCGCAGCGGCGTGCGCGAGACGCCGAGCTGCTCGCACAGCTCGCGCTCGTTGAGCTTGGCGCCCGGGGCGATGCGCCCCTCGATGAGCATGGACCGCAAACGGTCCGCCACCTGCTCGTGCAGCGCCGCCCGCGATATCTCGATGATCTCCGCCATCTAGCGGTCTCCTTGGCTGTTCCTGGCTGGTGGATGCCCCCGCCACAGGCATTGCGCCATGCGGGGCGGCGCCGATGTTAGCCGAGTTTGCATCCCCTGCGGGCCGCCGGGCGGGCGCACGCGCTGTCCCTGCCAAGCACTACAGGCTTTTCAGCAGGGGCCTACGGCCGGCGGAGACTCTTGATCCCACCATGGATGCCGATCCGACAGACCAACCAGGGAAAAACAATGGCCCAACCAGGAATCAGGCTGCAGATCCAGGTGGATCTTGCCTATGACATCCGCGATCCGGCCGGGGCCGACTTCGTGTTCAACATCCATGCTGCCCACACCTCGCACCAGACGGTGGAGAACGAGCGTTTGGTGCTCAGCCAGCCGGTGGAGCCCGACATTGCCACCGAGCCCGCCACCTCCACGCGCTTCATGCGCCTGCATGCCAACCCCGGCCCCCTGCACCTGACCTACACGGCCACCGTCTGCATCGCGCACCACCGCGAGGATCCGGCGGCGCTGGGCGAGGTTCCGGTGCGCTGCATCCCGCTGGAGGTCCTGCCCTACATCTACCCCAGCCGCTATTGCCAGTCCGACCGGCTGATGCAGCTGGCCTTCCGCAATTTCGGCCACCTGGCGCCCGGCTATTCGCGCGTGCTGGCCATACAGCAGTGGGTGCAGGAGCTGGTGACCTTCGCTTCGGCCACCAGCAACTCGTCCACCTCGGCCGTCGATACCCTGGTGGAGCAGGTGGGCGTGTGCCGCGATTTCACGCACTTGATGATCGCCCTGTGCCGTGCGCTGAACATTCCTGCCCGCATCGCCACCGGCACGGACTACGGTGCCGACCCTGCGCTGGGCCCGCCCGATTTCCATGCCTACGTGGAAGCCTACCTGGGCGACAGGTGGTACCTGTTCGATGCATCGGGCACGGCCATTCCCATGGGCTTCATGCGCTTTGGCACGGGCCGTGACGCGGCCGACGTGGCCTTTGCCACCATCTTCGGCAACGTGGTGGCCATGGCCCCCATGATCCAGACACAGGCCCTGGAAGACGAGCGCAGCCAGCTGCCCCGGCAGTGCAGCGAGGCGCTGTCGACCACCGCGCCTTCGCCCGCCGTGCTGTCGGGCTGCGCATCGTTTGGCAGCACGGCGGACCGTAGGAGCTTCAGGCAGCTGCCTGCCTGAGCTGCCTGCGCTGTGAAAGGCGCACGGCGGCGGCTCTCAGAAGCGGTGCGTTCCCGTCACCGCAAAGGTGCGCCGCTGGCCGTAGAAGCAGTCGCCGCGTGCCAGGCACTGCGTGATCTGCACCTTGTCGGTCAGGTTGACCACGTTGAAGGCCAGGCGCCATGGGCCGGCGTCATAGGACACCATGGCGTCCAGCAGGGTGGCCGAAGGCGTGTCCACCAGGCTGGTGCCCGTCCACTGCGAACCCGTGTAGCGCACGCCCGCGCCCAGACTCCAGCCGCCGCGTCCTTCGCTGGCAAAGCGGTGGGTCAGCCAGGCCGACGCCGTGTGGCGCGGCACGTTGGTCACGCGCTGGCCCTGGTCGCCGCCATTGCTGCGCGAGATGACGGCGTCGGTGTACGCATAGGCCAGGGTGGCGTCCCAGTGGCGGGCCAGGCTGGCGGTCAGCTCGGCCTCGAAGCCGTTGACCTTGACCTCGCCGATCTGCAGGCTGTTGAGCGGGTTGGCGGGGTCGGTGGTCTTGCGGTTCTTCTCGCGCAGCGTGTAGACGGCGGCGAAGGCCGACAGGCCCTGGCCCGGCGGCTGCCATTTCACGCCGGCTTCCCATTGCTCGCCGCGCTGCGCCTTGTAGGGCGTGCCGTAGACGTTCACGCCGCCCAGCGGCTGGAAGGACTCGGAGTAGCCCAGGTAGGGCGCCCAGCCACCATCCATCTGGTAGGTGGCGCCTGCGCGCTTGGTCCAGGCCTTCTCGTCCACGGCGGAGGCGGGCCGGCCTTCGGTATCGGTCTGGGCGCTGTCGTGGCGCAGGCCCAGGGTGGCGGTCCAGCGGCCCCACTTGATCTGGTCCTGGGCGTAGAAGCCCAATTGCTTTTGGGACACGCCCGGCTGGCGCACCAGCTGCGAGGCCGTGGGCGGCGTGAAATTGCCGTAGACGGGGTTGTAGACGTCAAACGGCGCAGTCAGGCCGCGCCAGGTGGACTGGCTGGTGCTGTTGCGCTGCGCATCCATGCCGGCCAGCACGGTGTGCTCTGCGGTGCCCCAGCGCAGCCGGCCTTCGAGCTGCGTGTCGATCACCAGCATGCGCCCGCCGTTGACCTGCCAGGAGGCATCGCGGTAGACGCTGCGGTTGTCGGGGTTGAAGACCGGGCGCGCAGGGCGGCCCTGGCCGGGGATGGCGGTGAAGCTGGTGTAGATGGAGCGGTAGTCCACGTCGCTGATGGTGCGCCGCAGGTTCTGGCGCACGGTCCAGTCCGCGTTCAGGCGGTGGCTGAACAGGTAGCCCCAGGATTTGTTCTCTGTGTCGAACGAGTCCCAGCCGGGCTCGCCGATGAAGGTACTGGTGGGAATCTGGCCGTAGGGGCTGGGCAGGCGCGTGCCCTGCCAGGGGAAGAAGCCGATCAGCGAGCCGCTCTTGTCCTTCTGGTAGAGCGCCTGCAGCGTGAGCGAGGTATCGGCGCTGGGCCTCCACGTCAGGCTGGGCGCGATCACCAGGCGGTCGTCGTTCACATGGTCCACCTGGGTGCCGCTTTCCCGGCCCACGGCCACCAGGCGGTACAGCCACTGGCCGTCTTCGGTGACGGCGCCGGTCAGGTCGGTGGCGATCTGCTTGCGCCCGTAGCTGCCCACCTGCACCTGCACCTCGCGCAGCGCCTCGGCCTGCGGGCGCTTGCTGGTGAGGTTGAGCACCCCGCCCACGCTGCCCTGGCCGTAGAGCACGGAAGAGGGTCCGCGCAGGAATTCCACGCGTTCCAGCGTGTAGGGGTCGGGCCGGCTGGTGTTGTAGGTGCCGTAGGTGCGCAGCAGCCCGTCCTGGTACTGGCTCACGCTGCCGCCGCGTGCCGAGAAGCTGTCCACCCGGCTGTCGAAATAGTTGGACACCACGCCGGCGCTGTAGGCGGTGGTCTGGCGCAGCGTCTGCACGCCCTGGGCCTCGAACTGGTCGCGCGTGACCACGCTGATGGCCTGGGGCGTCTCTATCAGCGGCGTGTCGGTCTTGGTGGCCGAGATGGCGCGCTTGGCGGTGAAGCCCACCACAGGGCTGGTGGGATTTTCCTTCTCGGTGCCTGCGTTCACGGTGACCGGGGCGAGCGTGGCCTCGGGGACCTTGTCAGGCTGAGCCTGCGCGTGGGCTGCGCCGCACAGGGCAAGCAGGGCGGCATGCGCAACTGCCGTGCGCGAGAGTCTTTGGGTAAGCATGGTCAATGGTCGAGAGCTGGGAAACCTGTGCCGTGGGGCGTGCTCTGGGTGCGTCGGCGCTGCTGCCGGCCCTGGGGCCAGCAGCGCAGCCTGTCATGGCGGGTGCGGATTCTAGAATGACAATGGGAATGATTTCTTTTTCTTTTCATTTGTATGTAGCATGCAACGCATTGTTATCAATTTGATAGCGTAGAAGCTTGTTCTGAAGGGACCTGCGGGTCGATGTGCAGGGCGGTGCGATACGCGTACGGTCTTGCTTGCGGGAAGTCCGCGCAGCGTGATAGCCCTCTTCGCGCCGGGGCGCCAACGGCCCCGGTCGCCTCAGGCCTGGGCGGCCTGCAAGGGGTTGCCTGGGTGTGAAACGGCCTCGGGCCACAGCCGACCGGCCGCCGCCTGCAAGGCTTGCACCAACTGCTGCGTATCCGTCTTGCCGGTGGCGTGCAGCGCTTCGGTCACGATCAGCGCGTTGACGGTGGATTCGCGCACTGCCGAGTGGCCGCTTTGGCGGTTGCACCAGCGCCGGGCGTGGGCGCGGCCAGCCGTGTCGGCAAAGATGATTTCGCCGGGCTCGGGATATTCGATCTCGCCCGAGAAGGTCTCGTAGACCTCGCTGCCGGTTGCGGGGCGCACCTGCAGGCAGCCGCTGATGCGGTCCAGGTCGAAGACGGCCACGGGAATGGCAAAGGCCACCGAGGCCGCATTGCACAGGTCCACCAGCGGATGCAGGCCCGGCAGATCTCCCTCCTTGCGCAGGCGGCGCAGCAGGGCCTCGGCGGCGCAGCGGTATTGCGTGGGCTTGAGGCCCATCCTGGCAAAGCCGCGCCGCCAGGCCTGGATGGATGGCATCTCGCTTTCCGGGGTGCAGGCCAGGTTCTGCCTGGCCTGTGCCATGAAGGGGGCGATCACGGCGTGTGCGGGCACGTCGGGCGACAGGCCGCGCAGCAGCAAGGTCTGCGTGGCCAGTTCAGGAAAGTCGCGGGGGATGGAGGGTGCGTAGGAGAACGGCAAGATCTGGCCTTGTGAGTGGAGAGGGGATGTGATCTCCATCCTCGCCAGGCCGGTTTGCGTGGTCTTGAAGGAAATTGCAGCGCGTCACGCAGCGCAGGCGCTTGCTGCCCTGGCATAGAAGCCGGGCGCCATGCCGAAGCTGCGCACGAACAGGCGCGTCATATGGCTCTGGTCGGCAAAGCCGCTGTACACGGCGGCCTCGGCCAGCGGCATGCCGCCGGCGATGAGCCTGCGCGCCTGGTGCAGGCGCCGCTGCAGCAGATAGGCATGGGGCGTCATGCCCGTGGCGCGCGCAAAGGCACGCAGGAACTGGTAGCGGCTCAGGCCCGCCTCGTGGGCCAGGGCGCCCAGGGTCAGCGGCGCACCGGGATCGTCGTCCATCCGGGCGCGGGCCAGTGTGATGGGGGCCGGTGCGCGGGGCGCCGGGGCAGGGCGCTGCAGCATGCCGCCCAGCAGCTGCAGCAGGGCTTCGTCCAGGTCCAGGGCGTCCGCTGGCTCGCCGCTGCCGGTCATCCTGCGGTACAGGGTCTGAAAACACGCGGCCAGGCGCGGGTCGCGCACGGCGGGCTGGCGGAACTCGAAGCCGGTCGCCGGCCCTGCGCCATCCATGTCCGCCATGAGCCCGGCCACGACCGAGGGCTCCAGGTACAGCATGCGCCAGGCGCGACCGCCATCGCCCAGGGGCATGCCGTCATGCAGCTCGCCGGGGTTGACCATGATGAGGTCGCCGGCCCCGGCCTCGTACAGACCTCGTCCGCTGGCGGACTTCTGCGCGCCACGCTCGATCAGGCCGATCCCGTACTGCTCGTGGGTATGCCGCCCAAAGTGCCTCGCCGTGTCGGCGGCCACGGCCTCCACGCCTGCGCTGCGGCAGCGCAGCCAGCTGAAATGCCCATCCGTGGTCGAAACCATGCCGCAGCCTTTCCTATCCAACCTGGCGCGCCAGCGTGATCGCCAGGCCGGCCAGCCCCGCGCCCACCACCACGGGGATCACGCCCACTTTCCAGCGCAGCAGCGCGGCCGCCGCAGCCAGGCCCAGCAGTGCGGACGGCCAGTCGAAGGGACCCGCCCAGCCCTGCGGCCACAGCACATGCCAGGCAAAGAACACGGCCAGGTTGGCGATGACGCCCACCACGGCGGCCGTGATGCCCGTCAGCGGCGCGGTGAAGCCCAGCCTGCCATGGGTGGACTCGATGAAGGGGCCGCCCAGCAGGATGAAGGCAAAGGACGGCAAAAAGGTGAAAAAGGTCACGACCAGGGCGGCGGCGGCGCCGGCAGGCAGCAGCGCATCGGGGCCGAACACCTGCGTGCTCCAGCCGCCCAGGAAGCCCACGAAGGACACCACCATGATCAGCGGCCCCGGCGTGGTCTCGCCCAGGGCCAGCCCGTCCATCATCTGCGTGGCCGTGAGCCAGTGGTAGTGGTCCACGGCGCCCTGGTAGAGGTAGGGCAGCACGGCGTAGGCGCCGCCAAAGGTCAGCAGCGCCGCCTTGGTGAAGAACCAGCCCATCTGGGTGAGCGCGCCCTGCCAGCCGAAGGCGGCGGCCAGCAGGCCCAGCGCCAGCGCCCACAGCCCCAGGCTGGCCGCCAGCACCTGGCTGAAAAAACGCCAGCTGAACCGTGCATGGGCCGGTACGGGCGTGTCATCGTCGATGACGGCCGGGCCGTGGCTGCCCCCGCGCGGGCCGTGCCCGCCTGCAGGGGCGAAGTGGCGCGGCGCCAGCCTGCCCCCCAGGTAGCCCAGTGCGCCGGCCGCCAGCACGATCAGCGGAAACGGCAGCTTCAGCGCGAAGATGGCCACGAAGGCCGCCGCGGCAATGCCCCACAGCCAGCCGTTGCGCAGGGTGCGCGAGCCCACGCGCCAGGCCGCCTGCACCACCAGCGCCGTCACGGCCGGCTTGATGCCGTAGAAGATGCCGGCAATGGCCGGCACATGGCCGAAGGCCACATAGATCCAGGACAGGCCGATCAGCAGCAGCAGCGAGGGCAGCACGAACAGCCCGCCGGCCACGATGCCGCCCCAGGTGCGGTGCAGCAGCCAGCCGATATAGGTGGCCAGCTGCTGCGCCTCGGGGCCGGGCAGCAGCATGCAGTAGTTGAGCGCATGCAGGAAGCGCCCCTCCGATATCCAGCGCCGCCGCTCCACCAGGTCCTCATGCATGATGGCGATCTGCCCGGCCGGCCCGCCAAAGCTGATGCAGCCCAGCTTCAGCCAGTAGCGCAGGGCTTCGGCGCGGGTGGGGGCCACAGGGGCCGCGGGAAGGGGCGCGGGCGGGTTGGGTGCGGTCTGCAGGCTGGAGGGCATGCCGCAAATGTCTCATACGGCAGCCGCCCCCGATGCCTGAAGGCACCCGCGCTGCGCAGGCGCTACATCTGCCGCGCGGCCTGCTTGACCAGCACCGGCTCGGCCCGGTAGCTGTCCGGGAACAGGCGCTTGAGCTGCTCCACCTTGGGCAGGTCGTTGATGACGATGTAGGGATGGCGCGGGTTCTCGGTCATGAAGTCCTGGTGGTAGTTCTCGGCAGGGAAGAAGCTGGGCTTGTCCTCCAGCCGGGTCACGATGGGCTTGCCGAAGACCTTGGCCGCGTCCAGCTGGGCCACATAGGCCTGGGCGGTCCTGAGCTGCGCGGCGTCGGTGGCGAAGATGGCCGAGCGGTACTGCGGGCCCGTGTCCGGCCCCTGGCGGTTGAGCTGGGTCGGGTCATGGGCCACGGAAAAGTAGATCTGCAGCAGTTGCCCGTAGCTGACCTGGGCCGGGTCATAGGTGATCTCGACCGACTCCGCATGCCCGGTGCGGCCGCTGCTCACCGCCGAATACGAGGCCTGGGCCGCCGTGCCGCCGCTGTAGCCCGAGACGGCGCGCTGCACGCCCTTGACATGCTGGAACACGCCCTGCACGCCCCAGAAGCAGCCGCCCGCAAAGATGGCTTTCTGCGGCCCCTGGCCCGTGGCCGGCATGTCCTGCGCGGGTGGTGGAATGCGCACGGCCTGCTCTGCCGCCTGCAGGTCGCTGCCCTGCCACAGCAGGGCGCCGCCCAGCAGCACGGCGCTGCCGGTCAGCAGTTGGAGAAGGCCGCGGCGGCGGGGTGCGGCGGCGAGGGGGGAATCGTTGGTCATGGTGTCTCTCCGATGAAAGTGAAGCGGCCAGGGATCAGCCAAAGGTGAAGGCATAGGCGGAGATGCCGGGGTCCAGGAATTCGATGCTGAAGGTGCGTTCGGCTGCGCCACCGTCCTGGCGCACCAGCTGGTACAGGCGCTGCGCGGTCACGCTGCCGCTGCCGTCGGCGGCCACGTCCATGCCGCGCGAGGCGCCGGGCGCCTTGCCGTCGATCAGCACCTTGAAGCGCACGGGCTTGCCATCGCTGCCCGGGCCCAGCACCAGGTGCAGGTCGCGTGCCTGGAAGCGGTAGGTGATGCGGCCGGTGGCGCCGTCCAGCGTGGCGCTTTCCGGGCCCACCGTCCATTGGCCGCTCAGGCCCCAGGCGTTGAGCGGCAGGCGCTCGGGCGTGGCATAGGCGGTGGCCTGGTCGTGCACGGCGGCAGGCGTGGCGGCAAATTGCTCGGCGCGCTCATAGCCCAGGTAGGTCTCGTGCGAGCGCACGGCTGCCATGTCGGCTGCCTGCTGCACGCCCTGGGCCTGCACGTCGATCAGGCCCAGGTCCACCTGCTTCGATCCGGCTTCCTGCAGCAGTTGCTGGATCACGCGCTCGGACTCGGCATAGCCGCCTTCGCCAAAGTGGTGGTGCCGGATGCGGCCCTGGGCATCGATGAAGTAGTGCGCCGGCCAGTACTGGTTGTTGAAGGCGCGCCAGATCTTGTAGCCGTTGTCCACGGCCACGGGGTAGCTGATGCCCAGGTCCTTGATGGCCTTTTCCACGTTGGACAGCTTGCGCTCGAAGGCGAACTCCGGCGCATGCACGCCCACCACCACCAGGCCCTGGTCGCGGTACTTCTCGGCCCAGGCCTTCACATAGGGCAGGGTGCGCAGGCAGTTGATGCAGGAATAGGTCCAGAAATCCACCAGCACCACCTTGCCGCGCAGTTGTTCGGCCGTCAGCGGGGTGGAGTTGAGCCAGTCGGTGGCGCCGTCCAGCGCAGGGGCCAGCCCTTCGTCCGGCAGGGCGGCGCGGGACGGGCCAGCATCGGAGCCCCTGTCCACGGCGGCCATCATTGCGGGACCGGCCTGCATGGCCATGGCACCACCCTCGGGCCTGCCGCTCAGGCGGTCCACCAGCCTTTGCTCCAGGCCGCCGGTGGAGGCCGTGGACACTTGCGCCAGCACGCCCGTGTCCAGCCCCAGCGCAATCGCGCCCACGCCGGCCAGCATGGCCGCGCCCAGCCCGCGCCGCACCCATTCGCCCGCGCCCAGCATGCGCTTGAGCGCCGCAAACACCTTGCCGCCCAGCAGCAGGGCCGCCGCCATGGAGGTGGCCGCACCGGCCGCATAGGCCAGCAGCAGCAGGCTGGAGGTGGTGTTGGCGCCCTGCAGTGCGGCGCCCGTGAGGATCAGGCCCAGGATGGGGCCGGCGCAGGGCGCCCACAGCAGGCCCGTGGCCACGCCCAGCAGCAGCGAGGCGCTGGGGCGGGCGCCGCCGTCCGTGCCCTGGGCACGCTCGGACAGGCGCGAGCCCGCCGCCACCAGCGGCCGCGTCAGCCGCTCGGACAGGCCGGGCCACAGCAGGGTCAGCGCAAACACGGCGACCAGGCCCAGGGCCAGCCAGCGGCCGTACTCATTGGCGGCCACCACCCAGCCGCCGCCCACGGCCGCCAGCGAGGCCACCAGGGCGAAGGTCAGCGCCATGCCCGCCAGCAGCGGCAGGCCGCTTTTGGCGAAGGGCTGGTCGGCGCGTGCAAAGACGAAGGGCAGCACCGGCAGGATGCAGGGGCTGACGATGGTCAGCACCCCGCCCAGATAGGCCAGGACGATCAGCAGCATGGCGTGGCTCCCGGGTTCAGGCAGGCTGGGGCGTGAACGTCAGGGACAGCCCGTTCATGCAGTAGCGCAGGCCCGTGGGCTTGGGGCCGTCGTCGAAGACATGGCCCAGGTGGCCGCCGCAGCGGCGGCAATGCACCTCGGTGCGCAGCATGCCGTAGGTGCGGTCCTGGCGCGTGGCCACGGCCTTGTCCAGCGGCTGCCAGAAGCTGGGCCAGCCCGTGCCGCTGTCGAACTTGGTCTTGGACGAGAACAGGGGCAGCGCGCAGCCTGCGCAGGCAAAGGTGCCCGCGCGGTGCTCCTTGTTCAGGGGGCTGGAGCCTGCACGCTCCGTGCCTTCCTTGCGCAGGATCCGGTACTGCTCGGGCGTGAGGCGGGCGCGCCACTCGGCATCCGTGTAGCTGACCTCGAAGACCTCGCTGGAGGCGGCCGCTGGCGCGCGGCGCGGGAACAGGCTGGCCGCCAGCACGGCGGTGGTGCCGGCGCCTGCAGTCCACAGAAGATGGCGTCTGGTGGTCATGGTGTGCTCCTGAAGGTTGCGTGCGTCTGAAAACGATGCGATGCCAGTCAGGTTAGGGCGCCGGCCTCCCGAAGTCCTCACGCAGAGTTCAAAGATTCGTGATAACTCCCGGCCCCGGTATTGCGCACAATGGCAGCCACTCCCGCCACTTCCAGGAAACCGCATCCGATGACCGCCACGCGCCGCGTACTTCTCGTCGAGGACGACGCCCATATCGCCGACCTGCTCACGCTGCACCTGCGCGACGAAGGCCTGGAAGTCATGCACTGCGCGCGCGGCGACGACGGCCTGCGCCAACTGGAGCGCGGCGGCTGGGACGCGCTGGTGCTGGACATCATGCTGCCCGGCGTGGACGGCCTGGAGATCTGCCGCCGCGCCCGCGCCATGGCGCGCTACACGCCCATCATCATCATCAGCGCGCGCTCCAGCGAGGTGCAGCGCATCCTGGGCCTGGAGATCGGCGCGGACGACTACCTGGCCAAGCCGTTTTCCGTGCTGGAGCTGGTGGCGCGCGTCAAGGCGCTGCTGCGCCGCGTGGAGGCGCTGGCCCAGAATGCGCGGCTGGAGTCCGGCAGCCTGTCCATTGACGGCCTGGCCATGGACCCCGTGGCGCGCGATGCCCGGCTTCATGGTGCCCGGCTGGACCTGACCCCGCGCGAGTTCGACCTGCTGTACTTCTTTGCGCGCCAGCCCGGCAAGGTGTTCTCGCGCATGGACCTGCTCAATGCCGTCTGGGGCTACCAGCACGAGGGCTACGAGCACACCGTCAACACCCACATCAACCGCCTGCGCGCCAAGATCGAGGCCGACCCGGCCCAGCCCGCGCGCATCCTCACCGTCTGGGGGCGCGGCTACAAGTTCGCCGAAGCGGGCGAGGGCGCATGACCATGAAACTGCGCCTGACACTGACCCAGCGCCTTTCCCTGGTCTTTGCCGTGCTGCTGCTGGTGTGCAGCGGCACCTCTGCCTGGATGCAGCTGCGCGCCAGCCGCATGCACGAGCTGGAAGTGGTGCAGGGCCTGTCGCGCGACGTGGCAGAAAGCATTGCGCGCGACGCCCAGCTGACCGACGCCAACGGCCTCATGCCCGGCGCCGTGCGCAGCTTCTTCAACCAGCTCATGCTGGTCAACCCCAGCGTGGAGGTCTACCTGCTGGACGCCGACGGCCGCATTGCCGGCCATGCCGCCCCCGACGGCCGCGTGCGCCGCGAGCGCGTGGACCTGGCGCCCGTGCACCGGCTGCTGGAAGGCGGCACGCTGCCCATCCTGGGTGACGACCCGCGCAGCACCGAAGGGCGCAAGGTCTTCAGCGCGGCGCCGCTGCGCGTCAACGGCAAGGAAGTGGGCTTCATCTACGTGGTGCTGCAGGGCGAGGCGCATGACCAGCTGGTGGCGCAGGGCTCGGCCAACTCGGTGCTCAGCACGGCGCTGTGGTCCATCGGCCTGGTGGCGCTGCTGTGCCTGGTGGCCGGCCTGGTGGCCTTTGCGCTGATCACGCGGCCGCTGCGCCGGCTCACCGAAGAGGTGGCCGGCTTCGACATCCATGGCACCCCCCCGGACCTGCCGGCCCCCCAGCCCGGTGCCGCGCAGGACAGCCGCGACGAGATCGCCGTGCTGGACGCGGCCTACCGCCGCATGGTGGCGCGCATCGGCGAGCAGTGGCGCGCCCTCACGCGCCAGGACCAGGAGCGGCGCGAGCTCATCGCCAACGTCTCGCACGACCTGCGCACGCCGCTGTCGTCCCTGCACGGCTACCTGGAAACGCTGCTGCTCAAGGACGCCGTGCTCGACACCACCGAACGCCGCCGCTACCTGGGCATTGCCCTGGCACAGAGCCAGAAGGTGGGCGAGCTGGCGCAAAGCCTGTTCGAGCTGGCGCGCCTGGAATACGGCTTTGTCCAGCCCGAGCCGGAGCCGTTTTCCATGCCCGACCTGGTGCAGGACGTGTTCCAGAAATTCGAGCTGCGTGCCGAGGCGCGACAGGTGGCGCTGCGGGCCGACTTCCCAGCCCGCCTGCCCGTCGTCCAGGCCGACCTGGGGATGATCGAGCGCGTGCTGGGCAACCTGCTGGACAACGCGCTGCGCCACACCCCCGAAGGCGGCAGCATCCAGGTGGCGCTGGCGGCGGCGGGCAACGCCGTCGAAGTCACCGTGGCCGATACCGGCCCCGGCATCCCGGCCGATCTGCGCGAAGGCCTGTTCGAGCGCCCCTTCACCGTGGGCGGCGCCCGCCGCGGCGGCGGCCTGGGCCTGCGCATCGTCCACCGCATGCTGGAGCTGCACGGCTGCCGCATCGAGCTGGTGGACCCGCCGGGGCAGGGGGCGAGCTTCCGGTTCGTGCTGCCTGCGGCCGCGCAGGCAACGGGCGCCGGCGCCCGGCCGCGCCAGGGCTGACGCGGATCGTGGGTTAACCTTGTGCACAGCGCGCCCTCGAAGGCGCGGCATGCACAAGATCGTCAACTCGTTCCGAGGACCCACGCCATGTCAACGTCTGCCTCTCCCGTTCATCGCCTGCCCGCATGGGTGCCGCTGCGCTACACCACGTTCTGCCTGAGCCTGGTCGGCAGCGCGGGGCTGCTGGTGGCGGCGCTGGTGTGGGGAGGGCTGTGGTGGTGGCTGGGCTTCGGCGTGTGCGCCGCGCTGGCGCTGCTGGGCGTGCGCGACATGACCCAGGTGCGCCATTCGGTGCTGCGCAACTACCCCATCATCGGCCACCTGCGGTTTCTGCTGGAGTTCATCCGGCCCGAGATGCGGCAGTACTTCATCGAGTCCGACCATGAGGCGCTGCCGTTCTCGCGCGCCCAGCGCTCCCTGGTCTACCAGCGCGCCAAGGGCGACCCGGACAGCCGCCCGCTGGGCACGCAGCTCAATGTCACGGCCCAGGGCTATGAATGGGTGAACCATTCCATGCAGCCCACCAGGCTGGCCTCGCATGATTTCCGCATCACCATCGGCTGCGCCGATGAAGGTGCCTCGCCCTGCACCCAGCCCTACAGCGCCAGCATCTTCAACATCTCGGCCATGAGCTTCGGCGCGCTGTCGGCCAATGCCATCCTGGCGCTGAACAAGGGCGCGAAGATGGGCGGATTTGCGCACGACACGGGCGAGGGCTCCATCAGCCAGCACCACCGCGTGCACGGCGGCGACCTGATCTGGGAGGTGGCCTCGGGCTACTTCGGCTGCCGCAACGACGATGGCACGTTCAGCGAAGAGAAGTTCATCGCCAATGCCACCGACCCGCAGGTCAAGCTCATCGAGATCAAGCTCAGCCAGGGCGCCAAGCCCGGCCACGGCGGCATGCTGCTGGGCGCCAAGGTCACCCCCGAGATCGCCGCCGCGCGCGGCGTGCCCGTGGGCGTGGACTGCATCAGCCCGTCCAGCCACAGCGCCTTCAGGACGCCGGTGGAGATGATGCATTTCATCGCCCGCCTGCGCGAGAAGTCGGGCGGCAAGCCCACGGGCTTCAAGTTCTGCGTGGGCCATCCCTGGGAGTGGTTCGCCATCGTCAAGGCCATGCAGGAGACGGACATCACGCCGGACTTCATCGTGGTCGATGGCGCCGAGGGCGGCACGGGCGCGGCGCCCGTGGAGTTCACCGACCACGTGGGCGTGCCGCTGCAGGAAGGCCTGCTGCTGGTGCACAACACGCTGATCGGCGTGGGCCTGCGCCACCGCATCAAGATCGGCGCGGCCGGCAAGGTGATCACGGCCTTCGACATCGCGCGCATGATGGCGCTGGGCGCCGACTGGTGCAACGCCGGGCGCGGCTTCATGATGGCCCTGGGCTGCATCCAGGCGCAGAACTGCCACACCGGCCACTGCCCCACGGGCGTGGCCACGCAGGACGCGGCGCGCCAGAAGGCCCTGGTCGTGCCCGACAAGGCCACGCGCGTGGCCAACTTCCATGACAAGACCCTGCATGCGCTGCAGGAGCTGGTGCAGGCGGCGGGCCTGGAGCACCCCTGCGACATCACGGCCCACCACATCGTGCGGCGCATCTCCGACACCGAGGTGCGCCAGCTCGCCAACCTGGTCCTGCGCGTGGAGCCCGGCGCTCTACTGGGGCCGCTGGACAAGCAGCACAACGTGTTCAAGCTCTACTGGCCAGGGGCGCGCGCGGATACCTTCCAGTTCGTGCCGCCCACGCTCAAGCCTTCGGCACCGCAGGCCAAGGCGCAGGCGGCAGGCCAGCCCGCATAGGGACACCACGGCCGATCACGGGTTTTGACGGCGCTCGGGGATAATGCGCCCCGAGCACTTTGGTCCACGACTGTATTTTTCTTTGTAAATGAAAACTATTTTGGTTCGCATTGCAGCCGCCGTCTTCGGCGGTTATGCCTTCACCTGGGGCTTCATCGCCCTGGGCGTGGCGCTGATGTTTGCCGCCGGAATGGAGTTCCACGATGCCGAGCATCTGGGCTACATCCTCGGCTTCCTGGTGTTTCTGACGGTGTTCCTCTGGGCCTTTGCGGCGCAGAGCCTCCCGCGCGTCTGGGCCGTGCTGGCCGGCGGCGGCATTGTCATGACCGGTTGCGCATCGCTGCTCCAGCAGATGCTGCTGCCCTGAATCCGGAGAACGCCCCATGTTCCAGAACTTCCGCCTCTCCATGGCCTGGCTGCACACCTGGTTCGGGCTTGCGCTCGGCTTCGTGCTCATGGCCGCCTTCTTCTTCGGCGCGCTGTCGGTGTTCGACCGCGAGATCGACCGCTGGGCCATCCCGGCCTCGCGCTTCGAGCCCACGCCCATGCCCTCGTACGACCAGATCCTCAAGCCGGTCTTCGAGTCCATGCAGCCCAACGCCCAGGCGCGCGATGCCATGCGCGGCGAGGTCAACGGCCCGCTGCCCGAGCGCTTCGACACGCCCCAGCGCTGGGGCGCCTACACCACCCACCGCGATCCCGTGCTGGGCCTGTTCGCCGGCTACGAGGTGCCCAACGCCAAGAAGCCCGAGACCCTGATCTGGGCCATGCGCACCATCGACCCGCGCAATGGCGAATCCCTGCCGGACGACCACCTCAAGATCGGCAGCCGCTTCTTCTACCCGCTGCACTACAGCCTGACGCTCAACTGGATGAACCTTGGCTACTGGATCGTGGGCTTTGCCGCGCTCATCATGCTGGTGGCCCTGGTCAGCGGCGTGGTCATGCACCGCAAGATCTTCCGCGAGCTGTTCACCTTCCGTCCGAAGAAGGCCACGCAGCGCAGCGTGCTGGACCTGCACAACCTCACTGGCGTGGTGGCGCTGCCCTTCCACTTCTTCTTCGCCTTCACGGGGCTGGTGATCTTTGCGGGCATCTACTTCCCCATCACCCATACCCAGCTGGAGCCCCTGCACGAGTTGCACGAGAAGATGGAGGCCGAGGAAACCGGCCTGCCGCACGACCGCGCCGGCGTGGCCGCACCCATGGCCTCGGTGGACGCCATGGTGGCCGAGGCGCAGCGCCGCTGGGCCGCCAAGGGCATGGCCGGCGACGTGGGCTTCCTGTCCGTCACCCATGTGGGCGATGCCAACGGCTACGTCAGCGTCTACCGCGCCGGCACCGACCGCATCGCGCTCACGGGCGAGGGCATCCACTTCAAGGCCAGCACGGGCGCCCTGCTGCGCGAAGATCCTCCGCGCACGGCCGTGGACAGCATCAACACCTTCCTCACCGGCCTGCACCTGCAGCACTTCCGCCACTGGCTGCTGCGCTGGCTGTACGTGCTGGGCGGCCTGGCCGGCTGCGTGTGCATTGCCACCGGCTTTGTCTTCTTCGTGGAAAAGCGCAAGAAGCAGCACGCCAGACAGGGCGTGCAGGGCGCGCGCGTGGTCGATGCCCTGGCTGTCACCACGGTCACCGGCATGCTGGTGGCCACGCTGGGCATGCTGATCGCCAACCGCCTGCTGCCCGAGGCCATGCCCCAGGGCTGGCCGGGCCGGGGCGACATGGAACGCTATTTCTTCTGGGCCACCTGGCTGCTGGCCATGGCGCATGCCTTTGTGCGCAGCGCCCCCGTGGCCCGGGGCCTGCCCAACCCCGCCTGGCGCGAGCAGTGCTGGGCCGTGGCCGCCATGGCCGTGGTGGCCGTGCTGCTGAACTGGCTGACCACGGGCGACCACCTGTTCAAGACCCTGGGCGCGGGCTACTGGCCGGTGGCCGGCGTGGACCTGTTCATGCTGGCCAGCGCCGTGCTGGCCGTGGTGGTGGCGCGCAAGCTCAAGACGCGCGCCGCGCCCGCCATGCCCTCGCGCGCCGCGGAGGTGGCCCATGTCTGAGGGACTGATGGACGCACTGCTGCTGGCCGCCGCCTTTGCGGCATCGCTGCTGGGCATGGCCTGGTTTGCGCTGGCCAAGGACGTGCACTGGGAGCAGGTGCACGGCGACATGCCCCAGCCCGATGGCAAGGTCAGGCTGCTGCGCTGGCTGGGCGCCTCAGGCCTGGCCGCCTCGCTGGGCCTGTGCCTGGCGGTGGACCATGCCTCCATGGCCTCCCTGGTCTGGATCATGACGCTGGCAGCCGCCGCCCTGGCCATTGCCTTCACCCTGACCTGGCGGCCGCGCTGGCTGCGCTGGTTGCCGGCCTGACGTTTGCGCGGGACCTGCGCCCGCTGCGGGCTCAGGCCTGCCTTTTCCTCATCCTGCGGCTGGCCAGATAGGCCATGCCGCACAACAGTGCCAGCATGCCACCCTGGCCCAGGCCGGGAACGGCCTGGACATTTCCGGGGCCGGGACCGGGTCCTGGGTCCGTGCCCGGACCGGGGTCGGGATCGGTGCCCGGGCCGGGATCGGGAGGATCGGCAGCGATCACCTCGATGGTCACGGATGCCGGTGCGGCAGCGCTCTGGTGCCCGTCGGATACCGTGAAGGCGAAGGTATCGGGCCCGGAGTAGCCGGCCGCCGGCGTGTAGACCAGCGTACCCGTCTGGGGATCGAAGCCGCTGATGACGCCATGGGCGGGGCCGGCGGTGATCTCGAAGCGCAACGGGTCCGACTCGAAGTCCGTGCCAGCGAGGGTGATGGACAGCGCCGTATCCTGCGGGGTCGTGACGGCTTGCGGCAGGGCCACGGGGGCGGCGTTGGCCGCCATCGCGTTGGAAAAGCGCGAGGTGTCACCGGTGGAAATCCGGGTGGCGGTCGCCGTGACAGCGGCCTGGTCGCCCGGGGGCATGGCGCCCTTGAACACCAAGGGCGCATGGCCGGATGCATCGGTGGTCACGGTCTGCGAGCCGAGCAGAACCTTGCCGGCGGCGCGCTCCACCAGCCCGTCGGGCAGCCTGGGCGTCGAGAAATACTCGATGCGCATGCTCTCGTTGGCGACGCTGTCCAGCGTGCCGGACAGGCCCTCGGGCGTCACCGTGAGCAGCACCGGCTCGGCAGGATCTCCATTGGCCAGGCTGGTTCGTGCGATGCCTCCCTCGGTATTGCCGTAGATGGCATTGCCGAGCATGGAGACGCCCTTGACTTCGTCCCCCCGCAATCCCACGCCGAACAGCCTGTTGTGGGCAATCACGTTGGCATGTGCCGCGTCGTCACCGCCGACCAGGGTGTCATGGGCCTTCTGGAAGAAGGAAACGCCTTCCCCATTGGGCAGGGGGGTTCCCTGGGGACTGACGCCCACGTAGTTGCCCTGCACGAGGTTGTTCTTGCTGGCGCCCTGGAACTGTATGCCGGACGCCTTGCTGCCACCGACGATGTTTGCGCGCACGGTCACCTCATCCGAATCCTTGATGACGATGCCCCATTGATTGGGCAGCATGGTGCTGGCATCCAGGCTGGTTCCCACGATATTCCCGGCAATCAGGGTATTCGGGTTGCGTGCGCCGTAGTTTCCATTCAATTCAATGGCCGTTTCCTTGTTTCCGGCAACCAGGTTGCCGTCCTCAGGGCCTGTGCCAATGCGATGTCCGCCCTCCGACGAAAAGAATACGGCAATGCCTGGCCCATTGTTGGGAATCATGGCCGTGCCGGCTGCATTGGTTCCGACTCGGTTGCGGGTCACCAGCGTGTGGGCGCCGGAAATGGAAATCGCGGAGGAGCCGCCTGTTTTCCTGACATTGCCGGAGACGAGGTTGCTGTCGATCAGCGTACCGGTAAAGTCGGATGCCACGCTGATGCCGTTTCCCTGGTTTCCCAGGGCCGCATTGCCGGTGATATCGGTGCCTATGTAGTTTCCCTGAATGATGTTTCCTGTACCCGCGCCTGGCCAGGAAAGCCATATTCCGGAATTTTCCGCCGCGGAAATGACATTTCGCCCGCCAATATCCAGATTCCCGATGCGGTTGCGGTTGCCGGAGTGGACAAGGATGTTGCTGCGATTGCCCATGGCAACCGTTCCCGATGCGTCAACGCCTATATGGCAGCCCAGCACGGTGTTGCCGTCGCCGGTCACCGCCAGGGCCGTATTGAAGCCGCCTATCGCCAGGCCGCGCACCGTGATGGCGCCTGCCAGCTCGAGCCCTATGCCGAACTCGGGGCTGCCTGACTGCAGCGTGATCAGGGGGCGGCGTGGCAAGTGGTCCTCATAGCCGGGCTGCGTGCTGGCGTCCACGGTGAGCGATGTGGCCGGTGCAATGGGCTGCATGAGCCTGCCATTCCAGTTGCTTTGAGTGACGATGGTCTGCTCTCCCCCCGCACCGATGCGGAACTCGATGCGGTTGTCGCCACCTTTGTTGCGGTTGGCGTTGGCGTAGGTGATGGCATCGCGCAGCGTGCAGGGGCCCAGGCCGGTGCTGGCGCACGGGCCGGTTGCGTCGGCGGCGCTGTCCACCACGACGGTCCATGCGTGGGCCGTGGCGATGCAGCCTTGCGACAGCAATGCCAGGGCGAACAGGCGCAGGGGCCTGCGTGCCGCCGTGGGAGTGAATCGTTGCCTGTATATGCTCATTGCCTTTTTACTTTCCCTGAAATGGACTGCCGAAACGCCTTGCGGGCATTGATTGCGCAATTGCTGGAAAGGGCGCTGCAATTTCGCATGTGCGGCGTCTGTGTGGAATATCCCGGGGCCTGACCCAAGAAAATGAAGCAGCCCTTGTTGATGAATCAAGCCGGCAATGATCCCCGGGGCATCCGAGTTTGGGTCTAAGAATTTTCTTAAATCATCAAGACTGCTGAAATCGCTGAAGAGATCGGACAAGGTCTTTGATGACGAAGCGAGGCGGGCGATATTCCCGGGTGAAGCGGCGTGCACGGGTTTGCAGGATTAAGAAAATTCTTAGCCCTGTTTCTTCATCCGATTCCTATGATTTGGCAATGCGCCAGTTTCAAGACCTTCTGTTTTCTTCCCGCTCGACTCGGCACGGGTGGTGCCCGTCCATGGCACTGCGCGATTGGATGGCGTCGCTGCGTGATTGGACGGTATTTGCACTGGCAATCATGGCCATGCTGGCCTGCGCCTTGCACAGCGGCAGGGACGATGCCGCCCCGGCGCCGCCATCCCGCAGCCGCGCGCATGTGCCTGTGGGGGACATGCAGCTGTTTTTCATGGACCGGTATTTCCTGCTGCTGGACGCTGCCGTGGGCGCGACCCGCGCGGCCGTCCATTCCCAGGCCGGTCTGGCATGGCCGTGGCGCACCAGCGCACCGCAGGACCACCTCGTGCCGCTGTATTCGCTGATGCATGTGGGCCGGGGCCTTCCCGAATCGCTGCTGCTGCGCAAATCCGTGAACAACGCCGCATGGCTTGCAGACCGCTGGGAGCCCGTGCGGCAACTGGTCAGGGCCCACGCCTGGCTGCTGCTGTGGTCCGTGTCGCTGGGACTTGCCCTCATGGCTGCACTTGCATGGTGCGTGGGCCGGCTGCGACGCGGCGTGCCGGCTTCGGCCTGGAGCCGGGCAGGCGCCTGCGCCGCCAGTGATGCACTCTGCCGAAAGCTGCTGGACACGGCACCCGTGGGCCTGGCGCTGGTGCGGTGCAGCGATCGCAGCCTGCTGCTGTCCAATGCGCTGGCCCGGCAGTGGGTGTGCAGTGATGCTTCCTGGTTCGAGCACGCCGTGGCCGGGGGCACGCAGCAGGGCCCGCGTGAGCTGGCGCTGGGGGACGGGCGATGGGTGGAGGTCCGCACCACGCCCACGACCCACGGGGGCGAACCGGTGGTCTTCTGCCTGGTCAGCGATGTGACGGCGCTCAGGCAGGCGCAGGCAGCGCTGGTCGATGCCAAGCAGCGCGCCGAATCGGCGAGCCAGGCCAAGACGCAGTTTCTGGCGACCATGAGCCACGAAATACGCACACCGCTCTTTGGCATCCTGGGAACGCTGGAGCTGCTGGCCCTGTCCAGGGTTCCTTCCGAACAGACCCGCTACCTGGGGGCCATGCAGCAGGCATCGGCCTCCTTGCTGCGCATCGTCAACGACAGCCTGGACCTGTCGGCCATCGAGGCGGGCCGGCTGCAGCTGGAGGCCCAGGCGTTCTCGGCCACCGAATTGCTCGACAGCGTGGCCGCAGGCCTGCTGTCGCGTGCCGAGCAAAAGGGCCTGCAGCTGTATGCCGTCTCCGATGTGAAAACGCCGCCCCTGCTGGTGGGCGATGCCTTGCGGCTGCGGCAGATCCTGGACAACCTGGTGGGCAATGCCATCAAGTTCACGTTCTCCGGCCATGTGGCCATTCGCCTGCAGGTCATGGGCGACAGCGAGGAAGGCACCGACCTGCGGTTCCAGGTGCAGGACACGGGCATCGGCATCGACCCGGAGCAGCAGCCCTTCCTGTTCGACCCGTACTTCCGTGCCCATGCGGCCACCCAGCAGCAGGTCCAGGGCGCGGGCCTGGGACTGTCCATCTGCCTGCGCCTCAGCCAGGAGATGGGCGGGCGGCTGACGGCCGCCAGCCAGCCGGGACTGGGGACCTGCGTGTCATTCGAGCTGCGCCTGCCGCGCGAGAGCGCGGCAGGCTATGAGGCAGTGCCCAGTCTGTTGCCGCACACCGTCTACGTGGATGGAGCCATTCCGGAAGTCGTGCACAACCTGTGCGCCTGGCTGCGGCATTGGGGCGCCATGGCCCAGCCCTACCGGGACCAGGTGCAGGGTCCCAATGAACAGGCCGTGCTGGTGCAAGCCTGGCCACGGTCGCTGCGCCGTCCGCAATGGACGGGCAAATGCGTTCTGGCGCTGGCGCCGGGCGAGAGCCCCCGCGAGACCGTGCAGGCCTGCGTGTGGGAGGCCAGCGCGCCTGGCGTGCCGGCAGTGGGCCATGCGCTGGGCCTGGCCCAGCAGGGCATTGCGCCGGGTGCGCGCCCCGACCTGTATGCCGCCGCCCAGGTCCACGAGCCCCTGGGGCTGAGGGTGCTCATCGTCGAGGACAACCCCATCAACAGGATCATCCTGCGAGAGCAGCTGCAGTTGCTGGGCTGCGAGGTCCAGCAGGCCAGCAATGGACAGGACGCGCTGTCCCTGCCCGGCCTGCTCGAATTCGATGCCGTTCTCACCGACCTGCACATGCCGTTGCTGGACGGCCCGGCCCTGGCGCGTGCGCTCAGAAAGCGCGGGTATGTCCGCCCGATCGTCGGGCTGACGGCCAATGCGCAGCCGCAGACCCAGACCCAGACGCAGGCGCAGGCGCAAGAGCAATCGCAAGGCCAGGGCGACGGACTGCCGGCCGGCTTCGACAACCTGCTGTGCAAGCCATTCACGTTGGCGGTGCTGCGCACCACCTTGAACAACATCAAGCAAGGCAGGACCTGAACCCATGCTGGCCCCATTCAAAGTACTCATCCTGGACGACCATCCCCTGTGCTGCGAGCACGCGCGCAGCCTGCTCATGGAGGCGGGACTCACGGACACGCACATGGCCTGCAACGCGCGGGAGGCCCTGGAGAAGCTGGGCGACGGCGGATTCCATCTCGTCATCACCGACCTGAAGATGCCTGACATGGACGGCCTGCAGTTCATCGATGAATTGAGCCGGCGCGACCTGCATCCCATGCTCGTGATATCCACCTCCTGCTCGCGCCGGCTGATGAACAGCGTCAGTCTCATGGCCAAGGAGTCCGGCTTTTCCGTCATCGGGATGTTCCAGAAGCCGTTCGGCACGGACCATGTCCAGGCGCTGGTCAGCCAACTCAGGTCCGTCCATGCAAACGAGGGGAAAACCGCTGCCGGCATCAGGGAGCGGCCGATTTTCGCCAAGGCCCACCTGGTGCAGGCGCTGCAGGAGAAAACCATACAGGCCTGGTTCCAGCCCAAGAAATCCCTGCTCACGGGCCACATCGTCGGCGTGGAAGCGCTGGCGCGCTGGAACGATCCGCAGTTCGGCTTCATGATGCCGGGCTCGTTCATGTCCGCCATCCGGTTCCATGGGCTGGACCATGCCTTGCTGGTGCGGATGATGGAAGATGCCATGTCGGCGCACCTGGCCTGGCGCAGTGCCGGACATGTCGTGCCTGTGTCCGTCAACCTGCCGGTACCGCTGCTGGACGATATCGGCCTGCCGGACGAGTTGCACGGCATGGCGGCCCGGTGCGGCATTGCTGCGGAGAACATCACGTTCGAGCTGCTGGAGGACCAGGCCGTCGGCATACCCGCCAACTACTACATGAGCGCGAGCCGTTTGCGCCTCAAGGGCTTCGGCCTGGCCCAGGATGACTACGGGCGCGGATACAGCTCGATGTACAGCCTCATCTCCACGCCCTTCACCGAATTGAAGATCGACCGGGCCTTCGTGGCCGGTGCGGCAGGTGACGAGGTGCGGACTGCGGCCTTGACGTCGTCGGTGCAACTGGGGCGGCAGCTGGGCCTGACGGTGACGGCGGAAGGCGTGGAGACCACCCGGGACCTGGAGTTGCTGCGCAGCATCGGATGCGATTGCGTGCAGGGCTATCTGCTGTCCGCCGCGGTGCCTGCGGTTGAATTTGCCCTTATGCTGGCGTCCGAACCCCGGCACCAAGGCAACCCCACCTGACCCAAGCACGCAAGGCGTCCATGCCCGACTCCCCGTTCAGCAAGATCACACGCACCACACGCTGGCAGAACCGGGTACTGTTTGGAGCGCTTCCCCTGGCGATCTTCCTCATCGCCGTGCTGCTGTGGGGCTCGGAGAGGATCTTCGAGCAGGAGCAGGGGCGCCTGGCCTTGAACTTCTCCGCCATCGTCGGCTCGCTGCAGGAGCAGGAAATCTTCCTTCGGCGGCTCAAGGGCCGCAACGAGTCCTGGAAAGCGCTGCCGGACCAGAGGATAGCCACCATCGTCGACGTGCCCGCTCCTGCGCAGGCGGACTACCGCATGTTCCGTGGCCGCGAGGCCATCGGCGGCATTCCCTTTTCACTGCAATGCGCTGCGCGCGTGGCCTGCGACACGCTCCCGGACCGGCTTTTCTCGCTGGGCAGCTCCCTGGCCGCAGGCTATTCCTCCTTCTGGGCAGGCTCCTACTTCCCGGCAGCCGCTGCCTTCTTCACCAAGGAGGACGGGGCGATCAGCATCGGCGTGCCGGCCATCGACGTGCCCATCGGCAACGAGAGCGTCACGCAGGAAATGTTCGACAGCACGATTGCCGCCGTCAAGGCGCATCTGCGGGCCAGGGCCGCCGATGCCCGGCCGGGCGCAGGCTCCACGGCGCCGGCGCAGGAAATCGTCTGGTTCCGGTCGCCCCAGTTCCCGGAAAAGATGATCGGCATGGTCGCCGCCGGCTTTTCAAGCCATCTCGAAGCCGGCGACGAAGCCGCCACAAGCCCGATCTACGCCGCCATCCTTTTCAGCCGCCAGCGCATCAGCGCCATAGAAAGAACCATCCATACGCTGCCCAGGCATCTTTTCTGGCTGGAGCACCGGGATTTCGGCGTGCTCATGGGCACCGGCCCCGTCCCGCAGGTGGACGACACGGGGATGCAGTACACGCGCAATGGCCTGATCCTCAAGACCGAGGATGCCTCCGGCCGGTGGACCGGCTACTACCAGGTGGACTACGCCACCTTTTTCCAGGGCAGGCTGTTCGCCCCTTCTGCCGGCCTGGTGCTGGCCCTGCTGCTGAGCCTGCTGGCCGGCGTTGCCTATACCCGGTGGTTCAACCGCAAGGTGATTGCGCCCGCGCAGGAGGCGCAGCGGGTCATCGTCGAGAGCAATGAATTCAACAGGACGCTGATCGAAACCGCTCCCGTGGCCATCTGCCTTGTGGCCTACGGCAGCGGGAAAATCATCTTCAGCAACTCGCTGGTGCAGGAGTGGCTGCACTCGGCCGATGGCTACCTGCGTCCCGGCTCGCCGGAGAACAAGGCGGCACTGGAGGAGATTGTCCATGCCCGGGCCGCAGGCACCATGGAGCGCCTGGTCACCGAGCAGGGCAGGACGCTTCATGTGGCCTATGCGCCCACGCGCTACCTCGGCCAGGATGTGACGCTGTGCATTTTTGCCGACGTCAGCGCGCGCGCGGAGATCGAGAGCAACCTGGAGCGGGCAAGAATCGCGGCGGACGAGGCCAACGAGGCCAAGTCCACCTTTCTGGCGACCATGAGCCACGAAATCCGCACGCCGCTGTATGGCGCGCTGGGCACGCTGGAGCTGCTGGGCATGACCGAGCTCACCCAGCTGCAGAGCAAATACGTGGACCGTATCGAAGCGTCCTCGTCCATCTTGCTGCAAATCATCAGCGACATCCTGGACACCAGCAAGATCGAGGCCGGCCAGCTGCAGCTGGAAAAGGCCCCTTTCAATCCCCGGGAGCTGGTGCAAAACTGCACCAGCTCCTACGCCGCCATGGCGCAGCAAAACGGCCTGCTGCTGTTTTCCAGCGTGGACGCGCAGGTGCCCGAGTCGGTGCTGGGCGACGCGGTGCGCATCCGCCAGATCCTGGGCAATCTCATCAGCAACGCCATCAAGTTCACGGAGGCCGGCCATGTGATCGTCCGCCTGCGCAGCATGCCGGGCCCGGCCTCGCAGGCCCGGCTGGTGTTCGAGGTCTGCGACACGGGCGTGGGCATAGAAAAATCCCTGCATGGCGAGCTTTTCACGCCCTTTTATCTCGTCAAGAACAGCAGCCGCACCGCCCGTGGAGCGGGCCTGGGCCTGTCCATCTGCTGGAGCCTGGCCCGGATGATGTCCAGCTCCATCGAGGTCTGGAGCGAGCCCGGCCTGGGCAGCAGGTTCTGGTTCGAGCTGGGGCTGGAGACCGTCGCGCAGGAGCAGGAGCAGGGGCCGGAGCAGGAGCAGGAGCAGGAGGAGGCTCCCGCGCTGCAGGGCGCCCGGATCGCGGTGCGCACCCCCCACCCGGAACTGACGGACAACATCTGCGCCTGGCTGCGGCGCTGGGGCGGCCAGGCCCGCGCGGCGGCAGCCGCCCCGGTGGCGGCCCATGACGATGAGCTGCTGCTGGACGTCCTGCTGCCGGCGGACAGCCCCGCGCCGCAGTGGAAGGGGCGGCACCTGAACCTGTCCTCGCCGGACAACCGGGGCATCGACGGGCACAACGTCCTGAGCATCGGCCAGGGCATTGTGCAGGTGCTTGGCGGTGCGCAGCGCTCTGCCAGCGCCGGCACCGATCTGCCCCTGTTCGACCTGCGCGTGCTGGTCGCCGAGGACAATCCCGTCAACCAGGTGACGCTGCGCGGCCAGCTCGAGAGCCTGGGCTGCGAAGTCACGGTCGCCGACGATGGGGAGGAGGCGCTGGCGCTGTGGGACATCAGCCCGCACGATCTGGTGCTGACGGATGTGAACATGCCCTACCTCAACGGCTACGAACTCGCCGAGCGGCTGCGTTCGGAGGGGGTTGCCTGCCCCATCGTCGGCGTGACCGCCAATGCCATGCTGGACGAGGAAAACCGCTGCCTGAACGCCGGCATGAATGCCTGGCTGGTCAAGCCCATCCAGTTGCGCACGCTGGTCCGCACCCTGGAGAAGTTCGCGCCGAGAAAACGCCTGCGTCCGGCGCCTGCCCAGGCCGGCGCTGCGGCGGCGGACATTCCCCCGCCCCCGGCCCTGTCGGAGCCCAACGTTTTGCAGACGCACAGGCAGGTCTTCGTGCAGTGCATGAACGACGACATAGAAATGCTGGCCCGCGGCCTGCAGGAGCGCCGGCCCGACCTGGCCGCCCAGGCCCTGCACCGCATGCGCGGCGCCTTGCTGCTGGCCAGGATGCAGGAGCTTGCCGCCCGCACCCAGGCGCTGGAGGAGCGGCTCCTGAACGGCGCCCCGGAGCCCGGCCTGCAGGCCGCGCTGTCAGTCCTGCTGGACGACCTCCTGGCCGACCTTCGCGCCATGATGGCGCAATTGCCCCAGCCCTAACCCTTTGCTTGCGATCCCATGAAACTGAAACTGCGCATTGCTGTCGTGGACGACCACGCCGTGGTCCTGCTTGGCGTCAAGGACTTCCTGGAGCAGGACCCCAACCTCCAGGTCGTGGCCACGTTCGATACCCCGTCGTCCTTGATGGAATACGCCAGATCGAACCCCCTGGACGTGGTTCTGACCGACTACTCCATGCCGGGCGATGACCTCTACGGAGACGGCCTGCGCTACGTGGACTACCTGATACGCCATTTCCCGCACATCAAGGTGCTGGTGCTGACGACCGTCTCCAATCCCATGATCATCTCGGCCCTGTATGACGCGGGCGTCGCCGGCGTGCTGCTCAAGGAAGATCCGCTCAGCCAGATCATGGCGGCGCTGCAATGCGTGCGCCTCAACACGCGCTACTACTCGCCCTCGTTCCAGGCAGGCACGCCCAGGCAGGAGAGGACGGTTTTCCTGAGCGAACGCGCCAACAACCTCTCGCCGCGTGAATTCGAAGTCCTCAGGCATTTCGCCAAGGGGGAATCCATCACGGAAATCGCCGCACGCCTGAGGCGCAGCGTCAAGACCGTCAGCCTCCAGAAGAACTCCGCCATGCGCAAGCTGAACGTGGACAGCAACCAGGACCTGGCCGCCTTCTGCGCCGAGCACCATCTCTTCGACTGACCGGCCTGCGGGCTGCACCAGCCGGTCAACCTTCCAGCACCTGGCCTTGCGCCTGGCTGCCGCCCTCGGCGTCCCCCTCGCCCAGGCGATAGTGCGGTTCGGACGGCATCAGGCGAAACCCCAGAAGTGCCCCGCGCCGGCTTGTCTTCATCGCCAGGGGTGCCTGGCAATGCACGCAGCCATAGTTCACGAAATTGGCATCCTGCTCCAGTGAATAAAAGCGGAACCTCAGTCCGGGGTGGGGCGTTGACAGGCTTGTATTGCTCAGCAATTCGTAGCACGGGTCGCATAGTTTCTGGGACGTTCTCTTTGGCTGCATTTCTGGAAAAAACGGATCGATATACCGCTCTCCAGTCTTGCCCGGCCTTGCGCAGCCAAGGCTAAGACGATTCTTATTGCCGCACGGCGCGCATCAACGCGGCTGCTGCTGCGCCGTGCGTGGATGCCACCTTCCAGCGCCAGCTCGGTCTCCAGGTAGCGCACGTTGGCGGCTTCGGTGACAAAGCCCGCCACCTCGGCATCGTTGTCATGCGCCTGTTTGTCGCCCCAGCCGTTCTGGCGGGCGTTGGCCGAAGCCGGGGCGCGATGGGCCGGACGCTGTCGTTGCAACACTTGGTTACTTCCTTGACCCATCTCAAATCCCGCATGCGGCAGCGTCGATACGCTTCGGCCCATGAATCACCAGGGCTTGACTTTGGTCAGCATGGCTTGGCACGCAGGCATTCCCCGCCTGTGCGCACACAACAGCGGCGCCCTACGCCGCACAGGAGATGCATCAATGCACATCGGCCAACGTTTCTGGCGCCGCCAAGGGCTGGGCACCAAACTGTCCATCACCAATTTCGTCTGGGTCGCCTCCATCCTGGGCCTGCTGGTCCTGGGCATTGCCTGGGATGTCAGCAAGTCCCTGCAGTCCAGGATGAACAGCGACATGCAGCAGGGCATACGGACGCTGCACAACTTCATCGAGTCCAACGACAAGGAGCTGCGCCAGCGCACCCAGTTCCTGGCCGACAGCCTGGCGCACAGCCTGCAGGGCACGCTCAGCCTGGACACCGGCGGCAGCGAGCCGGTGCTGAGCCTGGACGGCCAGCCGCTCAACGGCAACGATGCGCAGCTGCAGGCCTTCACGCGCAGCACCGGCGCCGTGGCCACCGTGTTCGCGGCCCAGGGGCAGGGCGACTTCGTGCGCATTGCCACCACCCTGAAGAACGACAAGGATGACAAGGGCGGGGCCGTGTTGGGCAGCCGCCTGGACCGCGCCCACCCCGCCTACGCCGCCATCCAGGCCGGCCAAAGCTACATGGGCCTGGCCCATCTGTTCGGCCGCCAGTACATGACGCACTACCGCCCGCTCAAGGACGCGGCGGGCGCCACCGTGGGCATTGCCTTCGTGGGCCAGGACTTCTCGCAACTGCTGGAGCACTTCAAGGACTCCATCCGCGCGCTCAAGGTCGGCCAGACCGGCTACTACTTCGTGCTCAACGCCGAAGACGGCCCCCAGCGCGGCCAGCTGGTGGTGCATCCCGCCATGGAGGGCAAAAACATCAGCGAGTCCAGGGACGGCGACGGCCGCTTCTTCATCCGCGACATGCTGGACCGCAAGCAGGGCAGCATCGCCTATCCCTGGACCAACCCGGGCGAGGAGCAGCCCCGCGACAAGCTGGTCGTCTTCAGCCACTACGCGCCCTGGAACTGGGTCATCGCCACCAGCGCCTACGTGGACGAATTCGTCTCCGAGACCCGCAGCCTGATCCTGCAGTTCGCCCTCATGGGCCTGGGCGCCGTGCTGCTGCTGTCGGCGGCATGGTTCTGGCTCATCCGCCGCATGATCGTGCGCCCGCTCAAGCAGGCCAGCCACATGGCCTACGCCATTGCCGATGGCGACCTCACCTTGCGCGTGCACAGCGACCGCCATGACGAAATCGGCCACCTGCTGGAAGCCATGAACACCACCAGCACGGGCCTGACCCGCGTGGTCGGCAGCGTGAACGAACAGGCCCACAGCGTGGCCCTGGCCAGCGCGGAAATCGCCCAGGGCAACCAGGACCTGGCCGCCCGCACCGAAAGCGAGGCCAGCGCGCTGGAGCAGACCGCCGCCGCCATGGAGGAACTAGGCTCCACCGTGGCCCACAACGCGGACCACGCGCAATCGGCCGACCGCATCACGCGCGAGGCCCAGCGCGTCGTCACCGAAGGCGGGCAGGCCGTGCGCAAGGTCGTGCAGACCATGCAGGGCATAGACGCCAGCAGCAAGAAGATTGCAGACATCATCGGCGTCATTGACGGCATTGCCTTCCAGACCAATATCCTCGCCCTCAACGCCGCCGTGGAAGCGGCCCGGGCGGGCGAGCATGGCCGCGGCTTTGCCGTGGTGGCCGAGGAAGTGCGCGCCCTGGCAGGCCGCAGCGCCGAGGCCGCCAAGGAAATCAAGCAGCTCATCAGCCACAGCGTCGCTGAAATCCACACCGGCAACCAGGAGGCCGCGTTTGCCGGGGAAACCATGGAACAGGCCATGGAGGAAATCCGCAAGGTCACCCAGCTCATCTCGGACATCAGCCACGCCAGCGCCGAGCAAAACAGCGGCGTCGCCCAGGTGGCCGAGGCCATCACCCACATCGACCAGACCACGCAGAAGAACGCGGCCCTGGTCGAGGAAATGGCCGGCGCCGCCGCCGGCCTGCGCCACCAGTCCGATCAACTGGTGCGCGTGGTCTCGGTCTTCCGGTTGCAGGGCGGCAGCAATGCCCAGGCACAGGCGGCGCCCCGTGCACCGTCGCTGGCGCCCGGCGCGGCCAAGGCATCTGTGCCCCAAGCCGCCCCGCCTGCCGTTGCCAAGCCTGCCACCCCGGCCGCGTCGGCTGCCTCGGCAAAACCGGCTGCCGCCAAGCCCATCGCCATGGCCTCCACGGCCGATGACGACTGGGACAGTTTCTAGGCGTCGCGCCCGCCTCAGTCGTGCCGCGCCATCAGGTCACGGCGGCGGCGCTCGTAGTAGTGCCGCTGGCACTCGGCCGCCTCCTACCAGAGGCATGCGTCGTTCACGGCACTACACGCAAAAGACCAGTATCCATGGCC
>NZ_JCABYI010000013.1:0-88402 GCF_059499305.1 Delftia sp.
GTCGCAGAGTATTTCCCGGTGGCCCGGCAGCTGGAACATGGCCTGGCAGTTGCGCAGGGCCAGCTTGGCCTGTGGGTCGAGCAGGGCATGGATCTGCGGCCTGCAGGCTTCGCGCGCGATGCCTTCCAGCGGCTGCCCCAGCGCCTCGACGCTGGGCTGCCCGGTCCATTGCTCCCAGCGTGCGTTCACGAAGGTCAGCCGGCCCTGGATGTCGGTGCGAAAGATCAGCTCCTGCACGCTGCGCATGAGCACAGCCATCTCATGCTCGCTGCGGGCCAGGCGCGCCTGGGCCTTTTCCATGGACTGCTGGGACGACTTCTGGACCCTGCGGGTCTTGAGCACCGACCCGCTCAGGCCCAGCACCAGGGCAAGAAGCGCAAGGCCGGCAACGAAGAAGGCGAATGCCTTGTCGCGCCAGCGCGCGACCACCTCCGAGTAGGGCTCCTCCACCACCAGCAGCAGAGGCCAGTTGCGCACGGTGCGAAAGGACACGACCTCATGGGAGCCGAGCATGCCGGCGCCGACGTAGGAGCCGAATTCGCTGTGCGGCAGCCATTGCCGGAACAGCGGTGTCTGCAGCACGGCGGTCGCCTGCACGCCGGTGCCCGCATTCGTGCTGGCCAGCGCCTGGCCGTCGTAGCTCAGCAGCATGGCCTCGTAGCTGAGGGACTCCAGCGTGGACTGGTAGAAGTTGGCCAAGGCATCAGGATTGATCAGGGCCACCAGCACGGCCGGTGCGCCGTTGTCGCGCTTGAATGCGAGGACCTGGGGCAGGTAGCGGACGCCCCGCGGTGTCGCATGCGGTGTCGCTGCCAGGGAGGAGAGGCTGCGGCCGGTGACCAGGCGTCCCAGCTGGACCTTGCCCGGGACCGGAGCCGATGCCCTGTCAGGCAGCAGCTTGTGCAGCTCGATCTGCAGACCGGCCTCGCCCGCTTGCGTGCTCGCCAGGATGCGTCCTTTGCCATCGAGCAGCGCCATGCTGCGCAGAACCGGCAACTGGCCGACCACTTGCGCCAAGGCCGCCTCGCGCGCTGCGCCGGGGCTGTCGGCGGACAGGATGACCGGGTTGTTGGCCAGGCTTGCCAGGGCGACCTCGCCGGTCTCGAAGGTCTTGTTCGTCTGATCCTGCAGCACACGGGCCAGCAACGCCGCCTGGGCCTTGCTCTGCTCGGCCTCGGCATGCAGCTGGCTCCAGACGAACAGCACCAGCCCGGCAAGCACGCACAGGGCAAAGGTCAGCACCAATGCCTTGAGGTGGGCGCTGCGCCTGGCCCCCAGAAAATGATGCGTGCCGGCTCGGCCAGACATGATGAAGGCGCTCCATCGGAGGGTTCAAGGCGCGACGATGGCGCTCAGCCCGTGGTTGCGCGCTGCCCGGGCCAGGCGGCCGTCTCGCCGGATGTCGGAGACGAACTGGTCCAGGCGCGCCAGCCACTGGGCGTCGGCAGGACTGGTTGCATAACCGTAGGGAAGCACGTGGAACGGCTTGGGCGGTGCGATCAACCGGGCCCAGTCGGAGCTGTCGAGCAGCCGGCGGCTGTAGGGGTAGTCGGTCATGAACACATCCACGCGCCCTGCCATGAGCTCCTTCTCGCGGGTCTGGGGCGGCTCGATGGACACGATCTGCGCATGCTTGAGCGTCTCGCGCATCACGGGCTCCATGAAGGTGCCGCGCTGCACGGCGACCTGCACGCCGGGCTGGTCGATGTCCGCCCAGGACTGCACGGCCTGATTGCTCTTGGTGGTGACGCCGTAGATGTCGCTGTTCAGATAGGGCTGCGTGAAGCGCAGCTGCTTTTGCCGCTGGGGGAGTATGCCCACGGCGAACATGGCGACATCGCAGCGCGACTCCAGCAGGTCAGGTATCAGCCTGGGAAAGGAGGAATCCACATACTGCAGCCGTACGCCCAGCTCCCTGGCCAGCTCCGCCGACAGCTCTGCATCCACGCCCGTCAGCCGGCCCGTGCGCGGGTCGCGGAAGGTGATGCCGTAGTAGTCGGGCCATATGCACACACGCAGGGCGCCCGTGGATGCAATCCGCTCCAGCACCTCGCCAGCTGCGGCAGAGCCGGACCATGGCACCAGACACAGCAGCAGTCCGGCAACGGCTGCCAGGCGGGCCAGCACGCGCCTTGGGGACGGTGCGCCGAAACATGTCGATGATGGATGCATGGCGGGCTTTCAGGGTGTGTCGATCAGATCGGTGAAGGACGGGGACTGCCGGGTCAGCGCCAGGCGCAGCGCATCCAGCTCTTCGATGTTGTCCATGAACGCGTCGACGATGCCGGGATCCAGGGCCTTGCCCCGTTCCGCCGCGATCATCTCCAGGGCCCGTGCTCGCCCGAACGCCGGCCGGTACACCCGGTCCATGGTGAGCGCGTCGAAGATATCGACGATGGAGGTGATGCGCGCCGACAGCGGGATGTCCTCGCCTGCCAATCCCTGCGGGTAGCCCTTGCCGTCGAAGCGTTCGTGGTGGCTGGCGGCGATTTCGGCCGCCATCTGGAACACCGGGATGCGCGACTGGCCCAGCAGATGCGCGCCGATCTCGGCATGCCGGTTCATGACCAGGCGCTCCTGCGCATCCAGCGGGCCCTGCTTCTTGAGGATGGTGTCCGGAATGCCGACCTTGCCGATGTCATGCATCGGGGCCGCCTTGCGCAGCAGGCTGGCGAATTCGATGCGGCAGCCCAGGCGCAGGGCCAAGGCCTCCGACAGGTAGCCGATGCGGATGATGTGCGAGCCGGTGTCGTCGTCCTTGAACTCGGCGGCCATGGCCAGGCGCAGCAGGGTCTCGTGGTGCGCGCGTGTCACTTCCTTGAGCAGATCGTTGCGCTCGCGGTACATGCGGCCGAAGTCCTGGATGAGCTGCTCCATCTGCTCCACGGCCGCAGGATCGAAGCGTCGCGATGGCTCCCGGGGGGAGGCGGTCTGGTACTGGGCCATCAGTCGATCCTCTCGAGCTTTTCGATCGTCTCCAGCAGCTTCAGGGTGCTGAAGGGCTTGACCAGGTATTCGTCGGCTCCGGCCAGCAGGCCCGCCTTGCGGTCCTCGGCGCTGCCCCGGGCCGTCAGCAGGATGACCTGCGTATGCAGCAGTTCGTAGGAGCGCTTGATGCGGCTGCACACCTCCAGGCCGTCGAGCGTGCCCGGCATCATGATGTCGAGCAGGACGATGTCGGGCCTGAGCCTCTCGGCCATCGCCCAGGCCTCGTCGCCATCGCAAGCCTCTATGACGTCAAAGTCGCTGAATTCCAGTGTCATGCGCAGCAGCTTGCGGATGTCGGCATGGTCCTCGGCGATCAGTATCTTTTGCATGGGGAGATCTTTCATGCCGCAACAAAGGTGTGGGCCGGCATGTGAATCATAAATATCAATTCAATCAAATTTTATTGAATTTATCTATCAAATCTGTTGCCAGGCCTGCACGCCCGTGGGCGCCGGATGCTGCCGCCCGCAGCGGGGCGGGTTCCGGCCCCAGGCCGGGAACAGGTCTTTTCCCCCTGTGCGGGAGCCGGCAGCCCCGCCTTTATGTGGCCCGTTCCCAGGCCGGGTCTTTCCACAGGGCATCGAGGTCGGTGAAGCCCCATTTCGCGGGGTCTTCCCGACTGGCTATCTTCTCCTGGCACCCGGGCCGGGCCAGGTCAACGGTCTCCGGTGCCATCCGCATGCCGCTGGCCGTGGAATAGAACACCTTGACCTGCGGACAGGTCAGGGACTGGCGGCCAGGGTCCACGACCACCCCCAGCCTGCCCGTTGTCAGCCGCACCAAAGAGCCCACCGGGTAGATGCCTATGCTTTTGACGAAGGCCTGGAATACGGTCTTGTCGAAGTGCCCGGCGCTCCATTCGGCCATCTTGTGCACCGCCTCGGCAGGGTCCCAGCCACGCTTGTAGGGGCGGTCCGAGGTGATGGCGTCGTAGACATCGCAGACCGCGCCCATCTTCGCGAACAGGCTGATGTCCTCGCCGCGCAGCCCGTGGGGGTAGCCTGTGCCATCCACCTTCTCATGATGGTGAAGGCAGACGTCCAGCACCACCGGATCATCGACGCCGCCGGCCAGGAGCAGCTCCAGGCCTCGCGCCGGATGCTCGCGGACCTCGGCAAACTCCCTGTCGGTCAGGCGCCCCGGCTTGTTCAGGATGGGGGCGGGGATCGCCATCTTTCCAATATCGTGCAGCAGCCCCGCATAGCCCGCCTGGCGCACCTGCTGCGGTGGCAGGTCGAGCTGGCGTGCCAGCACGATCATCAAGGCGCAGACCGCCACCGAGTGCATGTAGGTGTAGTCGTCGCTGCTCTTGAGCCGGGCGATGCTGACCAAGGCGCACGGGTTGCGGATGATCGACTCGGACACCTCGGCGACCACGGAGCGGGCCTCGTCCTGGTTGATCTCCCTGCCCATGCGCGCCTCGCGGAACATGGCGGTGATCGCCTGCCTGGACTGGCGGCAGATCCGGGCGGCCCGCTTCACCTCCTCATCGAAGGCAACGGGCCGCAGCTCGCACTCCAACTCGGCCAGTTGCGAGATCTCGGACAGTTGGGCGTCGATCACGGTGTCCACCTGCTCGCGCGAGCAAGACGGCTCGTCTTGCGCGACATCCAGGCCCTTGGCGGTATCGATCCACACTTCCTGGATGGGGGCGTGCAGGATCCTCGCCAGGTCGGCAGGGTCTTCCAGCCTGAAGCGGCTGCGCCAGAACGGATGCTCCATCCAGCTGCCGCAAAAGCTCTCCAGAAACATGCCCAGCCGCAGCTGCCGCACACTGATGCGCTTGATCATGAACAAGGGCCCCGCAACGGTTCACATGAATACGTCATCTTGCCGCCATTTCCTTGCTTCTGTACGGATCCAGGTCAGAAGGCCGCCCATTCCTCCTCCTTGACCTGCGGTTGTGCACGGGCCGGCGATACGCGTGCCTGAATGGCCGGCAGCGCTTGCCTGGGCCCCATGGCCTGGACGTTGGCGGCACGCGGCGCGGCGGGGTGGCTTGCCCCATGCTCGGGGTGCATCCTGAACGTGGAGACGATCTGCGCCAGAGAAGCGGCCTGCTGCTCCAGGCTGCCCGCAGCGGCCGAGCTTTGCTGCGTCATGGCACCGATCAGCTCCTTGATTTCGCGGGCCGCCGTACCCGAGCGCTGTGCCAGCGTGCGCACCTCGCTGGCGACCACCGCGAAGCCCCGGCCCTGCTCGCCGGCCCGCGAGGCCTCCGAGATGTCCTTCATGGCCAGCACATGGGTGGAAGGCAGCCAGTTGGTGCCCAGGTCGTTGGCATGGAACTGGACCCGGGCGATCTGCAGTGAGCCGATGGCCGCGACCGTGCTCAGCAGCAGCAGGAGCAGGGTGAAGGCAGCGATGAGCCGTGTGCGGATGGACAGAAGGCGAAGGAACATGGTGGTGGGGCTCCCGAGAGGTGGCTAGGAATTTTGATCAATATGATGCAATTGATAATTTACCAAGCTTGAGTTCATCTCGGGGGATTGAATTTATCAATTCAGTTTCGCCAGGCCATTGCTCCGGGATCTGCTGCGCCGAGCCGCCACGCAGTCCTCTACCCCCCTTGGACAAGCCGTCGCCACAGCCCGCAGCGCTTGGCGACGCGTTCCGCCTGGCTCACGTGTCGAAGCATCAACACCCCCAAAAATGTAACAACCGGTTGTGCTGTTCTTTTCTCTCTGTTAAATTTTTATCAAATTCATCAAATAAATTTGATTGGAGTGATGAAGATGCCACCTACACTGACAACCGACACCGCCAGGCAATGGCTTTCCTTCCTTGTGGACGATGAGGAGTTCGGCATCGACCTGCTGCAAGTGCAGGAGATCCGGTCCTACGAGTCGCCCATGCGCATTGCCAATGGCCCCGCCTACTTCAACGGCGTGCTGGAACTGCGCGGGGAGGTCATTCCCGTCATCGATCTGCGGCTCAGGCTGGGGCTCGCGCCCAAGCCGTACGACGCCTGCACCGTGACCATCATGCTGCGCCTGCCTGGCGGAGTGACGGGCATGGTGGTGGAGGGTGTCACCGACGTGGTGACGCTCATGCCGCAGGACCTGCGTGCCGTGCCCGCCATGGGCGGGGGCCTGGTCAATGACTGCCTGCTGGCCATGGGCGTGCTCGAGGAGCGTTCGCTGCTGCTCATCGATGCCGACAAGCTCCTGGTGACGGCCACGGCAGCCCTGCCGGACTGCGCTGTGAGCTGAGCCATTTGCTCCGGCACACCTCTTTCCCGCCTCTACGCCGCAATTTGCCAACCCAACTGGAGACGCGCCATGAATCCCCGCTTCTGGACGGTCAAGACCAAACTTTCCGTGGCTTTCACCTGCCTGGCACTTCTCACCGTAGTGGTGTCCCTGCTGGCATTGCAGGCGCTGCGCGAGGCGAACCTGAATCTCGTGCACTTCGTCGAAGGCATCAACGCCCGTGCACACCTGGCAGAGAGGGTTCGCACAGCCGTGGACCGCAGGGCGATCGCGGCGCGCAACCTGGTGCTGGTGACCTCGCCTGCAGACCTGGCGGCGGAGAAGGATGCCGTGACCTCCGCGCACACCGACGTCAACACCTCGCTGGCCGAACTCCAGGCCAAGATGGCTTTGAAGGATGTTGCGGCCGATGCACGCGATCTGGTTGCCAAGATTGTGGGCGTGGAGCAGCGCTATGGACCGGTTGCGACCGATATCGTGGCCCTGGCTCTGCAAAACCAGAAGGAGGCAGCGATCCGCAAGATGAACGAAGAGTGCCGGCCCTTGCTGGCGCAGCTGATCGAGGCCACCCGCCAGTACAGTGAACTGACCCGCATCCGTTCACAGCAGATGATCGAGGAGGCCGCGCAGGCCTACGCGCACCGCAGAAACATGCTGATCGCCGCCAGCGTCACGGCCTTTGTCCTGGCCGTGCTGATGGGGCAGCTGATAGCACGCGGCCTGACGCGCTCCCTGGGCGCAGAGCCGGCGCAACTGGGCGATGTCGCCCGGCAGATCGCCCAAGGCAATCTCAGCCCTGAACTGCTGCGCCACCAGGCCCCCGAAGGCAGCGTCCAGGCATCGCTCAATGCCATGCTCCAGAGCCTGGCCTCGGTCGTGCAGGACGTGCGCAGCAATGCCGACGGGGTGGCGGGCGGCAGCACGGAGATCGCCAACGGCAATGCCGACTTGAGCCAGCGCACGGAACAGCAGGCCAGTGCCTTGCAGGAGACTGCAGCGTCGATGGAGCAGCTGTCGACCACCGTCAAGCAAAACGCGGACAACGCCAGGCAGGTCAATCAACTCGCCCTGGGCGCAAGCCAGGTGGCCACCAAGGGCGGCGGCTCGGTGCAGGAGGTCGTCAATGCGATGCAGGACATCAGCGAAAGTTCGCGCCAGATCGGCGAAATCGTGGGCGTGATCGACGGCATCGCGTTCCAGACTAACATCCTGGCGCTCAATGCCGCAGTCGAGGCTGCGCGCGCAGGCGAGCAGGGCAAAGGCTTTGCCGTGGTGGCCGGTGAGGTGCGCAACCTGGCGCAGCGCAGCGCGCAGGCCGCCCGGGAAATCAAGCAGCTCATCGCCACCAGCACCACACGGGTCAAGCAGGGCACCGAGCTGGCCGACCAGGCTGGCGCCACCATGGCGCAGGTGCTGCAGTCCATCCAGCGCGTGACCGACCTCATGGGGGAGATCAGCAGTGCCAGCGATGAGCAAAGCGCGGGGGTGGCGCAGGTCGGCAAGGCCGTCAGCCAGATGGACCAGGTCACGCAGCAGAATGCGGCGCTGGTGGAGGAAAGCGCGGCAGCGGCGGCCAGCCTCAGAACGCAGGCACAGCAGCTGGTTCAGGCCGTGTCGATCTTCCAGCTGGGCGGCCAGGCGGCACAGCCTGCCTCGACACCGCCGCTGTCGCAGCCGACGGTGCAGGCGCGCAATCCGGCACCCGCGAAAGCGGCGCTCCCCGCCCGCCAGGCTGCCCGGCCCGTGCTGCGCCCCGTGAGCCCGGTGAGCCCTGCGCACAAGCAGGCGCAGGCGCAAGCGCAGGAGCAGGACGACTGGGTGTCGTTCTGATCAACGGCCCCTTGCGTGCCGCCGGGGGGCGCGGCCGCCGCCATGCCGGGTCTGCCAGGAGCCGCAGGGCCCAAGTCCAGGGCCCGTGCAAGTTCTGATATTTTCAGCGCTGTTCCTGCGCAGGCAGCCCCCGGTTATCGATACTCCATGGCCATGATTGCAAACCTTATTCCGTTGAACCCCACGCACCTGGATGCCGCCATCGTCGATCTCGACGGCACCATGGTCAACACCCTGGGCGACTTCGCCGAAGCCCTCAACCGCATGCTGGCGGACCTGCAACTGCCGGCCATCGCCCCGCAGGCCATAGAGAACATGGTGGGCAAGGGCTCGGAGCACCTGATCCGATCGGTGCTGGCCCATGTGGGCGCGGCCGACGTGGACGCCGCCTATGACCAGGCCTGGACACGCTACGAACACCATTACCTGCAGCTCAACGGCCAGTTCGCCGATGTCTACCCGGGCGTGCTCGAAGGCCTGCAGGCATTGCGCGCACGCGGCCTGCGGCTGGCCTGCCTGACCAACAAGCCGCTGTCCTTCGCCCGGCCGCTGCTGGAGCAAAAAGGCCTGGCACCGCTGTTCGAACAGGTCTTCGGCGGCGATTCCTTCGAGCGCAAGAAGCCCGACCCGCTGCCCCTGCTCAAGACCTGCGAGGCCCTGGGCACCTCCCCGGCACGCACGCTGATGCTGGGCGACTCCAGCAACGACGCCCAGGCCGCGCGCGCCGCGGGCTGCCCAGTGGTGCTGGTCAGCTACGGCTACAACCACGGCCAGCCCGTGCGCCAGGTCGATGCCGATGGCTTCGTCGATGCGCTGACCGAACTGGCCTGAGCCGCGCAGCCTCCAAAATTGTTGGAAAAAGAATGGGATTTGGTGATGGTTAACGCACTTTGACGGTGCGATTTATGTTTTTGCTAGAGTCGTCTGCTTTGCCATCCTGGCCGCGATCCGGCCACAGACAAGGAGGAAGCACGCGACATGCACGGACTGCACCTGACCGCCGATCTCTACCAATGCCAGGGCGACGAGCGCCATATGCTCGACGCCGATGCCATCGCCGCCCTGTGCCGCGCACAGACCGCGCAGGCCGGCCTGACCCTGGTGGAGGACCGCTGGGTCAAGTTCCCTGACTACCAGGGGCAGCCCGGCGGCGTCACCGGCACCGTGCTGCTGGCCGAATCGCACCTGGCCATACACACCTGGCCCGAGACCGGCTGCGTCACCGTCGATGTCTACGTCTGCAACTTCTCCGCCGACAACTCGGGCAAGGCCCGCGCGCTGATGGAGGGCGTGATCGCCGCCTACGCGCCGGGCCGCGTGGTGCGCCAGCATCTGATGCGCGGCGACATCGGTCCCGGCGCCCAGGCCACGGCGGCGGCCGATGAGGGCGATTGGGCGCTGGAGGCGCTCACGCCCCATGCGCGCTTTGGCTGGCGCGCCACGCGGCGCGAAACCGTGCAGACGCGCCATCAGGAGCTGGAGCTGCTGCACACGCCGCAGTTCGGCAAGGTGCTGCGACTGGATGGCCGCTTCATGACCTCCGAAGGCGAGGAATTCTTCTACCACGAGGCCCTGGTCCACCCCGCTGCCCTGGCCCACCCGGCGCCGCGCAAGGCGCTGATCCTGGGCGGCGGCGATGGCGGCGCAGCCGAGGAACTGCTCAAGCACCCGTCCATGGAGCAGGTGGTGGTGGCCGAGCTGGACGAGGCCGTGGTCCAGGCCGCGCGCACGCACCTGCAGCAGGTGCATCGGGGCGTGTTCGATGACCCGCGCCTGCAGCTGCGCATAGGCGACGGCATGGCCATGGTGGAGCGCACCGAAGAACGCTTCGACCTCGCCCTCATGGACCTCACCGACCCCGACACGCCTGCCAGCGCGCTGTACTCCGACCAGGCCCTGGCGCGCATGAAGCGCGTGCTGGCGCCGGGCGGCGCCCTGGTGCTGCACCTGGGCAGCCCCGTCTTCCATGGCGAGCAGGTGGCGCGGCTGGTGGCCAGCCTGCGCGAGCGCTTTGCCATCGTGCGCTGCTACGGCCTCTACATCCCCCTGTACGGCGCCTACTGGGGCCTGGCCGTGGCCTCCGACACGCTGGATGCGGCGGCGCTGCCCCCCGCCCAGCTGCGCCAGCGCCTGGCCGAGCGCCGCCTGCCCGACCTGCGCTACTACAACGCCGAAGTGCACCCCGCACTGTTCGCGCTGCCCAACTATTACCGCGATCTGGTGCAGCCCGCGCCCCTGGCGGCGCTGCCCCCGCGCGCGGTCCGCGTCGCCTGAGCCCAGCCCGTTCTGGCAACGGGCCGAGCCCGGCCCGCCCTGGCCGGGCTGCGGTGGCAACTGCGCGCCCGGCAGGGCAAATTTGACACAGTGCTGCAATCTGGTGGCAAGTCTGCTGTAATGAAAAACGGCGGGAAGGCCCGTGCGCCCGCCATTTTTCCGGCTTCCTGGTAAGTATTTCCGGGATATTGCGTGCTTGCAAAAACCATATCAACAGATAAAGCGCCAGACGCCCTGTATCAAAATGACTGCTTCCCTTTCAAAAACAAGAATATCCGCGTCCAAATACCATGATGATTCCTTGCTGCGGCTTTGGAATTGGGCTTTGTTGGCAGGGCTGGTATTGAGCTTTCCCCTGAGCTTTGTATTGCCGCAAAGCCTGAGCTGGGAAAATGGATTCCTGGAGAATATCCAGGCCGTGACCCTGCTGCTGGGCATGGTGGCGGCCCTGGTTGCGGCGCGGCGGCAAAAAGGCTCCTTTGCAGCGCCACTGTGGTGGATCGCCTCCCTGTTCTGGCTGGCCTTTCTGGGGCGTGAACTGGCCTGGGGCGCGGCTTTCCTGCCCAGCCTGGAGGCTGGCAAGTGGGGGCCGGTGATCAGCTCCCAGGTGCTGTGGTACCGGCCCGCCGTCAAATGGGTGGTGGGCGCCATGCTGCTGCTGTGCTGCTATTGGTTTGTGCGCCACGGTGTCTGGAACAAGGTCATCAAGCGCCTGGTGCGCGAGAAGGCGCTGCCGATATTCAGCCTGGCGACATTTGTCGCGGCCATGGTGATATCCACCAATGCGGAAGGTCATGGTTTCATTGTCCTGCAGCAATGGTTTGATTATCAGGTGATCGTGCTGGAGGAGCTGGTGGAGACATTTGGATATATGGCACTGTGGCTGGCACAGTGGGCGCTGGTCAGGTATGTTGCTGGCTGGCAGGAAGATATTTGAGCCAATATTGATCAAGCCGGCCGCCTGCATATTCCCGGTGTAATGGGGCAGATTCAGGGGCCGGTAAGTCGCCAGTAAGACGCAATCGGGGAGCATGGCCGTTTTCCCCGCAGGTTTGCCGCTCTCGCGGCGGACCGACGGAGCCTGAAACGACAGAACGTGCCATCGCAATGCAAGCCTCCATCTACCAGGACGTGATAGGTATCCAGGCGGCGGGCCAGGCGTATTCCCTGGGTTCGCGCTTCCAAGAATGCAGCCAGCACCGTGCCGTGCGGCTGGAGACGATCTTCGAGTTGCTTATCCTCAAGTTCCGCGAGGACCTGCTGCAGGCGCTGGCCGAGGAGCCTCCAGGCCCCGCACGCCACCTGCGCGCCTATATCCGCTGCGTCTGCGACCATGCCCTGTCCCGCCAGCGCGGCCAGAAGACGGCCGCACAGTTGCTGACCCGCGCAAGATTCCAGAACATATGGTTTGATTTCGTGGATGCGGCCTGCGCCGACGATCTGGTGCCCGAGGACAATGCCCTGCAATGCCGCGCCATGGTCGAGGACCTGTGGGTCATCCATGTGCTGGTCGAGCCCATGGCGCCCCAGCGCATCACCGGGATCAGGGAGCATCTGCTGTCCCTGTGCGGCAACGACGGAAACCATGAATCGCATCGCATTAATTGAGGACCATGCCAGGCTGGCCACGCTGGTCAGCCGCTCGCTGGCCAACTCCGGCATAGAGACCGATGTCTTCCACCAGATCTCCACGGCCTGGCTGGCCCTGCAGGACATCGACTACGGCGTCATCGTCATCGACCGCGGCCTGCCCGATGGCGACGGCCTGCAACTGGTGCAGCGCCTGCGCGCCGCGGGCCGCTCCACGCCCTGCCTGATGCTCACGGCCCGTGACGCGCTCAGCGACCGCGTGGGCGGCCTGGAAGCCGGTGCCGACGACTACCTGACCAAGCCCTTTCCCATGGAAGAACTGATTGCCCGCGTGCGCGCCCTGCTGCGCCGCCCGGCCCTGGTGCAGGAGCTGGCGCCGCAGCTGGGTGACATCAGCATCAACCCGCAGCAGGCCTGCATGCACTGCGCGGGCTCGGCCATCGCGCTGCCGCCGGCGGAGCTGCAGATCATGCTCAGCCTGGTGCGCAAGGCCGGCGCCACGGTGCGCCGCTCCACGCTGGAGGCGGCGGCCTGGGGCATGAGCAGCGTGGTCACGCCCAACGCCCTCGATGTGGCCCTGCACCGGCTGCGCCGCAAGCTGGCTGCGGCCGGCTCATGCATGGAAATCGTCAACATCCGGGGTCAGGGCTATGCGCTTCGCGAACCTTTGCTGGCCCGGTAGCCTGCGCTCGCGGCTGCTGGCCGTCTATGGGTTGAGCATGGTGTTCAGCGCGCTGCTGGTGGGCGCGCTGGTGATCCTCGTCGCCAAGCCCTTCGACAGCTATGCGCTGCAGCGCGGCATGGGGCATGCGGCCGAAAAGCTGGCCGAGTGGGTGAGCTTCGATGCCAAGGGCGTGCCCCAGGGGTTCAGCGAGCGTGAACTCAAGGCCTGGATGCTGACCAGCCTGGGCGAGGAAATGCAGCTGCGCATCACCGACGCCCGCGGCCGCGTGGTCTTCGCCCCCAACGGCGAAATGCAGCCGCTGACGCAGACCGGCCGGGGCTTCGACCCCGAGCTCAAGGCCTTTGCCTACGAGCGCGGCGGCGTGGTCATGCGCGCGGGCACGGCCACGCTGGTCCACGACGGCACGACGTGGCACGTGCAGATAGCCGTCAGCGACCGCATGGTGGACTGGCTGCGCGAATCGGTGGGCCTGCCCGCGCTGTGGCGGGGCATGGTGGCCATCGGCGTGGTCTTCCTGGTCGTGTTCCTGTTCTCCACGCACCGCACGCTGCAGCGCATGCTCAGGCCGCTGGGCGTGGCCGCGCAGGATGCCCAGCGCATCACTCCGCAGACGCTGGGCACGCGCCTGCAGCCCAAGGACCTGCCGCGCGAGTTCGCGCCCCTGGTCGAGGCCTTCAACCATGTGCTGGACCGGCTGCAGGCCGGCTTCAGGAACCAGCAGGAATTCCTGTCCATGGCCGCGCATGAGCTCAAGACGCCGCTGGCCCTGATGCGCGTGCAGATCGAACTGGAGCCCGAGGACCGGCGCAGCCCCGAGCTGCTCAAGGACGTGGACCACATGGCGCGCCAGGTCCAGCAGCTGCTGCACCTGGCCGAGGTCTGCGAACACCAGCGCTACCGCATGGAAGACATTGCGCCGGCCGACATCATTGGCGAGGTCTGCGACTTCATGGCCCGCGCCTCCGAAAAATGCGGCGTGCACATCCACTGCGAGGTCAAGGACGGCTCGCCTGCCTGGCGTGCCGACCGGGGCGCGCTGTTCGTGCTGCTCAAGAACCTGATCGAGAACGCCGTGCAGCACAGCCCGCAGGGCGCCACCGTCACCGTGAAGGCCTGCGGCCTGGGCTTTTCGGTGCTGGACCAGGGCCGTGGCGTGCCGCCCGAGGACCTGCCGCGCATCTTCGAGCGCTTTTGGCGCAGCAGCGAGCGGCGCGACCTGGGCGCAGGCCTGGGCCTGCCCATCTGCCTGGAGATTGCGCGCGCCCATGGCTGGACGCTCACGGCCCTGCCCGGTGCCACGGGGCTGGAGATCCAGGCGCGCTTTGCCGGGCCGGTGCAGGAGCCCGCGCAGCCGTTCAACCGCCCAGCAATGCCTTCTTGAGCTGCTCGTCGGCCGGGTGCGGGCCCAGCCAGATGCCCAGCAGCGCCTGGAAGAACTCGGGCTCCTGGAAGGGCGCGCCCTGCGCCTGGCCCTTGACGAAGACCTGGGCGCCCTGGCCCGGCACCCAGTCCACCGAGAAGTTCTCGCCCGGCAGCAGCTTCTTGTGCTGCGTGAAGATGTCGCTCATGCGCAGCACGCCGGGCACCAGGCGCGAGAAGCGGGCGCGCTCCATGTTGTCCTCGATGCCGCGCGCGAACAGCTTGCCCAGCTCGGCCGAATCGATCTCGCGCAGCATGGTCACGCTCACGCGCTTGGGGCCGGGCAGGGCCGCGATCTCCTGCAGGCTGGCGGCCGGCTTTTCCAGGTACAGGCCCGCCGTGTAGACCTTGAAGATGGCCTTGTAGCGAATGCCCGCGCCATTGAGCTGCAGCGTCTGGCCGCCCACCCCCGCCTGGGCGGGATAGGCCACGCCCGCGACGGTGCGCGGCGGCTCCTGGGCAGTGGCGGCCAGCGGCATCGCCAGCGCCATGGCCAGGGCGGCTGTCTTCATCCAGCGGGGCAAGGCGGTCATGGTGTCTCCTGCGCGGGGGCTGTGGCCCGGTTGCGGTTTGTTACGTCCGGGCGACATGTTGTGGGGATCGGGTGGGGGTGGCAACAGGGTTTTCGCTGGCCGATGGAGGGTGGCTATCATCCTGCTCGGTCCGCTTTCTTGTCGTGGGTGTATGCCCACGTTCCTGCGGTTATGGACGGGATGGGGCTACCCGCAAGGGCGTCCGCACGTCGCAATGCGTGTTCTTAACATCCCGTCCACCTGTCTGTGCGTTGCACCGCTGATTCTGTTTGCAAGCCCCTGTCGGGGCGTTTCTTTTCGAGGCCGGGTTTCGGCCCGGCGGCCGACTCACTTTCTTGTCTCGCTACAAGAAAGTGAGCAAAGAAAAGCGCCCGAATGTCCGCGACCCCTTCGCTGCGCTGCGGGGCAACCTGCGCCGGGCTGCCTGCGGGGTTCGCTGCGGAACTCGCTGCGTTCACTGCGTGAACTTCGCTCAGACAACCGCAGCGAGTCAGATGACGAAGCAGTCCTGTCCTTCGGCAGGACTGCAACCCCGCAGGCAGCCCGGCGCAGGCGCGGCCATACGGGGAGTGGGTTCGGGCCTTCGCTTCGCTCGGCCTGGAGCGCTGGGGCGTTTGCCGTCTTGAAAGCCTCTATCATTGCGGCGGCCCCCTGTTCAGGGGCTGGTGCGTAAGAACACCTGCGTGTAAAGCGGTGCGGCCTCCCCGTGAGCGAGGCCTTGTCACGTCTGAATTGTCGGATCGTGGGTGCATGCCCACGTCCCTGCGGTTACGGGCGGGATGGGGCTACCCGCAAGGGCGTCCGCACGGCTTTGCACGTGTTCTTAACATCCCGTCCACCTGTCTGTGCGTAAGAACACGGGCCGGTGGTTTTGTTCTCTCGCAAAGGAGTACGAAATCATGTACGGCATTTCCATTTTTGCCTTCCCCTCCACCCATCAAGCGCCCCATGCTGGCGCGTCTGCCGTGGGAGGGGTTGCGCCATGAGTACCGCTTCCACAACCCTGACCCCGCCTACGCCGCAGCAGTTGAGCCATGCCGTGACCGAGATCGGCCGGCTGACGCTGCAAGGCAGCAGCGAGGTGTACTCGCTGGGCCAACTGGCGCTGGCCTGGCTGGAGCGGCCCGAGGGCCATCGCAATCTGGAGGTGGTGGCCAATGCGCTGCAGGCCATTTGCGGGGCTGCGCAGCGGATGGAGGAGCTGGTGGAGGACGAGGTGAGCTACGTGCATTGCCTGCAGGAGGATCCGGCGTATCTGCGGCGGATGGCTGCGGCTTCAGCGGCGTTTGAGCGCTGATTCTCTTTGCAAGCCCTGTCGGGCCTTCGCTTCGCTTGGCCTGGGGCTTCAGCCCAGGACGTTCTTCAGCAGCGTCTTTTCCTGCTCCATGAGGGCGGCTATGCATTCGTCGCCCAGGGCCTGCAGCAGACGGGTGCTGTCGGCGTTGGCGATGTCCAGGCCCAGGCGCTTTTGCTGGGCTGCGGGCTGCGTGAAGTTCAGGCGCAGGTAGCTGCTGGTGCCCAGTTCCTGGCGGGCCGCCTTGACGGCCTGGACCTCCTGGGCGGCCATGACCAGTTCCAGCAGGGGCTTGACCAGGGTCAGCCCGCGCCGGGGCATGGCCACGGGGTCCTGGCCCTGCTGGGGGTTGGCGGTGCCTACGCTGATCATCACGATGTCGGCCGCTGGCCCCCAGAGCTGGCGGGCGGCCTGCAGGGCCAGCAGGTCGGGCGCGTTGGCGGCGAGTCCGCCGTCCACGAAGACATGGCCTGCTGCGGCGTGCGCGGGAAAGTAGGTGGGGGCGGCCGATGAGGCCAGCATGGCGTCCATCAGCGTCAGGCCCAGCCGGTCCCTGTCGGGCAGGGCGCCGCTGGCCAGCACGTGCAGCTGCGATGAATTCCAGTTCACGGCGGGCAGCAGCAGCGGCACCTGCAGTTGCCCCAGGGCGGACTGCTCCGCTTGCGGCATGGCCTCCTTGATCGCTGCGCGCAGCGGGGCGCTGTCATAGAGCGCCTTGCCCATGGCCTGGCGCAGGCCGGGCAGCCATTTGGAGGGAAAGATGGCGGGGCCGTGGTCCAGCAGCAGTTGCTTGATGCGCGCGGGCTGGCAGCCGCTGGCCAGGGCGGTGGCGATGATGGCGCCGATGGAGGTGCCGGCGAACAGGTCCACTTTCTCCAGCAGGTCGCCGTTGCCGAATTCGCGGTGGATGCGCTCCAGCACATGGGCGCTGAAGAGGCCGCGATAGCCGCCGCCCGACAGGCTCAGGACGACCCGGCGCCGGCGCAGGCCCTGGCGCACCGCGCTGGACAGGGGCGGTACGTCGAAGTCCATCACAGCGCGTGCACGGCAACGCCCCGGGCGGCGGCCTGCGTCAGGTAGAGGTTGGCGGGCTCGGTGTAGCAGACCTTGAGCAGGTCGGCCGTGGCGATGAGCAGCCGCAGGTCCTGCGCCAGCGGCGCCGTGCCCTGCGGGCCCTGGCTGTCCAGCGGCGCGAAGTTGCGCCATTCGATGAAGCGCTCCAGCACCTTGTTGTCCACGCTGGTCAGCATGGAAGCGCCTTCGGCGCGCAGATTGGCGTACAGCGCATCGAGCAGGGAGAACCACTCGTTGCGGTCGCGCAGGTCATGGAATGCCTCGGCCACGGCCGCCTTGGCGATGGCCATGGACAGGTCGCTGACGATGCAGTCCAGCGGCCGGATGGTGGAGAACCATTGCAGGGTTGCGGGCTCCTGGTTCGCCATCCACAGCAGGCAGCGGGGGCCCAGCAGGTAGCGGCTCATGGCGCGCGCCGGGCGGGTACGTCGATATCGCCGCGCGCCCCGGACATCTGCGCAGCGGACAGGTCCACGGCCTGGCGCGGCAGCGGCAGGGACCGGCAGATGTCGGCCACAGTGCGGGGGGCGCGTTCGTTGGCGGACAGAGCCACCATGTGCTCCTCGCTGACGATCACGTAGCGCTTGCGGCCCTGGGAGATGAGGGCCACCCCGTCGTGATCGGCCTGTTTGAGCACCGCGCCGTACTGCGCCTTGAAGACCGAGATCGGCATGGGCGTGGTGTTGCGCGGCATGGCCGATCCGACCTGGTGGCTCAGGTCCCGCAGGGCGCGGTTCAGCGGGTCGCGCTCGCCCTCGGGCAAGGCAGCGTCGGTGCGGGCGGAGAAATGGGACGGCATGATCGACCTTTCTGGTCAGGTTGTGCTGCCATTGTTGGTCAGGCTGACCAGGGTGTCAATTGTGGCCATGGCAGGCCCCTGCGGCGCCCCCGCAAGGGGCCGGCCCGCACTTGTACCTAGCCGCGTCTGCGCTACACTTGCCCGCTATGTTCATTCATCGCATGTTCATTGCAGGTTGTGGAGACCGGGGAGCCTGGCCCTGGCGCAAGCCTGTCCAACTGAACAGCTGAAGCACCCGGGGCGCGACCCGGCGTGCACCCGAGGCCCCACGGGCCAATCGAATGAATCGGCGCAATCCATGCGCAGCCCGCACCCACATCAGGTCTGCCAGCGCCACGCAATCCGGAGTCTTTCCCCGTGATCACCGAACTCGAATTCAAGAGCCTTGCTGCGCAGGGCTACAACCGCATCCCTCTGATGGTCGAGGCGTTTGCGGATCTCGAAACCCCCCTGTCCCTCTACCTCAAGCTGGCCCATGCGGGCGGTGACGGCAAGCACAGCTTTTTGCTGGAGTCCGTGGTGGGCGGCGAGCGCTTCGGGCGCTACAGCTTCATCGGCCTGCCTGCACGCACGCTGCTGCGCGCCAGCGGCTTCGGCGATGCGGCATGCACCGAGGTGGTGACCGATGGCCAGGTGGTGGAGACGGCCAAGGGCAATCCGCTGGATTTCATCGCTGCCTACCAAAAGCGCTTCAAGGTGGCGCTGCGCCCGGGGCTGCCGCGTTTTTGCGGCGGGCTGGCCGGCTACTTCGGCTACGACGCCGTGCGCTACATCGAGAAGAAGCTGGAAGATTCCTGCCCGCCCGATACGCTCAACTGCCCCGACATCCTGCTGCTGCAGTGCGAGGAGGTGGCGGTGATCGACAACCTGTCGGGCAAGCTGTACCTGATCGTCTATGCCAACCCCGGCGAGAGCGAGGCCTATACGCGCGCCAAGAAGCGGCTGCGGCAGCTGAAGGATCTGCTGCGCTACTCGGTCAGCGCGCCGCAGATCAAGGCCGGCGAGAGCCATCCGGCCCAGCGCAGCTTTGCCAAGGAAGACTACCTGGCGGCCGTGGAGAAGGCCAAGGAGCTGATCGCCGCGGGCGACTTCATGCAGGTGCAGGTGGGCCAGCGCATCCACAAGCGCTTCACGGCCAGCCCCTTGAGCCTGTACCGCGCGCTGCGATCGCTCAATCCCAGCCCCTACATGTACTACTACCACCTGGGCGATTTCCATGTGGTGGGCGCCAGCCCCGAGATCCTGGTGCGCCAGGAGAACACGGACGAGGGCCAGAAGGTCACCATCCGCCCGCTGGCCGGCACGCGCCCGCGCGGCGCCACGCCCGAGGCCGACAAGGCCACCGAAAAGGAGCTGGTGGCCGACCCCAAGGAACGCGCCGAGCACGTGATGCTGATCGACCTGGCGCGCAACGACATCGGCCGCATCGCCAAGACGGGAAGCGTGAAGGTGACCGAGGCATTTGCCGTGGAACGCTACAGCCACGTGATGCACATCGTCAGCAACGTGGAGGGCATTCTGCGCGACGGCATGGACAACATGGATGTGTTCAAGGCCACCTTCCCGGCCGGCACGCTGACGGGCGCGCCCAAGGTGCATGCCATGGAGATCATCGATCAGCTGGAGCCGACCAAGCGCGGCATCTACGGCGGCGCCTGCGGCTACCTGAGCTTTGCGGGCGACATGGACCTGGCCATTGCCATTCGCACGGGCGTGATCAAGGACGGCACGCTCTACGTGCAGGCCGCCGCCGGCGTGGTGGCCGATTCCGTGCCCGAGATGGAATGGAAAGAGACCGAGCACAAGGCGCGCGCACTGATGCGCGCGGCCGAGCTGGTGGAGGAAGGACTGGAATGAGCACGGACCGCGCCAAGCAGGCCATCGACCTGGTGCAGCACTGCACCGACATGCTGGATGTGCGCCGCAATGTGGATGCGCTGGACGATGTGCTGGTGCCGCTGCTGGTCACGCGCATGGGCTACATGCAGCAGGCCGCGCGCATCAAGGCCGATGCGGCCCAGGTGCGCGACGAGGGCCGCATCGAGGCCATCGTGCGCCGCGTGCGCGAGCGCACGGCCGCCGAGGGCGGCCAGCCCGACATGATGGAGGCGGTGTACCGCCACCTCATGGAGGAATGCATTGCCTACGAGCACCGCGAGTTCGCGCGGCTGCGCGAAGGCGGTGCGCAGGACGATCGTTCCTAGGGCCTGTTCACACTCATGCGGGGATCGCGTTGCCCGGCAGCCAGCGCAGCGCATGGCGCGCCGCCACCCATTCCTCGTTGGTGGGCTCCACGCCCACGGTGACGGCGCTGCCGGTGGCCGAGATCACGGCCGCATCGCGCGCATTGGCCTCGGCGTCCAGCCGCAGGCCCAGAAAACCCAGGCCCTCGCACACGCGCCGCCGTATCTCGGCGCTGTGCTCGCCCACGCCTGCGGTGAACACCAGCAGGTCCAGGCCGCCCAGCACGGCGACCAGGGCGCCGATCTCGCGCACGATGCGCCGCACGTAAAGCGCCAGCGCATCGCGCGCACGCTCGGCCTGGGCATCGGCGCCCGACTCCAGCGGCAGCAGCACGCGCGGCTCGGACGAGGTGCCCGAGACGCCCAGCAGGCCGGACTCGTGGTACAGGATGCGGCCCACTTCCTGCAGGCTGAGCTTTTCGATTTCCATCAGGTAGATCACGGCGCCGGGGTCCAGCGCGCCGGTGCGTGTGCCCATCATCAGGCCATCCAGCGCCGAGAACCCCATGGTCGTCGCCACGCTTTGCAGGCCCTGCATGGCGCACAGGCTGGCGCCGCTGCCCAGGTGGGCCACCAGGGTGCGCCCGCGCGCCAGGTCGCCATGGCGCTCGGGCAGGGCGGTGGCCATGTATTCGTAGGACAGGCCGTGGAAGCCGTAGCGGCGCAGCCCGCGTTCCCAGGCCGCATGCGGCAGGGGCAGCAGTTGCTCGACCTTGGGCAGCGTGTGGTGGAAGGCGGTGTCGAAGCAGGCCACCTGCACCAGTTCGGGCCGCTCGCGCAGCAGGATGTCCATGGCCTCCAGCGCAAAGGGCTGGTGCAGTGGCGCCAGCGGGATGAAGGCCTTGAGATCGGCCAGCACGCCGGCATCGACGCGCACGGGCTCGAAGTAGCGGCTGCCGCCGTGCACCACGCGGTGGGCGACGGCGGCCACGCGGGCGCCGTCCAGCTGCGCCAGGCGCGCTGTGATGCGCTCGCGGATCAGCTGCAGCGCGGCGCGGTAGGGGTGGGCGGCATCCAGGGCAATGGCAAAGGGCGGCACGCCGCTCTCGCCGAAGTCGGGCGCGGGCCCGCCTATGCCCTGGACCTTGCCGTTCCACAGCGGCTTGCGCGGCAGCGGGCGCTGTGCACCGTCGAAGACGGCGAACTTGATGCTGGACGAGCCGCAGTTGAGCACCACGACCAGTTCGCGGGCGGGGGAGGATGCGGTGTGGGCAGGGATCATGGCGGCGAGTTCCGGTAGCGGTGGGCCAGCAGCAGGGCGATGGCGCAGGAGGCGATGCGCGAGGCGCGGCTGTCGGCGCGGCTGGTCAGGATCACGGGCACCTTGGCGCCCATGACGATGCCGGCGCTGGCCGCCTCGCCCATGTACATGAGCTGCTTGGCCAGCATGTTGCCGCTTTCCAGGTCGGGCACGACCAGGATGTCGGCCTGGCCCGCCACGGGCGAATCGATGCCCTTGGTGCGCGCGGCGGCCATGGACACGGCGTTGTCGAAGGCCAGCGGCCCGTCGAGCACGCCGCCTGCGATCTGGCCCCGGTCGGCCATCTTGCACAGCGCGGCGGCGTCCAGCGTGGCCGGCATGTGCGGGCTCACGGTCTCCACGGCGGCCAGGATGGCGACCTTGGGCTCGGGCACGCCGATGGCATGGGCCAGGGCGATGGCATTGCGCACGATGTCGGCCTTTTGCTGCAGGTCGGGCGCGAGGTTGATGGCCGCATCGGTGACGATGAAGGGGCGCGGGTAGTGCGGCGTCTGCAGCACGAAGCAGTGGCTCACGCGGCGCTTGGTGCGCAGGCCGGCGGCGGCGGCCACGACCTCGGCCATGAGTTCGTCCGTGTGCAGGCTGCCTTTCATGATGGCCTCGACCTCGCCGCAGGCGGCCAGCTCGGCGCCGCGCGTGGCGGCGGCGTGGCTGTGCGGCACGTCCTCGATGCGCAGGCCGCCCAGGTCCAGCCCGTGCTCGGCCGCCACGGCCTCCAGCCGCGCGCGCGGGGCCACCAGCACGGGGTCTATCAGGCCTTCGCGGCGCGCGTCCAGCGCGGCCGAGAGGCTGGTCTCGTCGCAGGGATGGACCACGGCCACGCGGATGGGCGGCAGGCCGGCCACATGGGCCAGCAGGCGCTGCAGGCCGTCGCGTCCACCGGCCTCCAGGCGGATCTCGGGCAGGCTGGTGCGCTGGCGCTCGATGTGGCGCGCAGGCGCATGCACGGTGGCCTGGCCCTCGATCACGGCGGCGCCATGCTGGTTGGTGCAGGCCACGGCCAGCGTGACCTGGCGCTGCTCGGCCTGCTTGGCCAGCACTTCCACGCGCACGGTCAGCCGGTCGCCTGCGGCCAGCGGTGCCAGAAAGCGCAGCGTCTGGCCGACCAGGGTGGTGCCGGGGCCGGGCAGGCGCGTGCCCAGCACCGAGGCCAGCAGCATGCCGCCCCACATGCCGTGGGCGATCAGGGCCGTGTCGTCATCGTCGGCGCCGGCAACCGTGCCGGCACCGGCACCGGCACCAGCGCCGTCGGCCACGGCCGCGCCCGACAGGGCGGCGAACAGGCGCAGGTCCTGGGTGCTCAGCGTGCGTTCCAGGCTGGCGCTGTCGCCCACGTCCAGTTCGTCAAAGCTGTGGTTGCGCAGCAGGGCCAGGTCTTCGGGCGGCAGGGCCGCATGGGAGGCAGGGGAGAGGTTCATCGCTTCTTTCGGGTACCTGTGTGCGCGCGGCTGGCCGGTGCGCGCGGGGTGGGCCTGGCGGCCGGGGCTTCGGGTGGGGCCGCTTCCTTGGGTGCCTCCCTGGCCTGCGCCACCTCCAGCGCTTGCACGAAATGCGCCATGGCCTGCAGCAGGCGCTGGTGCTCGGCATCGCTGAGGTTGCCTCCCTGGTTGGCCAGCTCGTCCACCGTGGTCATGCCCCAGCGGATGTCGGCCGCCGGCGAGGCGGCCAGCAACTGGGTGATGGCGGCCATGGCGGCGTCGGGCTCGCGCTGCATCAGCAGGGCCTGGCGGCGCACGATGCGGCGGAACTGCGCCATGTCGGGCGGCACGCCGCCCAGGTGGTCCTGCAGCAGCCGCCAGGCGTGGCGGAAGTGGCGTTCATCGGCCTCGCCGCGTGCGCGCAGCACGTGGAACAGGGCGCGGATGACGGCCTCGTACAGCCCGCCCTGGGCCACGCTTTCGTGCAGCCGCGCCAGCTCCTGGCACATGTACTGGCAGTGCTCGGGCGATTCGCCCGGGTGCGGGCGCGGCGGGCCGTCGTCCTGGCGGCTTTGGCCGGCCAGGGCCTGCACCAGAGGCGAGCCATAGATGGCGTGGAACAGCCGCGCCTGCATGGCGTCGCGCTGGTCGCGGTAGGTGTCCAGCATATGCACCACGGCCTGCGACATGGCCTGCTGCGCCTTCAGGAAGGGGTTGTCGGGCTCGACGGGGTGGCGGTCCTCGCGCGCCTGCTCGGCGGCCTGGGCCACGGCAGGGGCCAGCGGGTGGGAGTCCGACCAGTATTCATAGCCCACGCGCAGCGGATGCATGGCCTGCAGCCAGCGCGCCGACAACGGCGTGGACAGGGCCTGCACCCAGGGCTGCACGGTGTTGCGGTACAGGGCGAGGTTGATTTCGGAGACGCGGGCGGCGGCGGCAAAGTGGCGCTCGCTTTCGGGGTCGGGCCGGACGATGTCGCGCACCTCGGCCAGGTCGCTGCGGCGGATCTTCATCAGGTAGGCGTCGTCGGTCAGGTCCTGTGCCGGCACACCGGCCGGGCGGTCGGCGATCTCGGCGCGGTAGATGCCGGCGGGCAGCAGGTCGATGATGTCGATGTGCGCCGCGAACTCGCGGTGCTCCTTGCGGCCCACGGCGCCCGAGACAAAGATGCCCAGGTGGCCGATGCTGTCATGCGTGGCGAAGACGATGGTCTGGTCGTGGGCGGCGATGTCCTCGTCATCACGGTACAGGTCGGTGATCCAGCCCAGGGCCTGGCCCGGCGGCGTGATGTTGTCGCCATGCGAGCAGAACACCACGATGGGCGAGCGGATGTTGCGCAGGTCGATGCGCACGCCGTCCGAGGTCGTCAGCTCGGCCGTGGCCAGCCGGTTGCCGATGAACAGGTTGTCCACGATGTACTGCATCTCGCGGCCTTCCAGGAAGACATGGCCGCCCCAGTACTTCTCGAAGCCCAGGTAGCGCGGCCCCTCGGTGTCCACGTCGGCATAGACCTGGTACTGCTTTTCCCACAGCGTGTTGGCGGGGTTGAGGTTCTCGAAGTTCTGCACCAGCCAGGCGCCGTCGAAGCGGCCCGCACCCAGGTCGCTGGTCAGTGCCGTCACCCAGCTGCCGCCCATGAGGCCGCCGCCGTAGCGCATGGGGTTGTCTCCGGCCCAGTACGACAGCGGCGCACCGGCCACGATGATGGGCCCGAACAGCTCGGGCCAGACGGCGGCCGTCATGAGGATCTGCCAGCCGGCCTGGCAGTTGCCGATGACGGCGGGCTTGCCCCGGCTCTCGGGGTGAAGCTCGGCGACCTTGCGCACGAATTCGGCCTCGGCGCGCATCACGTCCTCGACGGTCTGGCCGGGCACGGGATCGGGCAGGAAGCCCACGAAGTAGCAGGGATGGCCGGCCTTGAGGGCGGCGCCGATCTCGCTGTCGGGCTTGAAGCCGCCGATGCCCGGGCCGTGGCCCGCGCGCGGATCGACGACGATGAAGGGGCGCTTGGCCGGGTCGATGACCGTGCCCTCCATGGGCGCGATGCGTGCCAGCCCGTAGTTGACGGGACGCGGCAGCTCCAGACCGGACATCACGATCTCGGCCTGGAAGCTCAGCACATTGGGCACTTCCTCGGCCAGGTGGGCGCGGTACTGGTTGCCGCGCTGGCGCCGGATGTCGGCATACAGCAGCGTGCGCTGCCAGGCATCGGTGGCGTACTGTGCAGCTGCCTGGGGCAGCTTCAGCGGATCGCCCCACAGTGCCCCCACGTCCACGGTGCCGTGGCTATCGAGGTGCTCGTTCATCTGGCCCACTCCTTTAACGGGCATGTCCTGCCCCCTGCTTGCAGATTGCGTGTGAATGGCCGCCAAACGGCCCCGCGCCTGCGGGACCGTGCGGCTTGTGTCAGTCCCTGGGCTCTTCAGCCGTGGGCGGCAGCGTCCCGGGCCGTTTCGGCGGCAGCCGCTGCAATGGGCTGCTGCGCCGCATGGTCGGGCGGGGTGACGGATGGGGTCACGGACTGGGCCATGGACTGCACGGCCGAGGTCCAGCGCGCCAGCAGGTCGCTCCAGGGCACGGCCGTGTCGGCCGCGCCCTGGGCGCCGCCGCTCAGCGTGGCTGCCACCTGCTGCTGCCAGTCGTGCACGGCCTGCTGCACGCCCTGGGCCAGGGTCATCTGGCTGGCCATGGCGGTCTGGGCCAGGGCCTGGGCATGGCCCATGCGCAGGTGGGCGTGGCGCCAGAAGGCCTGGGCGGGCAGGGTGGCCAGCTCCTGCCAGCTGCTGGTCTGCTGCACGCCCTCGATCTCGTTGCCGGTCTCGGCGATGCGCTCGGGGCCGTTGCGTGCGGCATGTTCCAGCCATTGCTGGCCGCTTTCCTGCAGCAGCCGGCTCAGGTGCAGCTGCAGTTCGAGCTGGGCCTTGAGCAGATGGAGGGGAATGGTCTGTGCGCTCATATGGAACTCCTTGCTGGTTGACGTGGAAAGATGCCTTGGCGGCGGAACGAAACTCAGGCCATCTGGCCGATGGTCTTGCGAAAGCGGGCGAGCGTGAGGGCGAACAGCACGGAGCCGATGGCGGCCAGTGCGAGAAAGGGCTTCCAGACCACGTCCAGCCCCGCTCCGCGGTAGAGGATGGCCTGCGACAGCTCGACAAAGTGGGTGGTCGGCGCGGCCAGCATGATGGTCTGCACCAGCTGCGGCATGCTTTCGCGCGGCGTCATGGCGCCCGACAGCAGCTGCAGCGGCAGCAGCACGAGCACCAGCAGCATGCCGAACTGTGGCATGTTGCGCGCCAGCGTGGCAAGGAAGATCCCCAGCGACGTTGTGGCGAACAGGCACAGCGCGGCCCCTGCCAGGAACAGCGGCTGAGAGCCTTCGATGGGAACGCCCAGGGCGCCGCGCACCACGAGGTTGAGCGAGGCAAAGGCGGTGACCAGCACGACCAGTCCCATGGACCATATCTTGGCCAGCATGATCTCGGTCGGTGTCACCGGCATGACCAGCAGGTGCTCCACCGTGCCGTGTTCGCGCTCGCGGATCAGCGCCGCGCCCGTGAGGATGATGGACAGCATGGTCACGTTGTTGATGATCTGCATCAGCCCGCCGAACCAGACCTTGTCCAGCGCGGGATTGAAGCGCGCGCGCACCACCAGGTCCACGGGCAGGGCGGTGGCGCCCCGAAAGTGCCGCACGAACTCGCTGACCTCGGCCGAGACGATCTGCTGCACATAGCTGTTGCCCGTAAAGGCCTGGCTCATGCGCGTGGCGTCCACGTTCAGCTGCAGCTCGGGCGCGCGGCCCGCCAGCACGTCGCGCTGGAAGTTGGGCGGTATGTTGAGCACGAAGGTGTAGGTGCCCGAGTCCATGCCCGGGTCCATCTGCGTGCGGTCGATCATGGCCGGCGGCGCGAACTGCGGCGGATAGAAGGCGCCCGCGATGCGCTGCGACAGCGGCGAGCCGTCCTCGTCCACGATGGCGATGGGCGCGTTGTGCAGGCTCTCGGGCATGGCCGTGGCCGCCGTGTAGATGGAGACCGTGAACACATAGGCGATGAGCACCAGCAGCACGGGGTCGCGCCACAGGCTCCACAGCTCCTTGACGCCCAGCCGGTAGATGTTGGAGAAAAGGCGGGTGCGCATGTCAGCTCTCCTGCTTTCTGGTCAGCGCAATGGCCAGGCCCAGGATCGCCGGCACGGACAGCAGCAGCGGCCCGAACGAGCCGGCCAGCTCCCGAAATCCCAGCGCCTTGCTGAACACGCCGCGGCTGATGGCGATCATGTGGCTGGCCGGATAGACCTCGCCGATGGCGCGGCCCACGCCCTCCAGCGAGGACACGGGATCGACCAGGCCTGCGAACTGCGTGGTGGGGATCAGCGTGCCGATCAGCACCAGGAACATCGAGGCGATCTGGCTGCGCGTCAGCGTGGAGGCCAGCAGGCCGAAGCCCGTGGAGGCGCCGCTGAAGATCAGCGCCGCCAGGGCCAGCGTGGCAAAGCTGCCCGTCACGGGCACGCCGAACAGGGTGACGGCCATCAGGCACATCAGCAGGAAGTTCAGCATGGCCAGCACCACATAGGGCAGTTGCTTGCCCAGCAGGAATTCGGTGCGCGTGACCGGCGTGACGTAGAGGTTGGTGATGGAGCCGCTTTCCTTCTCGCGCACCACGGCCAGCGCCGTCAGCATGGCCGGCAAAAGCAGCAGCAGCAGGGGCATGACGGCCGGCACCATGGCCGGCAGGCTGCGCACGTCGGGGTTGTAGCGAAAGCGCGTCTGGATGTCGATGAGGCCGGCCGGCGCCACGCCCAGGCGCTCGCGCGCCTGCTCGGTCAGCCAGTGCTGGTGGATGCCCTGCAGGTAGCCGCGCACGGTCTCGGCGCGCGTGGGCATGGCGCCGTCGAACCAGGCGCCCACCTGCACGGAGCCGCCGCGCAGCACATCGCGCGCAAAGCCCGGGGGGATCTCGATGGCCAGGGTCAGCTCGCCGCTGCGCATGCGGCGGTCCAGTGCGTCGTAGTCGGTCAGCGGCGGCTGCTCGATGAAGTAGCGCGAGCCCGACAGGCTCATCGCATAGCTGCGGCTGATGGTGGTCTGGTCGCGGTCCAGCACGGCAAAGCGCAGGTCCTCCACGTCCAGGCTGATGCCGTAGCCCATCACGAACATCAGGATCAGCGAGCCCACCAGGGCCAGCGTGGCGCGCACCGGGTCGCGCTGCAGCTCCAGCGCTTCGCGCCAGACATAGCTGAGCATGCGCTGGGCGCTGAAATGGCGGCGGCGCGCAGCGTGCGTTTCCACGGCAGCGGGGGCGGCCGGTGCGGCCTGCTGTTCCTCGGCCGGGGCCTCGCCGCCACCGGCCTCGACCAGGTAGCCGATGAAGGCTTCCTCCAGCGTGGCCGCGCCGCGCTTGGCTACCAGGCGCGCGGGCGTGTCGCTGTCCAGCACCTTGCCCGCATGCATCATGGACATGCGGTCGCAGCGCTCGGCCTCGTTCATGAAGTGGGTGGAGATGAAGATGGTCACGCGGTCGCGCCGCGACAGCTCCACCAGCAGGCGCCAGAAGCCGTCGCGCGCCACGGGGTCCACGCCCGAGGTGGGCTCGTCCAGGATGAGCAGCTCGGGCTTGTGCACCATGGCCACGGCCAGCGACAGGCGCTGGCGCATGCCCAGCGGCAGGGCGGCCGGCAGGCTGTGCTGTGCGGCCTGCAGGTCGAAGCGCTGCAGCATCTCGGCCACGCGCGCGGGAATGTCCGCCTCGGGCACGCCGAACAGGCGCGCATGCAGCACCAGGTTCTGGTGCACGGTCAGCTCGCCGTACAGCGAGAACGCCTGGGTCATGTAGCCCACGCGGCGGCGCGTGTCGATGTCGCGCGGGTCCACGGGCTGGCCGAACAGCCAGGCCTGGCCCTCGCTGGCCGGCAGCAGGCCGGTCAGCATCTTCATGGTGGTGCTCTTGCCGCAGCCGTTGGAGCCCAGGAAGCCGAAGATCTCGCCGCGGCGGATGCGGAAGGACACATGGTCCACGGCGACGAAGTCGCCAAATCGCATGGTCAGGTCCCTGGCCTCGATGGCGATGTCGTCCTCGCCGCCCTCGGGCAGGGGGGCGATGGTCACGGGCGCATGGCCGCGCTTTTTCTCTTCGGGCAGCAGGGCGATGAAGGCCTCTTCCAGCGAGCGGCTGGCCGTGCGCTGCAGCAGCTCGGCCGGCGTGCCCGTGGCCAGCACGCGGCCCTCGTCCATGGCCACCAGCCAGTCGAAGCGCTGGGCCTCGTCCATGTAGGCCGTGGCCACCAGCACGCTCATGCCGGGGCGCTGGCGGCGGATGCGCGCGATCAGGTCCCAGAACTGGGCGCGCGCCAGCGGGTCCACGCCCGTGGTGGGCTCGTCAAGAATGAGCAGGTCGGGGTCGTGGATCAGCGCGCAGCACAGGCCCAGCTTCTGCTTCATGCCGCCCGACAGCTTGCCGGCCGGCCGCTCCAGGAATTTGCGCAGGCCCGTGGCCTGGGTGAGGTCGTCGATGCGACGGCGCCGCTCGGCCGCGTCATGGCCGAACAGGCGCGCGAAGAACTGCAGGTTCTCCTCCACCGACAGCGTGGGATAGAGGTTGCGCCCCAGGCCCTGCGGCATGTAGGCCACGCGCGGGCAGACGGCCTCGCGGTGCCGGCGCTGGGCCATGTCGCCGCCCAGCACCTCGACGCTGCCTTCCTGGATCTGGCGCGCCCCGGAGATCAGCGCCATGAGGCTGGACTTGCCCACGCCGTCCGGCCCGATCAGGCCGACCATGCGGCCTTCGGGAATGTCCAGGTCGATGCCCGCCAGAGCCTCGACCTGGCCATAGCGCTGGTGCACGCCCTTCAGGCGCACGACCCAGCCGCTGGCGTGGGGCGTCGTGCTCTGGCTCATTGCGCGGGCTGGGCTGGCAGCTTGATGGCCAGGTTGGCGGGCCACTCATGGCTGGCATCGGTGCGCAGCCAGGCCATGCCGGGCACGCCGGTCTTGACCTGTTCCAGATGGCGGCGCAGCAGCTCCGGCGGGATCTGGGCGCGCACGCGGAACATCAGCTTCTGGCGCTCGCTGGCGGTCTCCACGGTCTTGGGCGTGAACTGGGCCTGGCTGGCGACGAAGGAGACGCGGGCCGGAATCACGTACTCGGGCGCGGCGTCCAGCACCAGGCGCACCTCGCTGCCCAGGGCGATGCGGCCGGCTGCAGTTTCCGGCACGAAGAAGGTCATGTAGACATCGGACAGGTCCAGCAGGTTGAGCACGCGCCCGCCTGCGCCCAGCACCTCGCCGGGCTGGGCCACGCGCAGCTGCACGCGGCCGTCGCGCGGGGCCTTGAGCACGCCGTCGTCGATGTCGGCCTGCACGCGCGCCACCGTGGCCGTGGCCGCCTGCACCTGGGAGCGCACGCCGACCACCTGGGCCTCGGCCGCCTTCACGGCGGCCTGGGCAGCGGCGGCCTGGGCACGCGTGGCGGCCAGCGCCGCCTCGCTGCCGCGCACGCGGGCGCGGTCGTCATCGAGCTCCTGCACCGAAGAGGCACCCTCGCGCGCCAGCGTTTCCGAGCGCTTGAAGCGGCGCTGCGCGGCGTCCACCTCGGTCTCGCGCTGCACGATCAGGGCCTGGGCGGCGGCCAGGTCGCTGCGGCGCAGGGTGACCTGGGCCTCGGCCGCGGCCACGCTGTGCTCGGCCTGCTGGCGCATGGCGTCGGCTTCCTGGCGCTGGGCGCGCAGGGTGTCGATCTGCATGCGCGCCACGGGCTGGCCGGCCTGCACGAAGTCGCCCTCGCGCACCAGGATTTCCTCCACGCGGCCGGGCAGCTTGGTGGAGATGTCGATCTCGGTGGCCTCGACCCGGCCATTGCTGCCGACGAAGCCCTCGCCCGGGCCCTTGGGCGTGAAGGTCTTCCAGGCCCACCAGGCCACGAGGGCCAGGACCGCCACGGCGGCGATCGGCACGATCTTGTTCTTCAGAGAGGTGTTCTTGTCCATGGGCGGGTCCGGATGCTTCAGGAATTCGGGGGATCGGCAGGCGTGGCCGGCACGGTGGCGGGCAGCGCGGCAGGTTCCGCGCCGCTGCCGCCGCCCAGGGCGGCATACAGGCCCACCTGGCTGGACAGCAGGGCGCGCCGCGCCTGCACCAGTTGCTGGCGTGCGGCCAGCAGGTCGCGCTGGGCGTCCAGCACCTCCAGGTAGGCGGCCGAGCCGTTGTCGTAGCGCAGCTGCGCCAGCCGCGCGCGCTCGGCCTGGGCCTGCACGGCGGTGCGCTGCACGGTGATCTGTTCGGACAGCCAGCGGCGCGCGGCCAGGCCATCGGCCACCTCGCGGAAGGCGGTCTGTATGGCTTTCTCGTACTGGGCCACGGCCATGTCGCTGCGGATCTCGCCCAGCTCCAGGTTGGCGCGGCGCCGGCCGCCGTCGAAGATGGGCAGGGACACCGTGGGCACGAAGGCCCAGGCGCGGCTGCCGCCGTCGAACAGGCCGTCGAGTTCGGCGCTGGCCGTGCCCCAGCGGGCGGTGAGCGCAATGCGCGGGAAGAAGGCGGCGCGCGCCGCGCCGATCTGGGCCCGGGCCGCGCGCAGCTGGTGCTCGGCCGCGGCAATGTCGGGCCGCGCCGTGAGCAGCTCCGAGGGCAGGCCCGGCCGCAGCTCGGCCAGCACCAGGGCGTCGTCAAAGGGTGCGGCGGCGGGCAGCGGACCCGGGTGGGCGCCGACCAGCTGGGCCAGGGCGTGCAGCTGCTGCGCGCGTGCCAGCTCCAGCTGGGCCAGCAGGGCCTGCGCCTGGGTCAGCAGGGTCTGGACCTGGGCCAGCTGCAGGCGCGAGCTGGCGCCCACGGCCTCGCGGCGCGTGAAGATGCGAAAGGATTCCTGGCGCGTGGCCAGCGTCTCGCGCGCAATGGCCACGCGCTCGTCCAGCTCGCGCAGGCCCAGGTAGCCGTCGGCCACCTGGGCGATCAGCGCGGTCTGCACGGCGTGGCGGCCCGCATCGCTGGCCAGCCAGGTCTGCAGGGCCGCGTCCTTGAGGCTGCGCACGCGACCCCACAGGTCCAGCTCCCAGCTGCTGAAGCCGACCTCGGCGCGGTACTCGCCGCTGACCACGGAGCGGCCCGAGAGGTTGAGATCGCCCGGCACGCGCGCCCGTGCGGCCTGGCCGCCCACGCCAATGGCCGGGAACAGCTCGGAGCGCTGGATCTGGAAGGCCGCGCGCGCCTCTTCGGCGCGCAGCGCGGCCACGCGCAGGTCGCGGTTGTGCTCCAGCGCGGTGGCGATGAGCTGGCGCAGCACGGGGTCGGTGAAGTACTCGCGCCAGGGCAGGCCGGCGGCGGCGACACCCTGGGCGCCCGCCTGCAGATGGGCAGGCCAGGCCTCGGGCGTGGGCAGGGGCGGCGGCTCGTGCGGCGGCGCCAGGGAGGCACATCCTGCCAGGGCGGCGGCCAGTGCGGCTGCCAGCGCTGCGGCGGCGGTTCGGGGGAATGGGAGGGTCATCTGCAGTGCTGCGGGGCGCCGGTGCGGCAGCCGCTAGTTGAGGATGTGGTGGCCGCCATCGACATACAGCGTGCAGCCCGTGATGGCGCGCGCCCCGTCCGAGGCCAGGAAGGCGCACAGCGGCCCCACGTCGTCGGGCTGCAATTCGCCGGCAATGGGCGAGCGGCGCACGCTGTCGGCCACGAGTTCATCGAACGCGGCAATGCCCGAGGCCGCGCGCGTGGCGATGGGCCCGGGCGAGACGGCATTGACGCGGATGCGCGAGGGGCCGAGCTCGGCCGCCAGGTAGCGCGTGGTGGACTCCAGCGCGGCCTTGACCGGGCCCATGATTCCGTAGTGCGGCATGACCTCGCTGGCGCCCAGGTAGCTCAGTGTCATGAGGCTGCCGCCGCTGGCGGCCATCAGCGGCTCGGCCAGGTGGGCCATGCGGATGAAGGAGTGGCAGGAGATGTCCATGGCCAGCGCAAAGCCCTCGCGGGAGCTGTCCACCACGCGGCCCTGCAGGTCCTTGCGCGGGGCGTAGGCCACGGCGTGCAGCACGAAGTCCAGCCGGCCCCAGCGCACGGCGGCGGCATCGAACAGCGCGCGCATCTGCTCGTCGTCGCCCACGTCCAGCGGCATGCGCAGCTCGGCACCGATCTCGTCGAGCAGGGGCTCCACATGCGCCCGGGCCTTGTCGTTCTGCCAGGTCGCGCCGATCTCGGCGCCCGCCGCATGCATGGCCCGGGCACAGGCCCAGGCAATGCTGTCGCGGTTGGCGATGCCGACGATCAGGCCTTTTTTGCCAGCCAATAGCGTCATCTCGAATGCTCCAGATCAGAAGGTCTGCCGGGAAACAGGCCGCCTTGGGGCGGCTTCGTCAGGAATCACGGGGCATGGCGCGGCATTGCCGACATATGCGCCACGGCGAATGTTTGTATTTCCTGTGACTACGAAGCTTTTGATAGCTTGTTTTGATGCATGCAAATCAAAGGTTTGCATGCCAATATCGTCTCCTGGTCTTTTTCATTCTATCTATGTTGCACTGCAGCGACCGATTTTGGCGATGCCGTTTCGTTATATCGATGCAGTTCACTCCATAGTCTTGACTCAGGTCAAAGAGGGCTGCCTCACGGGGAGAATGCCGCTTGCCGCCGGTTGCTGTGCCCAGTAGAGCAATGGTGTCTTTTTGCGCCAACAGCCGAGCATTCCCTGTATTGGCCGGATTTCAATGAATACAAGGTATTCACACCATATTGGTGCATGGGAGGTAAAGAAAACCGGAAATCTGCCGATGGTCCGTGGACAGAGAAAATCCCCGGCCTGCAAAGGCCTGGGGCCGCCATTCAGTCAAGACAAGACCGAAGGAAGACGATCAATCCATGACCAGCATTTCATCCACCGGCGCCAGCTTTGCCGCCAGCGCAGTGGGCATGCGGCCCACGGTGTCCGTGAGGTCGTCAGCGACCACGGCAGCCGCTGCACCCGCCGACCCGGGCACGCAGGTCACGCTGGGCCAGTCCACAGGGTCCAGCGTCATCTATGCCAAGCCGCAGCCCGTGGAACTGGGGCAGTTCAGGCTGACCCGGGCCTGGGCCTCGCAAGACAGGGACGACATCAGCACCCTGATGGCGCGCAACCTGGGCCTGGGCCCGTCGGCCAGCCTGGCCGACCGCTGGCGCGGCCTGGGCGGCGCCCTGCTGTCGCGCTTTGCGGCCACGCCGTCGGACTACCAGCAGACGGTGGCGGAGTACCAGGCTCCCACGGCGGCCGACTCCGTCGCAGGCAGCGCGGATGCGCAGGCCCTGGACAAGTCCGCACTGAGCGATGTGTCCGTGGGCGCTGCCACCGTGAGCCTGAAGATCCGCACGCAATCGGGCCAGACCGTGGAGCTGCGGATTGCCACGAACGACGGCAGCGAAGCGGGCAGCAGCAGCGGGCTGCGGGTCGAGGTCAAGAGTTCCGGCACCTTGAGCCAGGCCGAGAGCGCGGCCATTGCCCAGCTGGCCGACGGGCTGGACGAAGCGCTGGAAGGCCTGGGAAAGCCGGGCAAGCCCCAGCTGGAACTGGGCAAGCTGATGGACTTCGACCGCAGCGTGCTGTCCGGCCTGGACCTGGACATCAAGAACCCCAAGCCTTCGCAGCCCCTGTCCTCGTTCAGCCTGCATGTGGGCGCCGATGGCCGATCGGTGGCGATGAAGGGCGCGGCGGGCGAGCTGGCCGTCAACCTGGAGTCCGACGCCCCCGCAGGCGCCAGCGCGTCGCAGCGCCAGTCCGCGCTGGACCAGCATCTGAAGCGCTTTGATGCCGCCGCGCAGCGCGGCCGTGCGGATGCGGCGCTGGTGGACATGTTCAAGAGTGCCTTCAGTCAGCTGCACAACGCGCAGGCGCCGGCCGCGCCGGGCGCCATCGTCGCGCTCTCCGGGCTGGAGCGTTCCGTGCAGTCCCTGCAAAGCGGCCTGGCCGATTTCCAGGCCAGCTTCAGCGGTGATTTCGAGAACACCAATGAATTCGGTGCCGTGACCGAAATCGGCCGCGCCGAGTACCAGGTGGGCCAGAAGACCACCCGGCAGTCCCGCGGCAGGGAGGGCGAGTCGATCGCCCAGGTGGTGACCGAGTCCCTGAACGCCGAATCCAAAAAGGCGCGCAACCGCAGCATGCTGGATTTGCAGTCGGGCAACTATGACCTGACCAAGGTGCAGGACAGCCGCACCATCACCACGCTGATCGAGACAGCCGGCAAGCAGGTCACCGGCGCGCTGCGCAAGACGCAAGAGCGCCAGATGCAGACGTGGGACCAGCTGGTGGAGCACCGCACCCAGCAGCACCGCGAAACGCCCGGCGGGCGCAGCTTCACTGAGCAACTCGCGTTGAGGTAGTCGCGCTGAGATAGTCGCGTTGAGGTAGTCGCGGCGCGGGCCGGGCCGCGTGTCGTCGTTGTGTCACAAAACTTCCGTATAAGAAGTTTTTTTGAACAGAACATGACAACGGCCCGCGCGTTCATGACCGAATTTCATCTTGCCGTCATCCAGGGCGGAGCCTCTCAATGAACGCGCGCCGTGCTTTGGCGGCGGGGCTGGCGGCGCTGCTGCTGGCGGCCGTGGGCGGCGGCGTCTGGTACTCGCGCACGGCCCTGGTGCAGGACCGCCAGGCGCAGCTGACGCAGCAGCAGTCCGTGACGGCACGCGGCCTGATCGGCTCCGAGAAGGAAGCCTTCTTCCAGGACGAGCGCGTGCGCGACGTGCTGGCGCGCCACGGCGTGACGGTGACGGTGCAAAAGGCCGGCTCGCGCAGCATTGCCAACAGCTACGACCCCAAGCAGTACGACTTCGGCTTTCCCTCGGGGGCGCCGGCTGCGGCCCAGCTCAAGGCGGCGGCCAGGGCCGGCACGGTCTACACGCCGTTCTACACGCCCATCGTGTTCGCCAGCTGGCGGCCCATTGCCGAGATCCTGATCGCCAACGGCGTTGCGCAAAAGCAGGGCGACTTCTTTTACGTGACCGATCTGCCGGCCCTGCTGGCCATGGCCGGCAAGGGCACGCGCTGGCGTGACCTGAAGGCCTCCGGCGCCTTTGCCACCGGCAAGGCCGTGCTGCCCGCCAGCACCGATGTGCGCAGCTCCAACAGCGCGGCCATGTACCTGGCGCTGGCCAGCTATGTGCTCAACGGCCAGCAGGTGGTGCAAAGCCCGGCCGACCTGGAGCGCGTGATGCCGCAGGTGGCGCCGCTGTTTTTGCGCCAGGGTTTCCAGGAAAGCTCGTCGGCCGGCCCCTTCGAGGACTACCTGGCCCTGGGCATGGGCAAGGCGCCGCTGCTGGTGGCCTATGAATCGCAGCTGGTGGAGTTCCTGCTGCGCCACCCGCAGCGCAGGAGCGGCGAGATGGTGATGCTCTACCCGCAGCCCACGCTGTATTCCAAGCATGTGCTCGTGCCCTACACGCCTGCGGGCGATCGCGTGGGCCAGCTGCTCGAATCCGATCCGCAGCTGCGCGCATTGGCGCAGGAATACGGCTTTCGCACCGGCGGCGACACGCACGGGCCCGAGCGCTGGGCCGGGCAGGGCGTGCAGGCGCCCGCGCAGCTGGTGGATGTGATCGAACCGCCCAGCCAGGAGTGGCTGGAGCGAATGATCGTGGACATGGAGCAGCGCTTCAAATGACCGAACGTTCCAGGAGCAACCGATGAGCAACACCCCCCAGACCACCGCTGCCAGCGCCGCCGTGGCCGTGCCTGCGCAGGAGCAGGATTTCGTGCTGGAGCCGCCCGCGCCCGCCCTGCCCGTGCCCATCGAGTCGGCCAGCGGCAAGGTCCGCCTCAAGGCCGAGGAAGTGCAGCAGCTGGACGCGCACGTGGCGCAGTTCATCGACGACATCACCGCCAACGACAGCCAGTCGCCCGCCTTCAAGGGCGCGGTCGAGCGCATCCACGGCATGGGCAACAAGGAGGTGCAGGCCGCTGCCGCCGTCTCCAACCGCATGCTAGAGCGCCCCGTCAAGACGCTGAACAACGGCCTGTTCGACCAGGGCAGCCAGATCGGCCAGGGCCTGATCGACCTGCGCCGCCAGGTGGAGGCGCTGGACCCCTCGCGCCAGGACGACCTGTTCAAGCCGCGCAAGCTGCTGGGCCTGATCCCCATGGGCAACAGGCTGGTGGACTACTTCGACAAGTTCCAGTCCAGCCAGAGCCACCTGAACGCCATCATCGACAGCCTCAAGCGCGGCAAGGACGAGCTGCTGCGCGACAACGCCGCCATCGAGCAGGAAAAGGCCAACCTGTGGGGCCTGATGGAGCGGCTGGAGAAATACATCCACATCGGCAAGAAGCTGGACGCGGCGCTGGAGGCCAAGGCGGCGCAGCTGGACGCCAGCGACCCTGAAAAGGCCCGCGTGGTGCGCGAGGACATGCTGTTCTACGCACGCCAGAAGGTCACCGACCTGCTCACCCAGATGGCGGTGAACGTGCAGGGCTACCTGGCGCTGGACCTGGTGCGCAAGAACAACCTCGAACTGGCCAAGGGCGTGGACCGCGCGACCACCACCACGGTCTCTGCCCTGCGCACGGCCGTCATCGTGGCGCAGGCGCTGGCCAACCAGAAACTGGTGCTGGACCAGATCACGGCGCTGAACACCACCACGGGCAACCTGATCGCCGGCACCAGCGAGCTGCTGCGCGAGCAAAGCGGCAAGATCCACGAGCAGGCGGCCAGCAGCACCATCGACATCGCCAGGCTGCAGCAGGCCTTCGGCAACATCTACCAGACCATGGACGCGATGGCCGACTTCAAGGTCAAGGCCCTGGCCTCCATGCAGACCACGGTGGACACGCTGTCGCAGGAGGTGGACAAGTCCCGCGCCTATCTGGAAAAGAGCCGCCGCGAGGACGTGCGCGAGGCGCTGCAGGCGCCCGCCGGCGAGGTGGTGCTGTGAGCATGTTCCGGCGCCTGGCGGCCTGGTGGCTGCTGGGCCTGGCGCTGGCCCTGGCCGGCTGCGGCAAGTCGCCCGAACCCGCGCCGCAGGCCGCCGCAAAGGCCGATGCGCCCGCCGGTCCCCAGGGTGCATTCACCGTGCTGGCCGGCTCCGAACTCAAGGACGTGGCGCCCGCGCTGGAGCAGGCCGCCACGGCGGCGGGCGTGCCGCTCAAGCTCAGCTATGCGGGCACGCTGGAGATGGTCGAGCGCATCAATGCGGGCGAGCAGTACGACGCCATCCTGCCGCCCAATGGCGCCTATCCCGCGCTGGCGCTGGCGAACAAGCCGCTGGCGCGCGAAAAGCTTTTCTACTCGCGCGTGGCCCTGGGCGTGAAGGTCCCCGTGCTGCACAAGCTGGGCTGGGACAAGGCCCCGCCCACCTGGGCCGACATCGCACGCGCTGCCACCCAGGGCCGGCTGCGCTACGGCATGACCAATCCGGCCAGTTCCAACACCGGCATGAGCGCGCTGTTCGCCGTGGCCTCGGCCGTGGCCGGCAAGACCGAGGACCTGGACGCCAGGGAGGTCAACGCCAAGGTGCTCAAGGACTTTCTGTCGGGTCAGAAGCTCACCGCCGGCAGCTCCGGCTGGCTGGCCGAGGCCTTCGAGCGCGAGCCCGGCGCCGTCGATGCGCTGGTCAACTACGAGGCCGTGATCCTGCGCCTGAACGAGAAGCTGCCCGCCGCCGACCGCCTGACCATGGTCTACCCGCGCGACGGCGTGATCTCGGCCGACTATCCGCTGATGCTGCTCAACGCCGGCCGCCGCGCCGACTATGACAAGCTGGTCGCCCAGTTCAAGGCCCCCGCCTTCCAGGGCCAGCCGCTGCGCCAGGCCCAGCTGCGCCCCGCCAGCCCCGAGGCGCAGGCCAGCCCGGCCCTGCCCACGGCGCCCGTGGTGGAGCTGAGCTTTCCGAACCGGCTGGAGGTGATCGATGCCGTGCTCTCGGCCTACCAGAGCGATCTGCGCCGTCCGGCCACCAGCATCTTCGTGCTGGACGTGAGCGGCTCCATGAAGGGTGCGCGGCTGGCGCAGATGAAGGAGGCGCTCAAGCTGCTGTCCGGCGCCGAGGCCTCGGCCGCCAGCCAGCGCTATGCCGCCTTCCAGGCGCGCGAGCGCGTGCTGCTGATTCCGTTCTCGGGTTTGGTCGGCCAGCCCGCGCGCGTGCAGTTCGCGGCGGGCGACCTGCAGGCCGCAAGCGCCCAGGTGCTGGCCTATGCCGACAGCCTGGTGGCCGACGGCGGCACGGCCATCTACGACGCACTCACGCTGGCCCAGCAGCAGGCACGCCAGGAACTGCGGGCCGATCCCGAGCGCTTCGTCAGCATCGTGCTGCTGACCGATGGCGCCAACACGGCCGGCCGCGACTGGGCCGCATTCGAGCGCGAGCAGCGCATGGCGCGCGACGGCGGCGCGCCGCTGGTGCGGGTCTTTCCCATCATCTTTGGCGAGGCGCAGTCCGGCGAAATGCAGGCCCTGGCCGCGCTGACCGGCGGGCGCGCCTTCGATGCGCGCAACACCGGCAAGAGCGGGCTGCCGCTGGTGTTCAAGGAAATCCGGGGCTACCAGTGACAGCGCCGCCACCGATCGGACCCGCCTGATGCGCCGCCTGCAGCTTTTCTTCTACGGCAACGGCAACCTCGCCGGCCTGGCGCTGGCCCTGCTGGGGCCGGTGCTGCTGTTTGCCGGCGTGATCGGCGCCGGCTGGGGCTGGATCACGCTGGGGCTGTACGTCGCGGGCCTGCTGCTGGGCTGGGCCCTGCAGCCCGCGGGCGCCAGCTTCGAGAGGGCGCTGCAGCAGCACTGGAGCGCCGAGGACATCCGCGAACGCATCGACGAACTGGTGCAAAAGGCCCGCCCGATGCTCACGCCCGAGATGCAAAAGCACCTGGACAGCGTGCGCGGCTCGGTGCACGAGGTGCTGCCCTCGCTGGCCGAAGCCGGCCCGGTCTTCAACGACGGCCTGTTCACCGTGCGCGAGACGGTGCTGCAGTACCTGCCCGCCACGCTGTCGCACTATGCGGCGCTGCCGCCGCTGTTCCGTGTCACCCAGCCCGTGCAGGACGGCAAGACGCCCAGGCAGCTGTTGACCGAGCAGCTGGTGCTGCTGGCCGGGCAGATGCAGCAGGTGGTGGCCCATGTGGCGGCCAGCGACGCGCAGGCGCTGCTGGCCAATGGCCGCTTCTTGAAGCAGAAGTTCGACCAGCCGGATTTCCTGAAGTGAGGCGCCTGCAGGGTCGTCCCGCCACGCTGCGCGGACCCTGTGTTAGCATGCTCCGCCATGCAGCCTGCTGCATTCCCGTCTTCCAGACACCTGAACTCTCGATCCAAGACAGCCATGAACGGTACGCCCGTTTCGATCATCGTTGCACAGTGGTGGCGCTTCCAATAAGGAAGCGGCACGTCGTCGCGGTTGCGTACCGCACCTTGCCGCCGTGACGGCAGCAAGGCTCACTCAGCAGATGGCTCCCCGGCACGGCGGCTCCCAGAACCCAGGAGATTGCCCAGATGCCCTCAGATTCCCCCTTCCAGACCCAGGCAGCATTGCGCGCATTCCCGCGCCAGCCTTCGCTGCGGCATGCCCGTGCCACCCGTTTTTCCCTTTGAGACCCAGGAGCCGGTATGACCAGACTGCTGATGATCGACAACTACGACAGCTTCACCTACAACATCGTCCAGTACTTCGGCGAGCTGGGTGCCGATGTCACCGTGGTGCGCAATGACGAGGCCACGCTGGACGAGGTGATCGCCCTGGTCGAGCGCGAGAAGATCGACCGCCTGGTGATCTCGCCCGGCCCCTGCTCGCCGGCCGAGGCGGGCATTTCCGTGGCGGCCATCCAGCACTTCGCGGGCCGCCTGCCCATCCTGGGCGTGTGCCTGGGCCACCAGAGCATTGGCGCGGCCTTCGGCGGCGACATCGTGCGCGCGGGCCAGCAGATGCATGGCAAGACCAGCGTCATCACCACCGACCGCAAGGGCGTGTTCGCCGACCTGCCCGAGCAGTTCACGGTCAACCGCTACCACTCGCTGGCCATCGCGCGCTCCAGCCTGCCCGAATGCCTGGAGATCACGGCCACCAGCGAGGACGGCGAGATCCAGGGCGTGCGCCACACCAGCCTGGCCATCGAGGGCGTGCAATTCCACCCCGAGAGCATCCTCACCGAGCATGGCCATGCCATGCTCAAGAATTTCCTGGAACAGAAGGCCTGAGCAGGCCGGCACCCAACCGAGACACCGCAATGACCCAGATCACCCCCCAGGAAGCGCTGCAGCGCACCATCGAGCACCGCGAAATCTTCCACGACGAGATGCTGCACCTGATGCGCCTGATCATGCGCGGCGAGCTGTCGCCCGTGATGACGGCGGCCATCGTCACCGGCCTGCGCGTGAAGAAGGAGACCATCGGCGAGATCACGGCCGCGGCCGAGGTCATGCGCGAGTTCTCCAACAAGGTCCATGTGGAGGACAAGCGCCACCTGGTGGACATCGTGGGCACGGGCGGCGACGGCGCCAACACCTTCAACATCTCCACCTGCTCCATCTTCGTGATCGCGGCGGCGGGCGGCAAGGTCAGCAAGCACGGCGGGCGCAGCGTCAGCAGCAAGAGCGGCAGCGCCGACGCCATGGAGGCGCTGGGCGTCAACATCCAGCTCAGCCCCGAGCAGATCGCGCGCAGCATCGCCGACGTGGGCATCGGCTTCATGTTCGCGCCCAACCACCACCCGGCCATGAAGAACGTGGCGCCCGTGCGCAAGGAGCTGGGCGTGCGCACCATCTTCAACATCCTGGGCCCGCTGACCAATCCGGCCAGCGCGCCCAACATCCTCATGGGCGTGTTCCACGAGGACCTGGTCGGCATCCAGGTGCGCGCGCTGCAGCGCCTGGGCGCCGAGCACGCCATCGTGGTCTATGGCCGCGACGGCCTGGACGAGATCAGCCTGGGCGCGGGCACCCTGGTGGGCGAGCTCAAGGACGGCGTGGTGCGCGAGTACGAGATCCATCCCGAGGACTTCGGCCTGCGCATGGTGGGCACGCGCGCCTTCAAGGTGGACAATCCCGAGGAATCCAAGGCCATGCTGCTGGGCGTGCTCCATGGCGAAAAGAGTGCCGCGCGCGACATCGTCTGCCTGAACGCGGGTGCCGCCCTGTATGCGGCCAACGTGGCCTCCAGCATCGAGGACGGCATGGCCCGCGCCCAGGCGGCGCTGGACAGCGGCGCTGCCCTGGCCAAGCTCAACGAACTCGTGGCCTACACGGCCCGGCTGACGGCCTGAGCCGCGCAGCCCCCATCGACCACCGAATACAAGAAACCAAGGAAAGCAACGTGTCCGACATCCTCAAGCAAATCTGCGACGTGAAAGTGCAGGAAGTGGCGGCCGCCCAGAAGCGCATGCCCTTCGCGGACATGCGCCGCGACGCCGAAAGCCGCGTGCTCACGCGCGACTTCGTGGGCGCGCTGCGCGCCAAGATCGCCGCCGGCCAGGCCGGCGTGATCGCCGAGATCAAGAAGGCCAGCCCCAGCAAGGGCGTGATCCGCGAGGACTTCATCCCCGCCGACATCGCGCAAAGCTATGCCGATGGCGACGGCAAGGGCGTCAGCGCCGCCTGCCTCTCGGTGCTGACCGACAAGCAGTTCTTCCAGGGCAGCGTGGACTATCTCAAGCAGGCGCGCGCCAGCTGCCACCTGCCCGTGCTGCGCAAGGACTTCATGGTCGATCCCTACCAGATCTACGAATCGCGGGCCATGGGCGCCGACTGCGTGCTGCTGATCGCCGCCTGCCTGGACGACGCGCAGATGGCCGAGATGGAACAGATCGCCCACAGCCTGGACATGGCCGTGCTGGTCGAGGTGCACGACGGCGCCGAGCTGGACCGCGCCCTGCGCCTCAAGACCCCGCTGGTGGGCATCAACAACCGCAACCTGCGCAGCTTCGAGGTCAGCATCCAGACCACGCTGGACCTGCAAAAGAACGTGCCCGCCGACCGCCTGCTGGTCACCGAGTCGGGCATCGGCAGCCGCGAGGACGTCAAGGCCATGCGCGATGCCGGTATCCACGGCTTCCTGGTGGGCGAGGCCTTCATGCGCGCCAAGGAGCCGGGGGAGGCGCTGGCCAAGCTGTTTGCCTAAGACGCGTCGTTGTGCGGGCCGGCCGGTGAATCCGGGGTCCGCACGATGCGCACCACCCCGAGCTTGAGCCCCAGCATGGCCAAGATGCGGTTCATGGTCTGCACGCTGCCTTCGCTGCGCTCCTGCTCGATGTCCTGCAGCGTTCTATAGGAAACGCCGCAAAGCTTGGCCATCTCGGCCGTGGTCAGCCGCATGGTCTTCTTCAGATGCCGCACGGCCTGCGGCAAAGACCATTCGGGGTGGGCCAGCACATCGTCAATAGCCTGCCTGCGCAGCTCCAGCTGCTGGGCAATGGGAATGGGGGTGAAACGCTTGTCCATGGTCTTCAGCGCAGCGCAGCGAGCTCCTGCGCACGTGCCAGGAGGGCGGGACGCAGGTGGCCGAGAACCTCGGGCTCCAGCCCTAGCGCCAGACCGTCTGCGGCGATGCGCTCCAGCGCGGGAATCATGGCCTTGAGGCCTTTCACCAGTGGATCGCGCTGCAACGGATCCGACTGCGTGCCCCGGCGTTTTCGAGGGAGCTGCGCGGCCAGCGCACAGACGCTATCCAGCACACGGCCCCAATCGGGCCGGCCGCCCTGTTCATCCCGCCAGCGGATGCGTCGGGCAATGCCGTCCGGGTGGAGATACATGGGCGCAAAGTCGTACAGGGGCGTGAGCGCGATGCGGCCGTCGAAACCGCGCTGCACGGCGGTGTTGCGCGCGTGGTTGTCCTTGTTGCCCAGGGCCAGGTTGGCAATGTCGCGTTTGATGTATTCGAGCACTTCCTGCTGCGGGTGGCTGCAGTGCCGCATCAGCTCCAGGCAGACCGTGTCATGGTCGGGCACGGCTTCGAAGCCTGGCATGCCGGTCAGCGTGGCAATGCTTTCCTGCGCCAGTCGCGTGACCGCGCCCCGGTGCACCTGCCGGTCAAACCGTCGTATGAACAGCGCACGCTGGTGCAACTCCAGCGGTGCATGCACCCGCAGTCCCAGATCGGCGGCCAGACGCATATAGGTGGCCTCATGCCTGAGGATGCAGGCCAGCTGCGGGTCGGTGCCGCGTCCGAACTTGACGATGTAGTGCTGCACCGCCTGCTCGTCCGCAAGGGTGTGGTCCAGGTACAGCAGACCATCCTGGGCGCGTGTCAGCAGCACCTTGGGCCACTCGCCTTGTATCCCGGAGGACCCGGCAACAAACAGGCCATGCGAGGCAAGGTACTCGGAGAACTCGTCGCCGCGTTGCGCAACCTCCTCGTCGGTGAACCCGCGCATGCCTCCCCCATGGTTGCCCAGCCATTGCGCCGCTTCCTTGACGCGCAGGTTTCCTATGGGGTTACCTGCCCCGGCCAGCAGCAACTGCCAGTCGGCAACCGCACCTGCCAGGGGAGATTGGCCCAGGCGTTGCAGCAGCTCGCGCCGACCAAAGCCTTGAGGCAGCATGTCGATCAGAAAGACTGGCCAATGCACCTGCTGCAGGGGCTCCAGCCCCACAGGCCAACGGGCGCAAAGGGCGCGGGCATCGGTGGCGCCCGCATGCTGGACCGCCCAGTCCACGGTATAGCCCGAGTAGGTGCTGGCCTTCCAGCCTTCTCCTTGCGGCCCGCGCAGGTCCACGCTCGCGACGTCGTGCCAGGCGCTGCAGTGGTGCAGTTGTAGAGTGCAGTTTGTGGTCATTTACACGAAATTCTAGGTAAAGCATTGGACTGACTCAAGGTTTTTCGTATGTTTTTCCGTGTAACCATTGTCTGTCTTTGGGGAACCATTGGAGGCGGACGTACCTCCCCGCCGCAGGGAAAGGTATGCTTGCCGTGATCCAACAGGCATGGCGCTTGCGCCCATGCATTTCAGCTGTACTTTATTGAGGGAGGCTGCTGCCTCGGCATGTGGCGGCGGTGCCCCCATCCGCCATGGCCCTTCAAGACGACGCAATCGCCCCGGCGCAAGCCGACCAACTCCAATCCGCCGATCCCGCCGACTGGCCCGTTGCGCCCGACTGGCAGCCCCTGGTCGAGGACTTCTTCGCGGGTGCCACGGGCCAGCAGCTGCTGACCTTTCTGCACCAGCGCCTGGAAGCCGGCGCGGTGATCTTTCCGCCCCAGCCGCTGCGCGCGCTGGAGCTGACCCCGCCCGATGAGGTGCGCGTGGTCATCCTGGGGCAGGACCCCTACCACGGCCGGGGGCAGGCCGAAGGCCTGTCGTTCTCGGTGGCGCCGGGCGTGCGCATGCCGCCCTCGCTGCAGAACATCTTCAAGGAGATGCAGCGTGACCTGGGCGTGCCCTTCCCGCCGTTCCCCAACCCGGGCGGCAGCCTGGTCAAGTGGGCCAGGAACGGCGTGCTGCTGCTCAACACCTGTCTCACGGTGGAGGAAGGCCAGGCGGCCAGCCACTCGGGCAAGGGCTGGGAGCTGCTGACCGATGCGGTGATCCGGCACATCGCCCAGGGCACGCGCCCCGTGGTCTTCATGCTCTGGGGCAGCCATGCGCAGTCCAAGCGCGCCTTCATTCCGGCCGACCGGGGGCATCTGGTGCTGACCAGCAACCATCCCTCGCCTCTGTCGGCGCTGCGCCCGCCCGTGCCCTTCATCGGCAACGGGCACTTCGGCAAGGCGCGCGACTTCCGCGCCCAGCACGGTTACTGAGCGGCCCGCTCGGGGCGTGGCTCCACGATGGGGAACACGCTGTCGAAGCGGTCCAGCATGGACATGAGCGCTGTCACCTTGGAGGCGTCGCCCTCGATGCGCAGCTGGCCGCTCTTGATGGCCTCGGCCATCGTGGTCTCCTGACCTGCAATGGCGTCCAGCGTGGCGCGCGTCAGGCGCAGGCTGGCATGGGCGGAGGGCGCAAGGCCCGGGCTCTGGGTGAGGGCGCTGTTCTCCAGGTTCAGGCTGCGCTGCTCGCCGGTGTCGGTGAAGGTCCAGTTGAGCACGATGCGCTGGCCTGCGGCCTTGCCGGCGTCCAGCCGCACGCCCAGGTAGTCGAAGAACATCTCCAGCGGCAGGCTGCGCACCAGGTCGCGCGCGGCGCTGCCGGGCCTGGGAAGTTGGGGCACGCCCTGGCGCAGCTCCGCCGCGCCCTGCAGGAAGGCGTTGCGGGCCGTGGCCGATTCCATCTGGTAGCCCAGCTGCTCATAGGCATTGGCCGCCAGACGGCGCGCGGCCTGGTTGGCCGGGTCGGCAAAGACCAGCTGCGAGGCGATCTGCGCCACCCAGCGGTATTCGCCGCGCTCGTAGTCGGCCTGCGCACGGCGCAGCACGGCGTCGGCGCCACCCATGTATTCCACGGTCTTGCGCGCCGCGGGCACGGGCGGCAGCGCCTCCAGCTGGGCCGGGTTGCCTTCGTAGTAGCCCAGGTAGTGCTGGTAGATGGCGCGGATGTTGTGGCGCAGGTGGCCGTAGAAGGCATGTGTGGCGCCGTCGCGGGCCAGGGATTCGGGCATCTTCAGCATCTCGGCGATCTCCGAGCCCACGTAGCCGTGGTTCATGAGGCGCACGGTCTGGTCGTGCAGGTATTTGTAGGTGTCGCGCTGGCTGGCCAGCATGCGCTGCAGCCGGGGCTGGCCCCAGACCGGCCAGTGGTGCTGGGCGATCAGGATCTGTGCCTGGCCGCCATAGGCGTGCAGGGCGTCGTTCAGGTGGCGTGACCAGCCCAGCGCGTCACGCACCTGGGCGCCGCGCAGCGGCAGCAGGTTGTGCTGGGTGTGCACGGCGATCTCGGCCATGTTCAGCACCTTGAGCTGGGGGTAGTACATGATCATCTCGGCCGGCGCCTCGGCCCCGGGCGTGAGCGTGAACTCGATGTCCACGCCGTCGATGCGCAGGGTCTCGCGCGGCTTGTCGATCACGCGCGTGGGCGCGATCAGCCCCATGGTGCCGGGCGCACCCGCCTTGCCCAGCCCTGCGTCCACCTGTCCCCTGGCATCGCGCGGCAGCAGCATGCCGAACTGGTAGAGCGCGCGCCGGCCCATGGCATGGCCGGCGATCACGTTCTCGCCCACGGCCTCGGCCATGAAGCCCGCCGGGGCGATGACCTGCACGCGGCCAGCATCCACCTCTTCCTGGCGCACCACGCCGCGCACGCCGCCGAAATGGTCCACATGGCTGTGCGAGTAGACGACGGCCACCACCGGCTTGCGCGGTCGGTGCTGGTAGTACAGGTCCATGGCGGCCTGGGCGGTCTCGGTGTACATCAGCGGATCGACCACGATCAGGCCCGTCTCGCCCTCGATGATGCTCATGTTCGACAGGTCCAGGCCGCGCACCTGGTAGAGCCCGTCCGTCACCTGGAACAGGCCGCTGACGCGGTTGCGCTGTGCCTGGCGCCACAGCGCGGGGTGCACGGTGTCGGGCGCCTGGTCCTGCTGCAGGAATGCATAGGCCTGCATGCCCCAGATGGGCCGGCCCTGGGCATTGCGCACCACCAGCGCATCCGCCGAGGCGATCAGGCCGCGTTGCGCGTCCTCCATGGCCTGGGCGTCGTCCTGAGGCTGCTGCGCCAGCGCAGCCTGCTGGGCCGCGCGCGTGGCCGCGCTGGCTGCCTGTGGCCGGGCCATGTCGGAGACCGGCAGGCTGCTGCCTGCGCAGGCGCTCAGCAGGGCGGCGGCCAGGCAGGCCAGCAGGCGGCAAGGGCGCGCCAGCGCGCGGGGCAGGGGGTGTGAGGCTTGCATGGGAAGGTCTCCTGGCATGTGTTCGATGTCAGCGGCGAAAATACGCAGGCCCGCCGGCTGTGTCTGTCAGCCACCCGACATCCCTTTCCATGCAAGCTTCCCTCGCCTCTTCCTACCTGCCCACGCTGCGCGCCGGCCGCTGGTTCAGCGCATTGGCGCCGCAGTTTGCCGATTTGCTGCTGGCCCTGGCCCAGCCCCGCCGCCTGGAGGCGGGCGAAGCCCTGTTCCTGCGCGGCGATGCGCTGGAGGGCGGTTTGTTCGCCGTGGTCCGCGGTAGCGTCGGTTTCTCCGGTGTGGGCGGCCAGAGCGAGCAGGCGCGCGAGGCGCTGCTCACGCGCATGGGACCAGCCACCTGGTTTGGCGAGATCGCGCTGTTCGACGGTTCGCCGCGCACCCACGATGCCCACGCCATGGAGCCCAGCGTGGTGCTGCAGGTGCCGCGCCAGCCGCTGCTGGACTGGCTGCAGCAGCACCCCGCGCACTGGCATGACCTGGGCGTGCTGATGTCGGGGCGCATGCGGGCGGCCTTTGCGGCGCTGGAGGACCTGGCCCTGATGCCCGCACCCCAGCGGCTGGCGCGCCGCCTGGTGGCCATGGCGCGTGGCTACGGCGAGCGGCTGGACGACGTGCCGGCCCGGCCGCGCCTGGATATCACGCAGGAGCAGCTGGCGCGCATGCTGTCGATCTCGCGCCAGACCACCAACGTGCTGCTGCAGGGCCTGCAGGCGCGGGGCCTCATCCGGGTGCAGCGCGGCGAGATCGAGATCCTGCAATGGCAGGCGCTGTGCGCCGAGCGGTTCTGAGCGGCGCAGCCAGTCAAGGGCTGTTGTTCAGACCACCAGCGCATTCTCCACGTCCTGCACCTTGCGGCGCGCCAGCGCGAGATTGGCCTTGTCGAGCACCAGGTAGAGAAACAGTCCCTCGCGGTGGGCGCGCGCCTTCAGGGCGGGGTCATTCTGCATGGGGGCTGTCCTGCGACAGGGCTTCGATCTTCAGCAGCAGCAACTCGATCAGTGCCACCACCTGCGCGGGCTCGCGCACATCGGCCGGCACCACCGGGCACAGCAGGCCACGCGACTGCAGGTGCAGGGCAAATCCTTCGAGGTCGGGCCGGCCATGCCGGTCCATGCGGCACACGGCCACCACGCAGGCCGTGGTGCGCAGCGTGGCGGACAGGGCATTGATGTAGGTATCCAGGTCGCCCAGCGGGTCGGGCCGGCTGTTGTCGATCAGCAGGATCACCCCCAGCGCGCCGTGCGAGAGGATGTTCCACATGAAGTCGAAGCGCTCCTGGCCCGGCGTGCCGTACAGGTACAGCTTTTCGCCGTTGTCCAGGGTGAGTTCTCCGTAGTCCATGCCGGCGGTGGTCAGGGCCTTGTCCACTGCCGCATCGGTGTTGCGCACGTCGGTGCTTACCGGCGCGATCTCGCTGACGGCGCGTATGGCGGTGGTCTTGCCCGCGCCCGCGGTTCCGCAAATCAGGATCTTCAGCTCACTCATGCACGGAGGCTCTCGTCAATTGGGCAAGCCGCTGGCGGATGCGGCCGAGAATGCCCTGGGCAGGACCCGGGGCAGCGCTGCTGCGGGGTGCCGTGGCGGTCCAGCGCAGCAGGCCGATGGCATCGAGGCGGTTCAGGAAGGCCGCGCAGATCTCTGGCGCAAGGCCCGAGCGCCGGCACAGCGCCTGCAAGGTGGTCGGCCGGCCCGTCATCAACGTGGCCAGGCGCATGTGGTGCGCGCTTGTCAGCAGCCGCTGGGGGGGCCGGCGCAGCAGCTGCACCAGCATGTCGGTCGCCGCTGCCGGGTGGGGTGCCGCCACCATGCGTTGCCCGGACGCCGTCTGGCGCACGACCAGGGCGCGCAGGCCCATGGCATTGAGGCAGTCCTCCACCGCGTCGGCGCGCAGGGGCAGGCCCAGGTAGTCCCCCGTGGGGCGGGTGCTCTGGGGCTGGCGGCCCACGCGCAGCGTCACCCGGCTGGACGGCGGCTCGTGCACGCCTTCATGCAGTACCACCAGGTCGGCCGAGGATTCCGTCCATTCCCAGCGGTGCTGCGTGCGGTGGTCCACCAGCCGCACGAAGGAGCGGAACAGCCTGGCGTCGCGGTCATCGAGGCCGCGCAGCGTGAAGGTGAGCGCGGGACGCTCATCCATGCCGCATTGCCTTCAGCAATTGCAGCCGCAGCCGCAGCCGCAACCGCAGCCGCAACCGCAATTGCAGTTGCCGTGCCTGCAGGCTCCGGCCTGCCTGTTTCCTTGTGCCCATCACGTCGCCGTTTCCTATACTGAATGCGCCGCACGGCAAAGCAAGCCGCGCATGCCAATGATTTCAAAGGAGATGCGGGCGCATCATAGGAAGCGCTTGGAGCGGGAGCGGGCAGTTCGCCAGCGTGCTTCGGAATCGTCCGATATGTATCCGGATCAGTCCTATCGCATTGCGTTCCTGCAGCGAGACTTCAGACGCTTTGAGCGGTTTTTTGGTCGCTTCCGGATTTTCGGAGCCATGGCGGCGCTGAAAAACAGGAGTTATCTGGTTGTTGTAACCAAGACCTTGGAATGCATTGCAAATTCAGCAGGCTTGCCGTGTTTTGTGTCTGGGCGTTCCATGCCAGGGGGCCAGGTGGATTACCAGGAGGTTGGCAGCCTGAGCTGCAGCATTTCCAGGAAGGACTGCGCCGCATGCGGCAGCGTGCGGCCGGCCAGGGTCTGCACCTCGATGTCGCGCAGGTCCATGCCCCGGTCGCTGAGCGCCACGGCCACCAGTGCGCCTGTGGCCACCATGTGGCGCGCGGCGATCTCGCTGGCCACGGCCACGGCGGCGCCCTGGGCTGCAAAGTTCAGCAGGGTCTTGCCGTGGTTGCTCTCCATCACCGGCATCAGCATCAGGCCCTGGCGGCTGCAGGCGGCGTCCAGCAGCTGGCGCACGGCCGTGTCGGCCGGCGTGAGCGCCAGCGGATGGCGCACCAGCTGGGCCAGCGACAGGCGCCGCGCCTGCGCCAGCGCATGGCCGGGGGCGACCAGGGCCACCAGCGGCGCGGCCACGCGGCAGGCCACGGCAATGCCTTTTTCGGGCGCGCGGCTGAAGCACAGGCCGATGTCGGCCGTGCCGCTGCGCACGGCCTCGGGCACGGCGGGCGTGGGCAGCACCATGACCTCGAAGACGATGCCGGCGTGCTCGCGCTGGAAGGCCGCGCACAGGCGCGGCAGGAACTCGTTGGCAAAGGCGTCGGAGCTTGCGATGCGCACGCGGCCGCTGCGCAGCCCCTGCAGGGCCTCGATCTCGCCCAGCGCGCGCTCGGCATCCAGGCCGGCGCGGCGCACATGGTCGGCCAGGATCTCGCCGGCCGCATTGAGCACCATGCCGCGCGGGTGGCGTTCGAACAGCGGCGTGCCCAGCAGCCCCTCCAGCGCCGCGATCTGGCGGCTGATGGCCGAGGCCGCCACATGCAGCCGCGCCGATGCCTCGGTCAGCGATCCGCATTGCGCCACTTCATGGAAGTAGCGCAGCGCGGTGTCCTGCAGGAGAAGGTGGCGGGCGTCGGGCATGTCGCCCCCATTGTCATCAATTTGCCGCAGAGGCAACGCAGGTTTGCAAATTTGCTGATGGCGGCAAAGGGGCGAGGGTTCTACGATGGCCTGTTGCGGCGTTGCAGGGAGCAGCGGCTGCAGCTGTCCAACCCTCTGACCAGGAGTGTGCCCATGAAGGCATTGCCCAGCGTTTTACTTCCACGCCGCGCCCTCGTGGCTGCGGCCTGTGCCCTGGCTGGCGCCATGGCCCTGCCCGCCGTGGCACAGGGCCAGGCGTCCTGGCCCTCGCACCCGGTGCGCCTGGTCGTGCCCTTTCCGGCCAGCGGCGCCACCGACCTCGTGGCGCGCGTGGTGGCGCAGCGCATGTCCCAGGACCTGGGCCAGCAGCTGGTCATCGACAACCGCCCCGGCGCGGGCGGCACCATCGGCACGGGCGAGGCCGCCAAGGCCTCGCCGGACGGCTACACGCTGCTGTTCACCACCAGCAGCACGCATGCCATCTCGCCGCACCTGATGACCCGTCTGGCCTACAAGGCCGACAAGGATTTCACGCCCATTGCCGAGATCGGCGGCGCGGCCAGCATCCTGCTGGTCACGCCCTCGCTGCCCGTGCGCAACGTGCAGGAGCTGATCGCCTATGCCAAGGCCCATCCGGGCGCCCTCAACTACGCCAGCAGCGGCAACGGCACCATCGTCCACCTGAACGCTGCGGCCTTCGCGGCGCGCGCGGGCCTGCAACTGACCCATGTGCCCTACAAGGGCACGGCCCAGTCCATCACCGACCTGGCCGCTGGCCAGGTGCACCTGCTGTTCGACTCCATTCCCACCGGCATGCCCCATGTGGCCAGCGGCCGCCTGCGCGCCCTGGCCGTGACCGGCGACAAGCGCAGCGCGCTGGCGCCCGACCTGCCCACGGTGGCCGAGTCCGGCCTGCCTGGCTATTCTTCGGTCACCTGGTTCGGCGTCTATGGCCCGGCCGGCATGAAGCCCGAACTTGTCGCGCGGATCAATCAGGCCTTCAACAAGGCCATCCAGAATCCCGAGGTGGTGGCCAGCCTGGCCAAGCAGGGCGTGGAGGCCGCATCGCCCCGCACGCCCGCGCAGTTCGCTGCCATGGTGCAGGCCGACAGCGCGCGCTGGGCGCAGGTCATCAAAGACAACAAAATCACATTGGATTGAGTGAAGCACCCCCTGAGCGGCTTTGCCGCTTCCCCCTCTCCTGCGGGAGGGGGACGACGCCCTTGCTGCGGGGTGGCGCGGCCGGCGTAGGCCCTTGCTTGGCGTCCCTGAGCTGGGCCGTGCCTGCGGTTCCTCAAGCTATCGGTGGCGCGTTGGCGCTATGGAAATTGATATGACAAGCACTGTTACGGACTGGACACTTCCCTACGCCTCGCACCGCTCTTCGGTGCTGGGCCGCAACATGGTCTCCACCTCGCAGCCGCTGGCCGCGCAGGCCGGACTGTCCATGCTGCTGGCCGGCGGCAATGCGGTGGATGCGGCCATTGCCACGGCCATGGCGCTGACCGTGGTCGAGCCCACGGGCTGCGGCCTGGGCAGCGATGCCTTCTGCATCCTGTGGGATGGCAAGGAATTGCACGGCCTCAATGCCTCGGGCCGCTCGCCCGAAGCCTGGACGCCCGAGTACTTCGCCGCGCTGGGCGGCATTCCCGAGAAGGGGTGGAACGCCGTCACCGTGCCCGGTGCCGTCTCGGCCTGGGTGGAGCTGTCGCGCCGCTTCGGCAAGCTGCCGTTCGAGCAACTGGCCCAGCCCGCCATCCGCTATGCGCGCGACGGCTTTGCGGTCTCGCCCACCATCGCCACGCTGTGGGCGCTGGGCGGAGCCAAGCTCGGTGACCAGCCCGGTTTTGCCGAGTGCTTCCTGCCCGATGGCAAGGCCCCCAAGGCGGGCGAGGTGTTCCGCAGCGAAGCCCATGCGCGCACGCTGGAGGAGATCGCCGCCACCAAGGGCGAGTCCTTCTACCGCGGCGCACTGGCGCGCTCGATGGCCGAGCACGCCAAGGCCTGCGGCGGCGCCATGACCGAGGCCGACCTGGCCGCCCACCAGGCCGACTGGGTCGGCACGGTGTCGCAGACCTTTGGCGATTCGGTGATCCACGAGATCCCGCCCAACGGCCAGGGCATTGCCGCGCTGATGGCGCTGGGCATGCTGGATGCACTGGGCGTGGGCGCCGAGCCGCTGGACGGCGTGGAGTCCGTGCACCTGCAGGTCGAGGCCATGAAGCTGGCCCTGGCCGACCTGCACGAATACAACGCCGACGGCGACCACATGCGCGTCGAATCCGCCCATCTGCTGGACGCCGGCTACCTGCGCGAACGCGCGGCGCTCATTGACCGCGAGCGCGCCAGCGCGCCCACCTACGGCGCACCGCGCCCGGGCGGCACGGTCTACCTGGCGGCGGCCGATGCCAGCGGCATGATGGTCTCGTTCATCCAGTCCAACTACATGGGCTTCGGCTCGGGCGTGGTCGTGCCGGGCACCGGCATCAGCCTGCAAAACCGCGGCCACGGCTTCACCACGCAAGCCGGCCATGCCAACGAGGTCGCGCCACGCAAGCGCCCCTCGCACACCATCATCCCGGCCTTTGCGATGAACGCCGACGGCACGCCCCAGATGGCCTTCGGCGTGATGGGCGGCCCCATGCAGAGCCAGGGCCACCTGCAGATGGCCCTGCGCGTGCTGCGCTACGGCCAGAACCCCCAGGCCGCCGCCGACGCACCGCGCTGGCGCGTGACGGGCGGCAAGGGCGTGGCCGTGGAACCCGCCTTCGACGCCGAGGTCGTCGCCGCCCTGCGCGCACGCGGCCATGAGGTCACGGTGGAGGAAGGCCATGGCGTCTTCGCCTTCGGCGGCGCACAACTGGTGCTGCGCGACGGCGACCACTACATCGGCGGATCGGACCCGCGCAAGGACGGGGGCGTGGTGGCGTTCTGAGCGGGGGCTGTGTCCGGCAGCCTCACCCCCAGCGCAACACCCAATCCGCCCGCCCCCGCGTTGCCGCAATGCGGCGCGCATTGGGCTCGTCCACCTGCGCCACCCAGTCGCGTGCGGCCTGGGGGCTGCGGCCGTGGAGTTCGTGGCGGCGGGTCAGGCGTTCGATGCGAAGGCGGTCGTCCATGTCCACGTACCAGACCTCGTCCAACAGCGCGCGCACGGCATGCCAGTGTGTGCCTGGCGCATCCTGTTCCTCCATCAGCAGGTAGTTGCCTTCGGTGATGACCAGGGGCACGCCGGGCGCGATGGCGATGGCGCCTGCAATGGGCTCCTCGATGGCGCGCCGGAATTCGGGGGCGTAGACCGTTTCACCGGCCATGGGCGTGTGCAGGCGGCGCAGCAGCGCCACGTAGCCGGCCGAGTCGAAGGTGTCGGGCGCGCCCTTGCGCTGCGCGCGGCCCAGGCGCTGCAGCGCGGACTGCGCCATGTGGAAGCCGTCCATGGGCACGGCCGCCGCCAGCGGGCCCAGCTCCTGCAGCAGGGCGGAGCAGACCGTGCTCTTGCCTGCGCCGGGCGGGCCAGCCAGGCCCAGCAGGCGGCGGGGGCCGGAGCGTGCCAGCGCAAACGCACGCGCCAGGGCCTCGGGCGGCAGGATGGCCGTCATGCGCGTGCCTGCTGCGCGCTGGCCAGCCCGTCTGCCATGAAGCCGCGTGCGTGCAGGGCCAGGTCCATGCCGTCTTCCCACATCGGGCGCCAGATGGCCAGCGCGTTCGACAGCTGCTCGTTGACGATGGCCGACGAGAAGCTCTCGAAGGTGACGGTGCCCTGGTAGCCGATCTGCGCGAGTGCGCCGAAGAACTGCGCGAAGTCGATGTGGCCCGCGCCCAGGTAGCCGCGGTGGTTCTCGCCGATGTGCACATAGCCCAGCCGCTGTCCGCAGGCCAGCACGGGCGCGGCGAGGTCGGCTTCCTCGATGTTCATGTGGTAGGTGTCCAGGTGCACGCAGACATGGGGCTGGCCGACTTCGTCGATGAACTCCAGCGCCTGCGCGGCCGTGTTCAGCAGATTGCTTTCGTAGCGGTTGACCACCTCCAGGCCCAGCGTGACGCCGCGCTCGCCCGCGAAGTCGGCAATGCGCCGCACGGCCTCGATCGCGTTGCGCCGGCCCCGTGGCGTGCAGGGGTGGCCGTATTTCGCCATGGCGCCGTAGAGGATGCCGCCGAAATAGCGTCCGCCCAGGCGCGCCGTGATGTCCACGCCCTCTTGCAGCAGCGCCAGGCCGCGCGCGACCACGGCGGGGTCTTCGCTGGAGACATCGGCCTCGAAGGTCAGGCCCCGCGAGCAGCCCACGCCCAGGCCATGCTCCTGCAGCAGATCACGCGTGAGCGCCAGGTCCATGAGCCGGGGGCCGTGCAGGGACAGCTCGACCAGGTCGTAACCGGCCTGGCGCGTCTGCTCGATCACATGGCGGGTGGAGGCCGGCGACAGGTCGCCGGCCCAGACAAGGGCGTGGATGCCGAGGGGGTTCATAGGGGCTCCGGTTGGACGCTGCGAGAGCGTGAAGGGGAGGGTTCGGCGGGTGCCCGGGCACGGCCCCGCCAGCGCGCCAGCAGGTGGCGCGCGGCCACGGCGGCGATCATGGTGGCGCCCCACAGGGCCTGCGTGAGCTGGGCATTGGCGCCCAGCAGGTTCACCCCGCTGGACAGCACCTGCAGGATGAGCAGGGCGACGAACAGCCCCGACACCCGGCCGAAGCCGCCCATGGGATCGGTGCCGCCCAGGATGGCCGCAAGCACCGTGACCAGCAGGTAGGACTGGGCGTAGCCCGCGCTGGCCGAGTTGAAGCGCGCCATCATCAGCACGGCCGCGATCCAGCACAGCAGCGTGGACAGGGTGTAGACGCCGATCAGCACGCGGCGCGTGTCGATGCCCGCATGGCGCGTGGCCTCGGCATTGGAGCCGACCATGCGGATGGCCAGCCCGTGGCGTGTGCTGCCCAGGTACAGGCCCACCAGCAGGCACACGGCCGCGAAGATCCAGAACGGCAGCGGCAGGCCCAGCCACTGGGCCGAGCCCAGGGCCTGGAAGGCCTCGGGAAAGCCTGCAATGGGCTTGCCGTGCGTGAGCCAGACGCACAGGCCGTTGATCAGCGACATGGTGCCCAGCGTGACGAGGATGGGATGCGCATGGACGCGCGCCACCAGCCAGCCGCTGGCCAGCCCCACCAGCAGGCTGGCGAGGGCGCCCACGGTCAGTGCTGCGGCGATGAGCAGGCCCTCATGGCCCGACAGGTCCAGGCCCAGCGCCGACAGGCCTCCCACCAGCACCCAAGCCATGGCCAGGCCCGCCATGTTGGCGCTGGCGACCACGGCCAGGTTGATGCCGCCACTGACCAGCGGCAGCATCTGCGCCAGTGCCAGCAGGCCCAGCTCGGGGATCTGCAGCAGCACCGATTGCAGCGTGCCCAGGGTGGCGAAGCTGCCGGGCAGCAGCAGCGTGAACACGGCGCACAGCAGCGCCAGCAGCGCGATCAGGCCCAGCGGCGCGCCAGTGCTGCGGTTCATGGCGCGGCCCCCGCCAAAGGCGCTGCAGGAGTGGCGTCAGCGCTGCGCTGCTGGTTGCGTCGCTGCGTGCGCCGCAGTCCCGTTGCGGCCGCGCAGGCCAGCACCACGGCGCCCAGCAGCACCTGGAAGAAATACGGCGACACGCCCATCAGATTCAGCCCATTGCGCAGCACGGCCAGCAGCAGCACGCCCATCAGCACGCCGCCCACGCTGCCCGTGCCGCCGAACAGGCTGGCGCCGCCCAGCACGGCGGCTGCGAGCACGAACAGCTCCGTGCCGACCAGGGCGTTGGGCACCGACTCGCCCACGCGGTGCGCCTGCACCAGGCCTGCGATGGCCGCCATCATGCCGAGCCAGCCATAGGCCACGCCCTGGATGGCGCCCAGGCCGATGCCCATGCGGTGGGCGGCCTCGGGGTTGCCGCCGAAGGCGTACAGGCGCCGTCCCAGCGCGCTGCGGCCCAGCAGCAGCGCGGTCAGCAGGGCGGCTGTGCCGGCCACGGCGATGGGCAGGGTCAGGCGCACGGGGTCTGCGCCGTCGGCGCCCGCGAAGCGGGCCAGCACCACGGAATCGCTCCACCACGACGGCAGGTCGTAGATGGACCGGCCGCCCGTGCCATGCATCAGCAGCGCGAAGTACAGGTTCAGCGTGGAGATGGTGATGGTGATGGAGGTGGCGCGCAGGCGGTGGATGAGCAGGGCGTTGAATGCGCCCAGCGCCAGTCCCGTGGCCAGGCCCAGCGCGATGCTGGCCGCCGGTGTCCAGCCCAGGCGTGTGGCCGCGAGGGCCGCAAGGTACTGCGCCACCGTGGCCGTGGCGGCAAACGAGATGTCGATGCCGCCCGCGACCAGTACCACCAGCAGGCCCACGGCCATGATGGCGGTGACCGATGCGCCCTCGGCCACGTCCATCCAGTTGCCCAGCGTCCAGAAGCCCGGCGCCAGGGCGCCGAACAGCAGGGCCATGGCGGCAATGGCCAGGCCCAGCCGGGCCACGGGGTGGTGCAGCAGCGCGTGTGCGTGTTCAGGCATAGACGGCCTCCTCGATCTGGCTTTCGGAATGCACCCCCGGCACGAACTCGCCGGCCATGCGCCCGCCGCGCATGTGCAGCACGCGGTCGCAGTGGGCATGGACCTCGGCCACCTCGTCCGAGATGACGATCACCGCCATGCCCTGTGCGGCGAGCCCGTGCACGATCTCGAAGATGCCCTGGCGGTTGCCGATGTCCACGCCCACGGTGGGCGAGTCGAGGATCAGCAGGCGTGGCGCGGTCGCCAGCCAGCGGGCCAGCACCACGCGCTGGGCATTGCCGCCGGACAGCTGGTGCACGGGTGCGTCCAGCGCGGGCAGGCGCATGTGCAGGCGGTCGCGCCACTGGGCTGCGGTGGCGGCACGGCGACTGGCGGGCAGCCAGCCCAGCGGGCCGGACAGGCGCGGCAGCATGGCCAGCACCAGGTTGTCCTGCACGGACTGGCGCAGGTTCAGGCCGATGGACTGGCGGTCCTCGGGCACATAGGCAATGCCCGCCGCCATGGCATCGCGGTTGCTGCGCAGTACCAGCGTGCGGCCGCCCAGGCGGATGCTGCCGCGGTCGGGCCTGCGCATGCCGAACAGGCCCAGGGCCAGCTCGGTGCGGCCCGCGCCCAGCAGCCCGGTCAGGCCCAGGATCTCGCCCTCGCGCACGTCGAAGCTCACGTCCTCGTAGTCGCCATCGCGGCCCAGACCGCGCACTTCCAGCAGCGCGGGCGCGGCGGACATGTCGCGCGCATGCAGGCTTTCCTTCAGTTCCTGCCCGGTCATCAGCGCGGCCAGTTGCCGATCCGACAACTGTTCGGCGGGCCAGGTGCCGAGCTTGCGCCCGTCGCGCAGCACGGTGACGCGGTCGGCGATCTCCATGACCTCGTCCAGCTTGTGGCTCACGAAGACGATGGCCATGCCATCGGCCTGGAGCCGGCGCACCACGGCCAGCAGCGCATCGACCTCGGCGCGCGTGAGCGAGGCCGTGGGCTCGTCCATGAACAGCAGCCTGGCCCGGGCCGCCATGCCCCGGCAGATGGCCACAAGCTGGCGGCCCGCAATGGGCAGGTCGCCCACCCGCGCATCCAGCGGCAGCGCAATGCCCAGGCGCCGCAACACGGCCTGGGCCGCCTCGCGCTGGCGCCTGCGGCGCACGGGCGCCCACCAGCGGCCCATGGCCTGGTCGAAGGCGATGTTCTCGGCCACGCTCAGGTTGGGAAACAGCGACAGGTCCTGGTAGATCACCTGGATGCCCAGGGACTTGGCCAGCGCCGGGTCCAGCCGCTGCACCGTCTGTCCGCCGATGTCGATGCGCGCGCCCGGCTGCGGCGCGTGCACGCCGCTGAGCACCTTGATCGCCGTGCTCTTGCCGCTGCCGTTGCTGCCCATCAGGCAGTGCACCTCGCCGGGCATCACGTCCCAGTCCAGAGCATGCAGCGCGGTGGCCTCGCCAAAGCGCACGGTGACCGCCTGCATGCGGACCAGCGCCGTTGTGGTGGCATCCATGGCAGCGCGCGGCTCACAGGCCCAGGCCGACCAGCCGGTCTATGGTCTGCCGGTTGATCGGCTCCAGCTTCTGGCCCTGGATGTTGCGGCGCTCGCGGTCCACCTGGACCTTGCCCAAGCCCGGTATCTCCATGCCGTCCGTGGGCTCGCGGCCGTCGATCAGCATCTTGCCCACATGCACGATCACCTCGCCGGCCAGCGCGGGGTTCCAGATGAAGCCTTCGCGGATCACGCCGTCGCGCACCAGCTTGGCGCCCTGGCCCGGCGAGAACGACCCCACCACGGCAATGCGGTCGGCTTTGCGCGCATCGGCCACCGCGCGGCCCGCGCCAATGGGGCCCTGGCTGCCGAAGGCCAGAAAGCCCTTGAGGTCGGGATGCGCGCGCATCAGGTCCTGGGCGCTGCGGTAGGAGTCGTCCAGGCTCTCGGCCACGCCGAAGCGCTCGGACACCAGCTGCATCTTCGGCCACTGCTTTTTCTGGTGGGCGATGGCCGCATCGGCCCAGGCGTTGTGCAGCGGCACGGTCAGCGAGCCCACGAAGACCACGTACTTGCCCTCGCCACCCATGGCCTTGGCCAAGCTGTCCATGTGGCGCTCGCCAAAGCCCGCGACGCTGCTCAGCTCGATGTTCCAGTCGGCGCCCTTCTGGTCGGGCGACTCGTGCGTGAGCACCTTGATGCCTGCGCTGCGCGCACGCCGGAACACGGGCTCCAGCGCCCTGGCATCGTTGGGCACCACGGCGATGACCTTGCTGCGGCGCGCGATCAGGTCCTCGACCGCGCGCACCTGCTGGGCCGCATCGGCCTCGGTGGGGCCGACCATGCCGCTGGAGATGCCCAGCTCGCGGCCTGCCTTGCGGATGCCGGTCTCCATGGCGTTGAACCACGGAATGCCCCCGACCTTGGCCACCACCGAAACATCCTCGGCGCTGGCCGCGCCTGCCAGCACCGCCAGGGTGCAGGCCAACAGTGCCCTCGAGAACCGGCTGAATCCATGGAACATGGCGCTCCTCCCCCTGTTTTGCACAATCGATTGCGCAAACTATAGACAGATGGACTTCCATTGCCGATGCGGGATTTCCCGGGCCGCTGCTGCGTGCCGGCTCCGGTCCGCCCGAATCGCTGCCGCAGCGGCTACGATGGCCGCCGAGCGCTCCCGTCCCAACCCCTGCAGAGCACCGTGAACCGCCCCCGAACCTCCACCATCTACGACCTGGCCGAACTGGCCGGCACCTCGGCCTCGACGGTCAGCGCCATCCTCAACGGCAGCTGGCAGTCGCGGCGCATCAGCGAGGAGACCGCGCGCCGCGTGCAGCAGCTCGCCCAGGAACACAGCTTTGCCGTGAACCGCCAGGCCAGCGGCCTGCGCCGCCAGCGCTCGGGGCTGATCGGCATGGTGATTCCCACGCACGAGGACCGCTTCTTCGGCGCGCTGTCCCAGGCCTTCGAGCGCATGGCCCACGCGCGCGGCCTGTGCCCGCTGGTGGTCAGCACGCTGCGCGACGGCGCGCTGGAGGTGGAGACCGTGCGCTCGCTGATCGCCTTTCGTGTGGAGCACCTCATCGTCACGGGCGCCACCCGGCCCGACGCCATCAGCGCCGAATGCCGCCAGGCCGGCGTGCGCCATGTCAACGTGGATCTGCCCGGGAAAAAGGCGCCCTCCGTCACCAGCGACAACCGCTGGGGTGCGGCCGAACTCACGCGCCTGCTGCTGGCGCGCTCCAGGCTCCCGGCAGGTGCGCCGCAGGACGCCATCTGCTTTCTGGGCGGCGTCCGCAAGGAGTACGCCACCGAGCAGCGCCTGGCCGGCTTTCGCGAAGCCCTGGCGCCCCACACGCCGGTGGCGGACGAGCACATCGTCTGCTGCGGCTACGACCCCGAAGCGGCCCGCCTTGCCATGGCCGCGCTCTACCAGCGCCTGGGCGGCCTGCCGCGCGCCCTGCTGTTCTCATCGGGCATCACGCTGCAAGGCGCCATCCGCTTCCTGCGTGGACTGCCCGATGCGGAACTGGCGCAATGCAGCTTTGGCAGCTACGACTGGGACCCCTATGCCGAATGCCTGCGCTTTCCGGTGCACATGGTGCGCCAGAACGTCGAAGGCCTGATGGCCGAGGCCTTCCGCGCCATCGACGGCGAAGGTCTGCGCGCGGGGCAGGTGGTGCAGGTGCGGCCGCAGTTGGTGGAGTGGGGGGAGGGCTGACCGCTGGACGGCGCTGTGCCCGCAGGGCTGCGCCTAATGCTGCGCGAATTCCTTGATGCTCTGCATGGCGGACTGGCCTTCGCCAGCCACCACGATCACCTTGTGGTGCTCGAGCTCCCGCATGATGTCCTGGCTGACTTCCCTGTGAGCCTGCTTGTCCTGTGGAGGCAGGTTCACATTGACGAGGATGTCTCCGGGCAATTCACGCTGCCGGATCAGTCGCGCGATCTTGCCGGTCCAGACGTCGCCATGCGCAGCAATGTCGTTGGCATCGCTTTGGCCCAGATGCAGGGCCTTGATGATCTTGCGGGGCTTGTCGCCCACCGTCTGCACGAAGTCGAACCGGGCACTGACGTACTCGTTGCCTATGCGCGCCGGCCTGAACGGCGCATCCAATTCGAGGCCGCCCAGCAAAGCCCTCAGGCGTTCGTTCATCGTGCGTTCCACGTACTCGGGCGTGGCAAAAGCATGGTCGACATAGTGGTCGAACTGCTGCCGCAACTCCCGGGCCGGATCCTGGGTGAGCACCACTCTGGCGGGGCTGAAGCGCACAATGGCTTCGCGTGGCTGCTCGAGCGCGGCCATCATCCCCCTCAAAGCATCTGTCTTCGCCTGCGGCGCCAGGCTGTGGGCGAGGGTCTCGAGCCGCGACAACTCTTCCTCCACGGCCTTGACTGCGCTCTTGTAAAAATCCCTGTCAAGCGCATCGAAGAAATCGGTGACGCGCTTGGATTTGCGGCTTTGCAGCAGAAAACCGAAGTACCCGCTTTGCGGGCAGGTCAGCACAATGCCGACGTTGGCGAACTCGCCGGTCTCGGCATACGGGACAAATTGGACTATCGAATAGCGGCAGGCAAGAGGCTTCATGTGAACCTCCAAAAGTCGGGCGATTTGCACTTCGCAAGCGTCGCGGCAATGGCATTGATGTCCACCCTGGCGGGGATGTCGCATTCCGGGTTGTTCCAATGCCATTCCGGTGGAATATTGTCGCAGGCAAAGCGGAAAACGGCATCCATCGCCTCGGAAAGTTGATCCTGTAGCCGGTCGCGCGACACAAGATCTGTCTTCTGCCAGCAGCCTCTGAAAATGTGATTCTCGATAAAGGTTGCGGCGTCCAGATGCGGGTCGAAGGCCAGGTTGTGGTCGATGACCACCAATGCGCTGCGATGCGCATCCCACAGCAGGTTGGAGTTGCCGTCCATGCGGTCCACGTTCTGTACCCACCAGTCGAAGGCGAGGATGTTGGCCTGCAGATCCTGCGGTACATGCAGGATCTGGGCTTTGTCGAACCAGGTGCATCCGGGATGACGCTGCGAGCCGAACGCTATGCCGCAGCCCAATTCACGCCATGGCCTGGGCGCCTCGTCCAGAAGTTCCTGGCTGACATGCAGCAGCTTGAAGGGCGGCAGCGGCAGGCCCAACTGCACGGCCAGATGCGCACAGATCCACTCGTTGCACAGGCTGGACCGATCCGTCTGCCGTCCTTTGACGTAGTAGGTCTGGCCATCGTCGGCCCGGCACAGAAACGGCTTTTGCGCGCCTTGCTCGGAGCGGCCCTGGATCTCAATGACTTCAGCGATGGCAGGCGGCATCTTCGTCTGTGTCGTACAGGTTACGGGAGGTCTGCTTCCAAGTGCCATCTTGCCCGATTTCGGCTGGATGGCCTTTGCTGCGAGTGTGATGCGGCGAGGCGTGCGGCCCTGCACCCACCAACCCCGGCATCACCGTGAAATCCACCTGCGCCTGCGCCAGTTGCTGCATGGCCGGGATCAGGGCGCGGGCGTCGCCGCGCCGCCATTGGAAGGCGTAGTGCAGGGGAGCGAGGGCGGCCTTGGGATGGGCGCCCCCGACGGCGCGCAGGCCCAGGGCGGCGATCCAGCCGGTGGGCAGGAAGCCCACGCCCAGGCCGGCGCGCAGCATGCCGGCCACGGCGCCCCAGCTGTTGCACAGGATGCGCTCGCGCACGCTGGCGCCCTGGGCCAGCAGCCAGTCGTCCAGCAGGCGCGTGGTGCCGGCCTGCGGGGGCAGGGTGACCAGCGCATGACGCTGCAGCAGGGCCGTGGCGCCCAGGCGGCCCGCGCCTGCCAGGCCGGGGGCCACGGCCCAGGCAAAGCGCGCGGCGCCCACGGGGCGGGACAGCAGGCTGCTGCGCGAGGAGCGGCCCGCGATGACGGCAAAGTCCAGCTCGCCGTCGTCCAGCCGCTGCTCCAGCACGCCGCCCACGTCCACATGGGGCTCCAGCACCAGTTGCGGATGGGCCTGGCGCGCGGCGGCCACGAAGGCCGGCAGCCAGGTCAGCGCCGACAGGTCGCCCACGCCGAAGCGGCAATGGCCGGCCAGCGCCTCGCGCGTGTCCAGGGCCTGGCCCAGCGCGGCCATGGCGTTGAGCACCTCCAGCGCGGCGGGCAGCAGGCGCTGGCCGGCATCGGTGAGCACGGCGCGGTGGCCGCTGCGGTCGAACAGCGGCTGGCCCAGCGCGGACTCCAGTTCCGTGATGCGCTTGGACAGCGAGGACACGGACAGGTGCACGCGCTGCGCGGCCGTGGCGAAGTTGCTGCAGGTGGCGGCCCACCAGAAGGCTTCGAGCTGCTTGACCGAGGGTGTGGACATGGGCTTGTCATTGGCAAAAAGCGAACAAGTGCATTCTAAATAATCCACTTTCATTCAATGGATGCGCGGCCTACAGTGGCGCCGGTTCCTGAACATTCCGAGGTCCGCACCATGGCCGCCATCGCTTCCTCCTCTGCCTCTGCCTCCACGCCTTCGGCATCCGCCCTGCCGGCGCCGCGCGCCCCGGCCGTGCTGCGCCGCATGCTGTCGCTGCATGATTTCGAGGAAGCCGCGCGCCGCAGGCTGCCCCGGCCCATCTTCGGCTACATCGCCGGGGCGGCAGAGGACAACGCCTCGCTGCGCGACAACCGCGAGGTGTTTGGCGAATGGGGCCTGACCACGCGCGTGCTGGCCGATGTGTCGCAGCGCTCGCAGGCCGTGGAGCTGTTCGGCGAGCGCTATGCCAGCCCCTTCGGCATTGCGCCCATGGGCATCAATGCGCTGTCCACCTACCGGGGCGACCTGGTGCTGGCCCGCGCGGCCCAGCGCGCGGGCATTGTGTCGGTGATGAGCGGCACTTCGCTGATCCCCATGGAGGAGGTGGCGCGCGAGAGCCCGGCCACCTGGTTCCAGGCCTATATCCCCGGTGACCAGGCCCGCATCGACGCGCTGATCGACCGCGTGGAGCGCGCAGGCTTTCGCACCCTGGTGGTGACGGTGGACATACCGATCTCCGCCAACCGCGAGAACAACATCCGCACCGGCTTTTCCACGCCGCTCAAGCCCAGCCTGCGCCTGGCCTGGGACGGCATGGTGCGCCCGGGCTGGGTGGCCGGCACCTTCCTGCGCACGCTGCTGCGCCACGGCATGCCGCATTTCGAGAACTCCTTTGCCACGCGCGGCGCGCCCATCATGTCGTCCAGCGTGATGCGCGATTTTTCGGCACGCGACCACCTGAGCTGGCGCCACATCGAGGCCATCCGCCGCCGCTGGAAGGGGCCGCTGGTCATCAAGGGCGTGCTCAGCGTGGAGGACGCGCTGCAGGCGCGGCGCGTGGGGGCCGACGGCATCGTGCTGTCCAACCATGGCGGGCGCCAGCTCGACGGCGCGGTGTCGGCCATGCGCATTCTTGAGGACGTGGTGGCGGCTGTGGGGCCGGACTATCCCGTGCTGATCGACGGGGGCTTCAGGCGCGGCTCCGATGTGCTCAAGGCCGTGGCGCTGGGCGCGCGCATGGTGCTGGTGGGCCGGCCCTTCAACTACGCCGCCGCCGTGGGCGGCGAGGCCGGCGTGCTGCACGCCATCGGCCTGCTGCGCGACGAGGTGGACCGCAACCTGGCCATGCTGGGCGCCTCCTCCTGCGGCGCGCTGGACCGCTCGCACATCGTGCGCCGCGCATCGGCCTGACAGAAACCTCCACCGTCCGTTCAAAACACAGCCATTCCCAGGAGACATCCCATGAACCACTTCACTTCACGCCGCAGCCTGTGCGCCCTGCTGCTGGCCGCAGGCGCCGCACCGGGCGCCATGGCGGCCGATGCCGGCGCCTATCCCACGCGCCCGGTGCGCCTGATCGTGCCGTTTGCGGCCGGCGGCACCACCGACATCGTGGCGCGCGCGATTGCGCCGCGCATGGCCGAGGCCCTGGGCCAGCCGCTGGTGGTGGACAACAAGGGCGGCGGCGGAGGCGCCATCGGCGCGCACGAGGCCGCGCGTGCCCAGCCCGACGGCTACACGCTGGGCGTGGCCACCGTGTCCACCACGGCCACCAATGCGGCCATCAACCCGCGCCTGCCCTACAACCCGCTCACCGATTTCACGCCCATCACCAACATTGCGGCCACGCCCAATGTGCTGGCCGTGCATCCGGGCTTCAAGGCGCAGAGCTTTGCGGCCTTCGTGGACGAGGTGAAGAAGAACCCCGGCAAGCATGCCTACGGCACGGCGGGCACGGGCTCCATAGGCCACATGCTGATGGAGCTGATGTCCAGCCGCTCGGGGCTGTCGCTCACGCATGTGCCCTACCGGGGCTCGGGCCCTGCGCTCAACGATGCGGTGGCGGGCCAGGTGCCCATCGTCTTCGACAACCTGCCCTCGGCCCTGCCCTTCATCAAGGCGGGCCGGCTCACCGCGCTGGCGGTGGCCGCGCCCGAGCGCCTGGCCCAGCTGCCCCAGGTGCCCACCTTCAAGGAGCTGGGGCTGGAGCCGGTCAACCGCAGCGCCTTCTACGGCATCTACGGCCCCAAGGGGCTGTCGCCCGAGATCGTGGCGCGCCTGCATGCGGCCGCCCAGCGCGCGCTGGCCAGCCCCGAGGTGCGCCGCCAGATCGAGGACACGGGCTCGCGCGTGATCGGCAACCGTCCCGAGGAGTTCGCGCGCGAGATCGCGGCCGAGAACGCCCTGTACCGCAAGATCGCCACGGAGCGGCGCATCGTGGCGGATTGAGGGGCAGCCGGGGGGGAATGGGCGATGGGGCCGGGGCTGCGAAAAAATTTTCGCCAACGCTGTCACAACGCGCACGCCCCGCGCGTCTTGAAGGTATGGGCCAGCCATTCCGGCAGGCTGCTACATCCCTCAAGGAGTGTTTTCCATGTCCGCTTCGTCTTCCGCTGCCACCGGCGCCCGTCCTCTTGCCGCCCCCACGCCGCGCCTGAACTTCCAGGCCGTGGCCCCCGAGCTGTACAAGGCCCAGGCCGGCATCAACGCGCTGCTGCACGAGTCCAGCCTGGGCATCCAGCTGCTGGAGCTGGTGTTCCTGCGCGTCTCGCAGATCAACGGCTGCGCCTTCTGCGTGGACATGCACACGCGCGAACTGCTGTCCCGGGGCGAGGACCTGCAGCGCATCAACAGCATCGTCACCTGGCCCGAGGTGGATTTCTACGACGGGCGCGAGCGCGCCGCCCTGAACTGGGCCGAGCGCTGCACGCGCCTGAGCCAGGCCCATCCCGAGCAGCAGGACTTCGAGGCGCTGCGCCCGCATTTCAGCGAGCGCGAGATGGTGGAGCTGACCTATGCCATCGGCAGCATCAATGTCTGGAACCGCCTGTGCGCGGGCTTTGCAGCGCCCGTGGCACGCAAGCCGATCAAACTCTGAACGCCTGCAAGCCGCTCACTCCGCCGAGAGCTTTCGCTCCTTCACCAGCCTGCCCCACTGCTCGTACTCCTTCTTCATGAAGGCCGCGAACTCGGCGCGCGTGGTGGGCTGGGGGGTGAGGCCGTGCTTGTTCAGCGCGTCCTTGACGCCGGGGTCATTGAGTACCTTGACGATCTCGGTGTTCCAGCGGTCCAGCATCGGCTTGGGCGTCTTGCCCGGTGCCACGAAGGCATACCAGTTCAGCGCCTCGAAGCCGGGATAGCCGGCTTCGGCCACCGTGGGGATGTCGGGCATGTACGCCGGGCGCGTGAGGCCCGTGGTGGCCAGCGGGATCAGCTTGCCGGCCTCGATGTGGGGCAGGGCCGTGGGCGGCGCTGCGAAGTAGCTGGTCACGCGCTCGCCCAGCAGGTCCTGCAGCGCGGGCGCGCCGCCCTTGTAGGGCACGTGCACCATGTCGATGCCCGCGCGCTGGTTGAACAGCTCGCCTGCCAGGTGGGAGGCCGAGCCCGCGCCCGTCGAGGCGTAGTCCACCGTGCCCGGGTTCTTCCTGGCCTTGGCCACGAACTCGGCCAGGGTCTTCACGCCCGCGCCCTTGTGCACCACCAGCACGTTGGGAAAGTTCACGCCGCCCGAGATGGGCGCCAGGTCCTTGAAGGGGTCGTAGGGCAGCTTCATCAGGTGCGGCGCAATGGTCAGCGGCCCCACCGAGCCGAACAGCAGCACCGAGCCGTCGGCCGCCGCATTGGCCACCTGCTGGTGGGCGATGTTGCCGCCCGCGCCGCCCTTGTTCTCCACCACCACGCTCTGGCCGATGTTCTCGCCCAGCTTCTTGGCGATCAGGCGCGCGGCCGCATCGGCAGCGCCGCCGGCGGCGAAGCCCACGACCAGGGACACGGGCTTCTTGGGAGGAAAGTCCTGGGCCTGCGCACTGGCGGCCAGTGCGAGCAGGGAGGCGGCCAGGGCGCTGGCGTGCAGGAAGTTGCGCTTGTTCATCATGGGGTTGTCTCCGTCATTGGCTGGGAATCGGGGCGGATGCGGCTAGTCGGCGCCCAGCCCGATGGGGCTGGGCTGGCGCTTTTCGGTGTTGTGGCGCAGCAGGGATGCCGTGCGGAACACGCCGTGCGCGAACTTGCCGTAGGGCAGGGTGGCGAACAGGGCGATCACCGCGCCCAGGTGCAGGCACAGCAGCAGGGCCAGGGCCGGCGTGCCGCGGCCCAGCCACAGCGCCATGCCGCTGGCCGCGACCAGGAACAGCAGGGCGATGAAGCCCAGGTCCATGGGTTTCTGGCGCGCGTCGCCATGCAGCGGGTGGCGCCTGCGGTTCAGGCGCCACAGGCCTGCGGTGCCCAGCATGAGGCTGGTGCCGCCCACGGCGCCCAGCAGCTTGGGCAGGCTGGGGAATTCGTAGGGCGCGGCCCAGCCGAACACGTAGTGGTAGACCGTGGCCAGCGCCGTGGCCGCAAAGCACAGCATGAATCCGTAGAAGGTCAGGTGGTGAAAGCGCCTGCGGCTCAGGGTGTAGGCATCGTCCTCGTTGTGGCAGCCCTCGCCGTGGCCGCCCTCCAGGTATTTGAGGCGCAGCACGTCGTGCGCGGCCTCGGCCGCCGCCGGCGTGCCCACGTCCACGCCGCCGGTGGCGGGCTTGACGTCCTTCCAGAAGCGGCGCACGCCCATGGCCAGCGCCAGCACCACGAACAGGAACACGGGCGCGAAGATGCCCACCAGAAGGTTGTGCGGGAACAGGTTGTAGAAGTTGGCGCCCAGATCCGCGCCCCACAGCCGGCCCAGGCCGCCCTGCAGGGCCACGGCCAGCACCAGGAACAGCGACAGGCCTGCGGCCAGAGCCAGCGACAGCGTGAGCCCGTTCCTCTGGTACAGGCGCCCCAGGGCGGGCGGCCAGGCGTAGTCGGCATAGGTCTGGCCGCGCACCTCGGCCATGGCCTTGGGGATGTTGATGGCGAACTCGTGCGGCGGCGCGTACTGGCAGGCATGCAGGCAGGCGCCGCAGTTGTGGCACAGGTTGGCCAGGTAGTGCACATCAGCCTTGCCGAACTCCAGGCGCCGCGTCATGGCCGGGAAGACCGCGCAAAAGCCTTCGCAGTAGCGGCAGGCGTTGCAGATCTGCAGGGCACGCGCCACCTCGCCTTCGGCGGCCGTTTCGGTGGAGACCGGCAGGATGGGAATGACCCGGCCGGCGGCCAGGTCCTGGGCTTCTTGGGCCAGGGCGCTAATTGTGTTTTGCATATGTGTCGTCCATGGGGTTGGCTTGCCGCCCGCAGCGCTTGAAGTAGGCCTGCTCCTGACCAGGGACAGCGAGCAAGGGCCGCCCCGCAGCGAGGCTGTCGTCCCCCTTGGGGGATGGCGCGCAGCGACTCAGGGGGGTCTTCATCTCACTGCGCCGCGCACGGCAGGTTGTCCGGCGGCGGCCAGGGCTGCGTTGCGGCCCGCGATGCGGCCGAACGCCGTGCCGATGGACATGCCCACGCCGGCCGTATAGCCCTTGCCCAGCACGTTGCCGGCCATCATTTCGCCGGCCACGAACAGGCTGGTGCTGGGCTGGCCGGCAAAGCGCACGGCCGCCGTGTCGTCGGTCTCCAGGCCCAGGTAGGTGAAGGTCACGCCGGGGCGCAGCTGGTAGCCGTAGAAGGGCGCCGTGTCGATGGGGCGGGCCCAGTGGGTCTTGGCGGGGGCCAGGCCCTCGGTATGGCAGTCGTCCAGCGCCGTGTGGTCGAAGTGGCCGACGCGGCAGGCGCCGTTGTAGGCATCCAGGGTCTGCATGAAGCGGTCCTCGTCCAGGCCCAGCTTGCGTGCCAGCTCGGGCAGGGAGTCGGCGCGCACGCCCGGGAAGACCGGCGGCATGAAGCGGCCAATGGCCTTGGCGTCGATGACGGACCAGGCGGTCTGGCCCGGCTGCTGGGCCACCAGGCGGCCCCAGATGGCATAGCGCTTGGGCCAGAAGTCCTCGCCCTCGTCATAGAAACGCTCGGCCTCGCGGTTGACCACCACGCCCAGCGAGACGCAGTCGATGCGCGTGCAGATGCCGCCGTCGTACAGCGGCGCGCGCGCGTCGATGGCCACCATGTGGGCCTGGGTGGGATCGCCGATGCGGTCGGCGCCATGGTCTTCGAGCAGGTGGCGCAGCAGCACGCCGCGGTTGAAGGCCGTGCCGCGGATCAGGAAGTTGTCGGACGGCCATTCGCCGCGCGCGTTCTGCCCCCAGGCCTCGCGCAGCCACTCGCGGTTGGACTCGAAGCCGCCCGCCGCCAGCACGCAGGTCTTTGCGGTGATGCGCTGCGCGCCCACCCAGGCGGCCTTGAACTCGCCGCCCTCGATCTCCAGCCGGTCCACGGGCGACGCGTAGCGCACCTGCACGCCCAGCCGTTCGGCGCTGCGGTAGTAGGCATTGACCAGGGCCTTGCCGCCGCCCATGAAGAAGGCATTGGTGCGCGCCACGTGCAAAGCGCCCGACAGCGGCGGCTGGAAATGCACGCCGTGGCGGCGCATCCAGTCGCGGCAGGTGGAGGAGGCACGGATCACCATGCGCGCCAGATGCTCGTTGGTGATGCCGCCCGTGACCTTGAGCAGGTCCTGCCAGAACTCCTCTTCGGGGTAGGCCTCGACCAGCACGTCCTGGGGCGCGTCGTGCATGCAGCGCAGGTTGCGCGTGTGACCGGAATTGCCGCCGCGCCAGTCGCGCGGCGCCGCCTCCAGCAGCAGCACGCTGCAGCCTGCCTCGCGCGCCATCAGGGCCGCGCACAGGGCGGCATTGCCGCCGCCTATGACCAGGACATCGGGGTCCATGGAGTTCTCCTTGCATTCGCCATCGTGGGGATTGCGAATGTAGGGAGAACGCAGCGCGGCGGGCAGGGGCCCGCCGGCATGGGGGTATCAGTCTTCGTGATGGATGAGGGCCGTGCCGGCCCAGGCGCCGCCGCGCAGCAGCTGGCGCACGCAGTCGATCAGCACCACGCGCGCGGCCAGGGCGGCGGGCGACAGCTCATCCTCGGACAGGCTGCACAGCAGGTTGGTGCGCAGGGCATCTTTGTCCGTGATACGCGACCACTCGAAGCGCTGCGCGGCATCGGCATAGCGGCCCATGGAGGCCCAGGGCTGCACCGTGCTGCCCAGGCCCGCATCCACGGCCGCCATGACCATGGACAGCGAGTCCACCTCCAGCACCAGATGCGGCGTGAAGCGCGCCTGCGAGAAGGCCGTGTCCAGCGTGCTGCGCAGGCCGTGCAGGCCCGTGGGCAGGATCAGCGATTCGCCGGCCAGGTCGGCCAGCGCCATCTGCGGCGGCAGCGGCTCGGGGTGGTGGCCGCGCGCGCGGATCAGGAACAGTTCTTCCTCGATCAGCGGGTGCACCTGCCAGCGCCGCCCGCCTGCGCGGGCCTGACCGCCGTGCAGGCGGGCGTCGAACAGCACGGCCATGTCCAGCGCGCGCGCATTGAGCATGTCGGTCAGGTGGCCGGACATGCCCTCCACCATGTGCAGGCGCACATCGGGGTAGCGCGCGCGCATGGCCTGCATCATGGGCAGGCCCAGCATGGCCGAGGTGGTGGGCGCCAGGCCCACGCTGACCGAGCCCGACAGCCGCGCCTGCTGCGCGCTGCGCACGGCCTGCTCGGCATGGCGCAGCGTGAGCTGGGCCTCGCGGAAGAAGGCCACGCCCGCCTCGGTGGGCACCACGCCGCGCGGCGTGCGCTGCAGCAGCCGGGTGGACAGCTCGCTTTCCAGGCGGCTGACCTGCTGGCTCAGCGCGGACTGGACCATGTCCAGGTCCAGGGCGGCGCGGCTCATGGAGCCGAGTTCGACGATGCGGACGAAGTAGCGGAGTTGTCTCAGTTCCATGGGGGCGGCGCTTGTGGTGTGCAGCGCCGATTGTCGGTGCAGACCGGGGCTTGGCCTCAGATGCCGCGCGGCAGCAGGGCCGCCAGGGCCTCGCCTATCGAGCGCGCAATCAGCTTCTGGCGCTCGCCGGGCATGCGCTCCAGCGTGGAGGCCACGCTGACGGCGGCCACGGGCTCGCCTTCGGCATTGCGCACCGCCATGCCCACGGCCAGCACGCCGCGCGTGGCGTGGTTGCCGATGACGGACCAGCCGCGCTGGCGCGTGGCCTTCACCAGCAGGGCCATGCGCTCGGGCGTCATGCCGCCGTACTGCTCCAGCACGGGCGCGTTGGCCGCCATCGCGGCCTGCACCTCGGCATCGGGCAGGGCGGCCAGCAGGGCCAGGCCCGCCGCTCCCACGCCCAGCGGCTGGCGCGTGCCCACCTGGATCACCAGGATCTGCACCGGATGCGTGCCCACATGGCGGGCGATGCAGTGCGATGCCGCACCTTCGCGCACGATGGCAAAGGCCGCGTCCGCGCAGCCCGCGCTCACGCGCTCCAGCACGGGCTGCAGCCGCACGGCCATGTTGGGCTGGCCCGCGCTGGCGGCCGTGGCCGCCAGCCGGTGGCCGGCCGCATAGCCGAAGCGCCCCCTGTGCGCCACATAGCCGCTGTCCACCAGAGTGGACAGCAGGCGGTACACCGTGGCGCGCTCCAGCCCCGTGGCGCGGCACAGGTCAGCGACGCGCAGGCCTTCGCGGCCTGCGGCCAGCACGGCGTCCAGCACCTGCAGGCCACGGCGCAGCGTGCGGCTGCCGGCATCGTCGGCGGAGACTGGAATGTCCGCTGGCCGGACGTTTGGATTGGTGCTGCGCGAAGGCATGGAAAAGAATTTCCCGGTGATTGCAGGCAGGGCAGAAAAGGGCCTGCGTGCAGCGCGCAGTGTGCCGCAGGCCGTCGAAAGCCCACACAGGCAGACATGAGCAGACATCAGCGGACATCAGAACGATCACCTGGAGACAAGACATGACAACCCCTGCCCGTTTCAATCCGTGGGCGCGCCGGCGCCTGCTGGCCTGTTCCTTCACCTGCGCACTGGCCGGCATGGCCGCCGCGACCGTCGCGACCGTGGCGTTGGCGCCCGCGCCCGTGCTGGCGCAGCCGGCGGCCTGGCCGGCCCGGCCCGTGCGGCTCGTGGTGGGCTATGCGGCCGGTGGCGCCACCGACGTGATCGCACGCCTGGTGGCCGCCAGGATGGGCGAGCAGCTGGGCCAGAGCGTGGTGGTGGACAACCGCACGGGCGCCAACAGCAATGTGGGCGCCGAGGCCGTGGCGCGGGCGCCTGCGGACGGCTACACGCTGTATGTCTACACCATTGCCAACACCATCAATGCCTCGCTCTACCCCCGGCTCGGCTATGACCCGGTCAAGGACTTCGAGCCCATCGGCCTGATCGCCAAGATTCCCAACATCCTCGTGGTCAACCCGCGCCTGCCCATACAGAACGTGGCCGACTATGTGCGCCATACCCGGCAGAGTGCGCAGGGCATCAGCTTCGCCTCGTCGGGCAGCGGCTCGTCGATCCACCTGTCGGGCGAGATGTTCCGGCAGCTGTCGGGCCTGCGCATGCTGCACGTGCCCTACCGGGGCAGCGCACCGGCCATCACCGACCTGCTGGGCGGGCAGGTGGATTCCATGTTCGACAACGCGCCCTCGGCCCTGCCCCACGTGCAGGCCGGCAAGCTGCGCGCGATCGCCATCACCAGCGCCCGGCGCTCGGCGCTGCTGCCCGATGTGCCCACGCTGGCGGAGTCGGGCTATGCGGGCTTCGACGTGCAGTCGTGGTTCGGCCTGGCCGCCCCTGCGGGCACGCCGCCCGCCGTGATCGAGCGCCTGAACCATGCCCTGAACACCGCCCTGGCCGCACCCGAGCTGCGCCAGCGCCTGGGCGAGATGGCCGCCACGCCCGAGCCCGGCACCCCGGCGCAGATGCGCAGCTTTGCGGCGTCGGAGATCAGGCGCTGGCGCGAGGTGGTCAAGGCCTCGGGCGCCACCGCCCAGTAGTTCGACACACGTTCGGCACAAGCTCGACACAACCGCCCCACAAGGAGACGACCCCCATGCAACCCATTGATTTTTTCTGGCGCGCGGCCGAGCGCTGGCCGCAGCGCATCGCCATCGACGCACCGGGCGGCTGCATCCGCTATGACGCGCTGGCCCGCAAGGTGGCCGCGCTGGCGGCCGGCCTGCAGGCGCTGGAGCCTGCCGTGCAAAGCCGCGTGGGCATCTGCGCGGGCAACAGCGCAGACCATATCGCCGCCCTGCTGGCGGTGATGGCCAGCGGCAAGGTCTGGGTGCCGCTCAATCCCAAGAGCACGCAGTCCGAGGTGCGCCGCATCATCGATGCCACCGAGCCTTCCATCGTGCTGTGCGATGCGGGTGGCGCTGCGCTGGTGCAAGGGGCGCCGGGCATCCACCTGGTGCTGGGCGAGGGCACGGCGGCCCTGGAGCAGGCGCAGACCGGCGCTTTGCCTGTGACACCCGAACTGCCCGCCGATGCCATCCAGGCCATCAAGTTCACGGGCGGCACCACGGGCCTGCCCAAGGGCGTGATGCAGCCCTGCCGCGCCTGGATGGCCGGCATTGCCAACCAGATCCAGGCCTGGGGGTTCGATGAGCATGACCGCTACGTCATGGCCGCGCCCATCACGCATGGCACGTCCACCTACCTGCTGCCCATCCTGGCGCAGGGCGGCTGCCATGTGCTGCTCGACGGTGCGGGTGCCGAGGCCGTGCGCAGCGCCTTTGCCCTGCGCGGCGGCACCGTGTGCTTCATGCCGCCCACCCTGATCTACATGCTGATGGCGCTGCCGGGCGCCAGCCGTGCGGACTTCCCCGCCCTGCGCCGCCTCATCTACGGCGGCGCCGCCATGCCGCCCGAGAAAATCCGCCAGGTGCGCGCCTTCTTCGGCCCCGTGCTGGCCACCACCTATGGCCAGACCGAGGCGCCGCAGATCCTCACGGCCATGCGGCCCGAGGACTTCGAGGACGAAGGCCTGTGGACCTCCGTGGGCCGGGCCACCTGGTTCAGCGACCTGGCCATCATGGCGCCCGACGGCCGCCTGCTGCCCCGGGGCGAGGTGGGCGAGGTCGTGGCGCGCGGCGATCTGCTGATGAGCGGCTACTGGCGCCTGCCCGGCAAGACGGCCGAGACCCTGGTGAACGGCTGGCTGCACACGGGGGACCGGGGCCTGATCGATGCGCAGGGCTACCTGCACCTCAAGGACCGCCTGAAGGACCTGGTCATCACGGGCGGCTTCAACGTCTATCCCGTGGATGTGGAAAACGCCCTGGGCCAGCACCCGGCCGTGCATGAGTGCGTGGTCTTCGGCATCCCCGACGACCATTGGGGCGAGGCCGTGCAGGCAGCCGTGCAATTGCGCGCCGAACTGCGCCCCGACCAGCGGCCGGACGAGGCCGAACTGATCGCCTTCGTGCGCCAGCGCCTGGGCCCCGTGCAGACACCCAAGAGCATCCACTTTCACGCCAGCCTGCCGCGCTCGCCCGTGGGCAAGCTGCTCAAGACGGCCGTGCGCGAGCTTGCGCTGGCACCCCGCTGATCCCGCACACCATCACAAGGAGACCCTGGCCATGGCAACCCCCCAACCCCCCGTCACCCGCCTGTGCACCCACACCCTCACCAGCCTGCATTACCGCGATGCCGACCTGGTCGAGGACCTGATGGGCAAGAAGACCTTCACCGAGGTGATGCTGATGCAGATCCTGGGCCGCACGCCGCGCCCCGTGGACCTGCGCATCGCCGATGTGGTGCTCATCGTGCTCATGGAGCATGGCCTCACGCCCAGCGCCATCGCCACGCGCCTCATCTACATGAGCGCGCCCGAGAACCTGCAGGGCGCCGTCTCGGCCGGCCTGCTGGCCGTGGGCAGCTCCTTCGTGGGCACCATGGAGAACTGCGCCGCGCTGCTCGACCGCATCGCCGCCGCCGCCGATCCTGATGGCGAGGCCCGCGCCATCGCCCGGCACCACAAGACGTTGAAAAGCCCCGTGCCCGGCTTCGGCCACCACCTGCACAAGCCCGTGGACCCGCGCGCCTACAAGCTGCTGGACATGGGCCGCGCCGAACCCGAGCTGGCGGGCAGCAGAATCCGCGCGCTCGAAATCCTCTCTGCCGCCGTGGACGCCGCAGCGGGCCGGCCCATCACCATCAATGCCACGGGGGCCGTGGCCGCCCTGCTGGGCGAGATCGGCGTGCCCACGGCCGTGATGCGCGGCTTTGCCGTCATCTCGCGGGCGGCCGGGCTGGTGGCGCATGTGGTGGAGGAGCAGCAAAGCCCGTCGGGCCGGTTCATCTGGGAAACGGTGGAGGAAGCCATCCCCTTCGCGGGGCATGCAGTTTCCGCGAACGCTGCGTGAAGCAATGACCGATGGACCACCGCGCGCCATGCCGCGAGCATGGAGTCCATGCAACAAACCCATGGACTGTCCAGCGCCCTCGACGGCCTGCGCGTGGTGGACCTGTCCCGCATCCTGGCGGGACCCTGGTGCACCCAGAACCTTGCCGACCTGGGCGCATCGGTGCTCAAGATCGAGCGTCCCGTCACGGGCGACGACACGCGCGCCTGGGGCCCGCCCTTCGTGCAGGCGCCCGATGGCGAGGCCGTGTCGGCCTACTTCCTGTCCTGCAACCGCGGCAAGCAGTCGGTGGCGCTGGACTTCACCGAGCCGGCCTCGCATGCCTGGCTGCTGCGCCAGATCCGCGATGCCGACGTGCTGGTGGAAAACTACAAGGCCGGCGCGCTGGCGCGCCACGGGCTGGACTACGCGGCGCTGGCCGCCATCAACCCCGGGCTGATCTACCTGTCGATCACGGGCTTCGGCCAGAGCGGCCCGTTTGCGCACAAGCCCGGCTACGACTATGTGTTCCAGGGGCTGGGCGGCCTCATGGGCTACACGGGCGTGGCCGATGGCGAGGAGGGAGCGGGCCCGCTGCGCACGGGCGTGGCCGTGGTGGACCTGATGACGGGCATGTATGCCACCAGCGCCGTGCTGGCGGCCGTGGTGCAGCGCCAGCGCACGGGGCGCGGCCAGCACATCGACCTGGCGCTGCTGGACGTGGCCGTGGCCATGAATGCCAACCAGGCGGCCAACTACCTGGTCAGCGGCGAGAACCCGCGCCGCACGGGCAACGCCCATCCCAATTGCGCGCCCTACGAGGTGTTTGCCTGCGAAGACGGCCATTTCATCCTCGCCATCGGCAATGACGGGCAGTTCGCCGCCCTGTGCTCCGTGCTGGGCACGGACTGGCACCTGGACGCGCGCTTTGCCACCAATGCCGCGCGCCTGACCGGCATGCCGCAGCTGCGCCCGCTGCTGCGCGCGGCGCTGGGCAGCTGGCCGCTGCAGGCCCTGACCGATGCGCTGGACACCGCCCAGGTGCCCTGGGGCTGCATCAACACCATGGAGCAGGTCTTCGCCCATCCGCAGGTCCGGCACCGCCAGATGCTGCAGACGGTGGAGCACCCGCAGCTGGGCACGCTGAGGCTGGTGCGCAACCCCATGGTGCCGGGCGGCGGCGGCGCCCAGGTGCCGCCGCCGCCCGTGCTCGGTGCGGCGCCGCAGGACCTCTGAATCCCTAGACATCGACAAGCCAAGAAGGAGACAAGGATGACGAAACGCATGAAAGCACTGAAGGCCGCCGTGGCAGCCGCCGCGCTGGCGGGGATGCCGCTGGCATATGCAGCGGGGGCGGCCGGGGCGGCGGGGGCAGGAAGCTATCCCGAGCGGCCCGTACGCCTGGTCGTGCCCTATGCGGTGGGCGGCGCCACCGATGTGATCGCGCGCGTGGCGGCCCGCTACCTGGGCGAGACGCTGGGCCAGCCCGTGGTGGTGGAAAACCGCCCCGGCGCGGGCGGCAGCACGGGCTCGGCCTATGCGGCCAAGCAGCCGGCCGACGGCTACACCCTGGTGATGATGGTGGAGAGCTCGCATGCCGTGAACCCCAACGTCTACGCCAAGCCCGCGTATGACCCGGTGAAGGACTTCACCCCCATCACCAACATCGCCAACGTGCCGGGCGTGATGGTGGTCAGCGCAGGCTCGGCCTACAAGAGCGCCAAGGACGTCAGCGACGCGGCGCGCGCCGCGCCGGGCAAGCTCAACTACGGCTCCTCGGGCAATGGCGGGCTCAGCCACCTGAGCGGTGCGCTGTTCGGCAGCACCACGGGCACCACCCTCACCCATGTGCCCTACAAGGGCCTGGGGCCGGCGCTCAACGACCTGATGGCGGGGCAGCTCGATGTGGTGTTCGACAACATGCCGTCCTCGGGCGCGCTGATCGCAGGCGGCCAGCTGCGTGCGCTGGCCGTGTCCAGCCCCGTGCGCCTTCCGGCCCTGCCGGGCGTGCCCACCTATGCCGAGGCCGGGCTCAAGCCCATGAACGACATGTCCTGGTACGGCCTGGGCGCGCCTGCCAGGCTCGATCCCGCCATTCTTGCCAGGCTCAGCGAAGCCATGCGCAAGACCTTGCAAAAGCCCGAGCTGATCAAGACCATCGAGCAGCAGGGCGCCGTCGTGGACTTCCAGGAGCCTGCGCAGTTCAGGCAGACGGTGGAGCGCTCCAACCGGGCCTGGTCCCAGCTGATCCGCGACATCGGATTCGAGAAACTTTGAGGAGATCTGCCGTGCATGCACAAGTGACCTTTCCCACCCCGCAGACCGCCGTGCTCACCATCACCGGCGGCGGGCCGCTGAACATCCTGGGCACGCCCGTGATCCGCGCGCTGACCGCGCAATTGGCCGAGCTGGCCGAGCGCCCCGATCTGCACTGCCTGGTGCTGCGCGGATCGGGCACGCGCGCCTTCGTGGCGGGGGCCGACATCCGCGAGATGGCGTCGCTCAACGCCGCCTCGGCACGCGCCTTCATCAGCGGGCTGCGCGACCTGTGCAACGCGGTGCGGCATTTCCCCGTGCCCGTGATCGCCCGGTTGCAGGGCCATACGCTGGGCGGCGGGCTGGAGCTGGCCATGGCGGCCGACCTGCGCATCGCGGCCGATGATGCCGTGGTGGGCATGCCCGAGGTCAAGGTCGGCATTCCCTCGGTGATCCACGCGGCCATGATGCCCGCGCAGATCGGCGGCACGCGCGCCAGCTGGCTGCTGCTCACGGGCGAGAACATAGGTGCCCTGCAGGCCGAGCGCTGGGGCCTGCTCAACGAATGCGTGCCCGGCGACCAGCTCGATGCGCGCATCGCGCAGATTGCCGAGGGGCTGGGCGGGATCGGCATCGAGGCGCTGCGCCAGCAAAAGCGCCTGCTGCGCCGCTGGGAGGGCATGGGCGTGGACTCGGCCATCACCGACAGCGTGGCCGAGTTCGGCGCGGCCTTCAACACGGGCGAGCCGCAGCACCACATGAATGCCTTCCTGGAGCGCAAGCAGGCCAAGGCCCAGGCCCAGCACTGAACCCAGGCAGGGCCAGGCTAGGCCTTGTCGGCCAGCCCTTTCAGAAAGCTGCGCAGCCGCTGCGCGGTGGGCGTCAGCGGCCGTTCGCTGGAGCGCACCAGCTGCAGCGGGCGCCGTGCCCAGGTTTCCTCCAGCGGCAGGCAGGCCACCGCATGCGCGGTGCCGAGCCTGCGGTAGATGCTGTGCGGAATGATGGCCAGGCCCACGCCCTGCGAGACCAGCCGCACGATGGAGGTGAAATCGTCCACGTGGATGCGGCAGCGCAGCGGCCGGCCATGGCGCTTGGCCAGCTCGCGCAGAAAGGCGTAGTTGCTGCTGGTCAGCGCCATGCCCACGAAGGCATGGGACAGGGTGTCGAAGAACCGGCAGGAAGGGCCTTCGCCGTCCTCTTGCCTCTCGACCGGCTGGGGCACCAGCGGATGGCCGGGCGGGGCGATCACCACCAGGCGGTCCAGCGCAAAGGTCTCGCAGGCCACGGCGCCCGCCATGGGCTCGCCCGCGTAGACGCCCAGGTCGGCCTCGCCCTCGGCCACGCTGGCGGCAATCGTCTCGCTGGTCTGCTCCACCAGGGTGAGGTTCACCTCGGGAAAGGCGGTCAGGAACTCGCCGATGTGCGGGCCGATGAAGCCGTGCAGCGAGGAGCTGTTGGCCGCCAGCGTTGCCTTGCCCTGCAGGCTGCTGCCCAGCAGGGCGGCCTCGGCCTCCATGCCGTCGATGGCGGCGAACACGCCGCGCGCATGCTCGAGCATGGCGTGGCCTTCCTCGGTCAGCCGCATGCCCTTGTGCTCGCGCGTGAACAGCTGGCAGCCCAGGGCCTGCTCCAGATTGCGCAGGCGCTGGCTGGCGGCCGAGGGCGTCAGGTGCCGCGCCTGGCTGGCACGCGAGAGATTGCCGGCCTGGGCGATGGCCATGAACAGCTTCAGATCGGTCAGGTCGTAGCGCATGCGGGCGTTTCCTAGGGGGCAGGAGGGCCATTATTCCTGCTGGCGCAGGGCTGCAAAGCCCGTGGCGCGCAGCCTTTGAAGGGCGCTGGGATAATCGATGCCATGACTAAACACCGCGTCGTGGTGGGCCTGTCGGGCGGTGTGGACTCCGCTGTCACGGCCCATCTCCTCAAGCAACAGGGCCATGAAGTGGTCGGCATCTTCATGAAGAACTGGGAAGATGACGACGACAGCGAATACTGCTCGTCCAATGTCGATTTCGTCGATGCCGCCGCCGTGGCCGACGTGGTCGGCATCGAGATCGAGCATGTGAACTTCGCCTCCGAGTACAAGGACCGCGTCTTCGCCGAGTTCCTGCGCGAGTACCAGGCCGGCCGCACGCCCAACCCTGATGTGCTGTGCAATGCCGAGATCAAGTTCAAGGCCTTCCTGGACCACGCCATGCGCCTGGGCGCCGAGAAGATCGCCACGGGCCACTACGCCCGCGTGCGCCAGAACCCCGGCACGCAGCTGTTCGAGCTGCTCAAGGGACTGGACCCGGCCAAGGACCAGAGCTACTTTCTGCACCGCCTCAACCAGGCCCAGCTGTCCAAGGCCATGTTCCCCGTGGGCGAGCTGAAGAAGACCGAGGTGCGCCGCATTGCCGAGGAGATCGGCCTGCCCAACGCGAAGAAGAAGGACTCCACGGGCATCTGCTTCATCGGAGAGCGGCCGTTCCGCGACTTCCTGAACCGCTACATCAGCAAGGAGCCCGGCAACATCCTCGACGACCGCAACCGCAAGCTGGGCAAGCATGTGGGCCTGTCGTTCTACACGCTGGGCCAGCGCTCGGGCCTGGGCATCGGCGGCGTCAAGGAAAAGGGCGCGCCGCGCGGCGGCGGCGACCATGAGCCCTGGTTCGTGGCGCGCAAGGAGCTGGACACCAACACGCTGCGCGTGGTGCAGGGCCATGACCACCCCTGGCTGCTGTCGCAGTCGCTGCTGGCCGACCAGGTCAGCTGGGTGGCCGGCCACGCGCCCGCCGAGGGCAAGGCCTACGGCTCCAAGACGCGCTACCGCCAGCCCGACTCGCCGGCCCTGATCTCGGGCGCCACGCCCGAGGGCTTCCGGCTGGATTTTCCCGAGCCGCAATGGGCCGTCACGCCCGGCCAGTCGGCCGTGCTCTACGACGGCGACGTGTGCCTGGGCGGCGGCATCATCGCGGCGGTGGATCCCCACTGATGCAGCACTGACGCGGCACTGACGCGGCATTGATGCCGGGCAGGATGCGGCCCGGCGCGTTTTGCTATCGTCACGGGGGGCGGCACAACCGCCCCTTTTTCTTTTTCCTTTTGTTCTTCACGACAGCACCACAGGAGACCCCATGGCTTCATCGATTCTTGCGCGCCGGCATTTTCTGGGAGCGGCCCTGGGCGCCGTGGCCACGGCCGGATGCAACGGCGAGGTGTCCTGGGGCGACCCCATCGATCCGCCCGTGACGGACCGCGTCAAGCGTGCGCTCGATCAACTCGACGGCCAGGTGCGCGCGCAGATGCGGCGCACGGGCGTGCCCGGCGTGGCCGTGGCGGTCGTGCATGAAGGGCGCCTGGTCTATGCCCAGGGCATGGGCGTGCGCCGTCTGGGCTCGTCGCTGGCCGTGGATGCGGACACGGTGTTCCAGCTCGCCTCCGTCTCCAAGTCCGTGGGCGCCACCGTGGTGGCGCAGCAGGTGGGCCAGCGCCGCGTGTCCTGGGACACGCGCGTGCAGCAGGGCCTGCCCTGGTGGACGCTGGAGGATGCCGACGCTGCCCAGCGCATCACCGTGGGCGACATGTATGCCCACCGCTCGGGCCTGCCCGGCCAGGCCGGCGATGCGCTGGAGGAGCTGGGCTACAGCCAGCGCCAGATCCTGGAGCGCCTGCGCTACCTGCCGCTGCGGCCCGTGGGCACCCAGTACGCCTACAGCAACTTCGGCCTGACCACGGGTGCCGAGGCGGTGGCCGCCATCGCGGGCCAGTCCTGGGCGGCGCTATCGCAGCAGGCCGTCTACGGCCCGCTGGGCATGACGCAGACCAGCTCGCTGTTTGCCGATTTCGAGGCGCGCGCCAACCGCGCGGCCGGCCACCTGCGCGTCAATGGCGTGTGGCAGACGGGGCCGGTGCGCCGGCCCGATGCGCAGTCGGCCGCCGGCGGCGTCAGCTCCACGGTGCGCGACATGGCGCGCTGGATGACCATGCTGCTGGACGAGGGCCGCTTCGAGGGCCGCCAGGTGGTCGATGCGCAGGCCCTGCGCACGGCGCTGTCGCCGCAGATGCTGCAGTCGCCGGCCGGCAACGGCGAGCCCGCCCGCTACTACGGCTTCGGCTTCAACGTGGGCGTGTCCGAGGCGGGGCGCACCACCTACAGCCACTCGGGCGCCTTCGGCACGGGCAGCGCGACCAGCTTCACCGTCATGCCCGAGCTCAAGCTGGGCATCGTGGTGCTGACCAACGGCATGCCCATCGGCGTGCCCGAGATCGTGGTCTCGCAGTTCCTGGACCAGGTCGAATGGGGCCGCCAGCGCCAGGACTGGGAGAGCATCTGGACCAAGCGGCTGGCACCCATCATGCAGCCGCATGGCGAATTGGTGGGCAAGACCCGGCCCAGCTTTCCCCGCCCGCCCCGGCCGCTGGGCGCCTATGTGGGCAGCTACGCCAACCGCTTCTACGGACCGGCCCAGGTCAGCCTGCAGACGGGTGGCGGGGGGCTGCAGGTCAGCCTGGGTTCGCAGCGCATGCTGCTCAGCCACTGGGATGGCGAGGTCTTCAGCTTCGTGCCCGAGGGCGATTCGCCGGGCAGCCTGTCCAAGGCCACGTTCGACGGCAACCAGCTCACGCTGGAGTATTTCGACGATGTGCTGACCCCGGCCGGCGTCAGTGCGGGGATAGGGCGCTTTTCGCGCTGAGGGTGGCCTGCTCCGTGCCGTCGTGCAGGTGATCGCCGGGCACGGGCAGCCAGGCGGCCAGCACGGTGGCACCGGGCTCCGAATCCATGTCCAGATGGCCGCCCAGGCGCTGCAGGCGCGCCTGCATGCTGCGCAGGCCCACGCCCATGCCGGCCTGCTGCACGGCGGCCACGTCAAAGCCTGCGCCGTCGTCGGTGATGCGCAGCATCAGCCAATGCGGCTCGGGCCACTGCAGCTGCACCTGCACGCACTGGGCGCGGCTGTGCTTGATCACATTGGCCAGCGCTTCCTCCAGCACGCGCGTCAGCGCCAGGCACTGCAGCGCACCGGGCGGCTGCGGCCAGGCGGCAGGCACCTGCCAGTCGGACTGCATGTCCAGCGCGTCGAACAGGCTGGCAAAGCGGTGGCGCAGCGGCGCGATCCAGGCCTGGGGCGTGTCCGGCACGGTGACGGAGACGCTGGTGCCGCTGTCGATCATCTGGCGCAGGTCGTCGCGCAGCAGCTTGAGCACGGACAGGAACTGGCGGTTGTGCATGGGGCCGCCCGCCTGCTCCACCATGGCGATGGAGCGCACCAGGGAGCCGCCCAGGCTGTCGTGCAGGTCGTGCGCCAGCTGCATCCGTTCCTGCAGCCGCGAGTGGCTGAGCGCCAGCGCATGCTCGCGCGCCAGCGTGCCGCCGAGCTCGTCGCAGGCACGCGCCACGCTGTCGGTCAGCTCCTGGTTGAACTGTTCGATGCGGCGCATGCTGAGCACGAACTGCCGGCCCAGCACCATGGACAGGGCCAGCATGGTCAGCGGCGCGGTATAGGGCATCCAGGGCGTGGCGGGGCCGATCACCTTCTTGAGCGCCAGCATGTCGTGCAGGCCCGCGCACAGGAAGACCAGCAGGCAGGCCGCATAGACCAGGTGGCCCGGCTCGCGCGTGCGCCAGGCGTGCAGCGGAAAGTGCAGCGACACGGCCACGCAGATGCCGAAGTACACCAGGCCGATGTGCAGCACGCCGTCCACCAGCGGCCAGGGCGCGAAGATGGCGGCGGCCATGCCGGCCAGCGTCAGCGCCCACAGCAGCTTTTCCAGCCGGGGCAGGTGCAGCCTGCCGAAGCGCCAGGTGAACAGGCAAAAGCTCTGGCCGAACAGCAAAAAGACCAGCAAATTGCCGCGTGCCACGGCCAGGGTGTCGGGGAAGGGCCAGGCCTCGGTGGCCAGGATATTGGCCAGGAACAGCGCCCAGCAGAAGGCATTGAGCGCGTACCAGCCAAAGGCCTTGCTGGCGCGCCGCTGCAGCCAGGCAAAGGCGAACAGCACGCCCAGCACCAGCGAGACCACGATGTTCATGGCAAACAGCGTGCGCTGGTTCCACCAGGTCTGCTCGTGCCACCGGCGCAGCGCCTCGGGCTCGCCCAGGCGCACCTCGCCCAGGCCGGGCGTCTGCTCGGCCAGGCCGTGCACGCGTATCCACACGCTGTTGGTGCCCGCATGCAGGGCGGATTCGGGCAGCAGCCAAAAGCGCGGCATGTTCCAGCTGCGCGACAGGGGCTCGACCAGGTGCCGGTCGCGCCACAGCAGGTCGCCGTTCACGAAGACCTCGCCGGCCATGACCATGGAGTGCAGGGCCAGCGCCACGGGATCGGCGGCGGCGGGAGCGGTGGCAGCGGCGTGAGCGCAGCCGCGCTGCCAGTCGATGCGGTACCAGACGGCGCCGCTGTAGCCGGGCCAGCGGTCCAGCCAGTGGTCGGGCAGGGTCACGTTGTGCCAGTCGCGTACCGCACTGGCGATGGGCGGCGGTCCCAGGCCTGCGGCCTTGGCGGACTGGATGGACAGGACCTGCGGCAGGCAGGCCTGGGCCAAGGCGCAGCTACTGCACAGGAGAACCGCCAGGCCCTGGGCGAGGCCCAGGGCCTGGCACCGCACCGGGCCGAACCACCGGCGCCACCCGCCCATGGCCGTCAGCCCAGCAGTCCGCGCACGCGTGCCGTGTTGACGGCGCGCGTGCGCGAGGACACGGCCAGCTTGCGGTAGATGTGCTTGATGTGGCATTCCACCGTGTAGCGCGACAGGTGCAGCTGCTCGGCGATCTCGCGGTTGGTCAGGCCATCGGCCACCAGGCGCAGGATCTGGCTTTCGCGCGCGCTCAGCGTGGACTCGGTGCCGCTGCTCTCCGGCGTGGCCGGTGCCGCGCCCTGCAGCTCGGCGATCACGCGGCGCGCGATGAAGGGGTCGATGGGGGCGCCGCCGCGCAGCACGCTGCGGATGGACAGCGACACTTCCAGGTCGTCGCGCTCCTTGAGCACATAGCCGGTGGCGCCTGCGCGCAGCGCCGCGAGGATGGCGTCCTCCGTGCTCCAGGCCGAGATCACCAGGATGCCCACGGCCGGGTCTGCGCTGCGCATCTCGGCGATCAGGTCGATGCCGCTGCCGTCGGGCAGGCCCAGGTCCACCAGAGCCAGCGCCACGGGCTCGGCCAGGCAGGCGCGGGCCTGGGCCAGGGAGCCTGCGAACAGCAGGGCATCGGGCGTGTAGCCCAGCTGGCCCAGCACGGACTGCAGCCGCTGGCGGATCAGCGGCTCGTCCTCCACCACCAGCACCGGGGCCGGAAGCGTGGACTCTGGGACAAGCAGATGGGCGGGCATGGAAAAGGCGTGCGCAGCGGCGGGCGTAAAAAGGGGCAGGATGGCCGCCCGACTGTGGGCGAAGCCCGCATCTTTGCATATCCCTGAAAACTGGTAATCGCGGGGGCGCGCGCCGCTGCGCCGTCCATAATTCCGGCCCGGGCCGCACGGGCGGACCCTGGCAACGACACCTACCGAAAGGACGCCGCCGCATGGCACGCGTACGTGACCCTGCTGGCTACGATGGCCAGCGTGAAATGATCCTCTCCCACGCCGCCCAGCTGTTCGCGCAGCGCGGCTATGCGGGCACCTCCATGAACGAGGTGGCTGCGGCCTGCGGCGTCTCCAAGGCCACGCTCTACCACTATGTGCTCGACAAGCACGACCTGGCCGTGCGCATTGCCGAAGAGCATGTGCTGCGCCTCGAAGCCCTGGTCAACGACACCCTGCAGGCCCATGCCGATCCCGAGCAGCGCCTGCATGCGCTGATCCGCGGCTTCGGCCAGGAGTACGCCCAGGCCCAGAATGCCCACCGCGTGCTGACCGAGGACGTGCGCTTCCTGCGCGAGGAAGACCAGCAGCGCATCCTGGACGTGGAGCGCCGCGTGGTCGCGGCCTTTGCGCAGACCATTGCCCAGGTGCGCGGCGAGCCCGCCGACAGCGCCCTGGGCAAGCCCCTGGCCATGCTGCTGTTCGGCATGATCAACTGGACCTTCACCTGGCTCAAGCCGGGCGGCACGCTGGACCATGACGCCATTGGCACCATGGTGTCCCAGCTGTTCTTCGGCGGCGTGCGCGCGGTCAGCGTGCCGGACGCCAAGAAGCCGCGCAAGGCCCGCCAGGCCTAGGCTCGGCCCGGTCCATCACCACCTGCGCTGCACGACCACGAAGCGGTCGGCCACGAAGGCCAGCGTGGTGTAGCTGGCATTGGCCGCGGGATTGCCGCCCGTGGCATGGAAGTCGGAAAAACCGGCCGACTGGTTGACCATCACGCCCTGCGTGAGGTTGATGGACAGGGCCACGCGCGAGCGCAGCGCCGAGGCCGCCACGGCATCGACGAAGGCCGCATCCGTGGAGTACAGGCCCAGCGTCATCGCGCCATGCGCGCGCACGCTGCGCTCGGCCAGCTCGCGCGCGGCCTGGGCCGAGGGCACGGCCACCAGGTAGGAGACCGGGCCGAAGCATTCGCGCTCGTAGATGGCGGCGTCCGCCACGTCCAGTGCGCGCAGCGCGGGCGTGCGCACCTCGGCCTGCGGGTACTCGGGATGGGTGAGCTTTTGCGAGGCGCGCACGGCGCGGCCCACGGTGGCCGCCTGTTCCACGCGCTCCACGGTCTGCGCAGAGCCTATGGCGCCCAGCACGGTGAAGGCCACCTTGGGATCGGTCAGCAACTGGTCGATGGCGGCGGCCAGATCGGCGCCGACCTGCTCGAAGCTCTTGTGGCCCTGGTCAGTCTCTATGCCGCCGGCCGGAATCAGCAGGTTCTGCGTGGTGGTGCACATCTGGCCGCTGTACAGCGACAGTGACAGGGCCAGATTGCGCAGCATGCCTGCGTAGGCATCGGTGGACTCGATCACCACCAGGTTCACGCCGGCCATCTCGGCATACAGGCGTGCCTGCGGCGCGTTGGACTGCAGCCACTGGCCGAAGGCATTGCCGCCCGTGAAGTCGATGGAGGCCACGGCCGCGTGCGTGGCCAGGGCCTGGGTCAATTCGGGCTTGTCGCTCACGGCCAGGGTCACGAGGTTGGGGTCCAGGCCCTGCTCGGTCAGCACATCGCGCAGCACGCTCACGGTGAGCGCGGCCGGCAGCACGGCGTTGGGGTGGGGCTTGACGATCACGGGGTTGCCCGTGGCCAGCGCGGCGAACAGGCCCGGGTAGGTGTTCCAGGTCGGGAAGGTGGCGCAGCCGATGACCAGGGCCACGCCACGCCCCACGATCTCGAAGCGCTTGTGCAGCACCGCGGGCGCATGCTTGCCCTGGGGCTTTTCCCAGACGGCCTCGGCAGGCACGTCGGCCATGGCCTTCCAGGCCACGGCAATGGCTTCCAGGGCGCGGTCCTGGGCATGGGGGCCGCCGGCCTGGAAGGCCATCATCGCGCCCTGGCCCGTGGTCAGCATCACGGCATGCGCGATCTCGAAGCTGCGCTGGTGGATGCGCGTCAGCGCCTCCAGCAGCACGCCGGTGCGGCCCTGGGGTCCGAGCGCCTGCCATGCGGGCTCGGCCGCCTGGGCGGCATCCACCAGCGCCTGGGCATCGCACTCGGGGTAGCGGATGTCCAGGGCCACGCCATAGGGCGATTGCTCGGTGGCCACGCGGGCGCGTTCACCGGGCTGGCGCAGCGGATAGTCCTTGCCGAACAGCGCCTGCACGGCGGCGTGGCCCTGGGCCTGGGCGGTCTCGCCATACACCTTGGGCGAAGGCGCTTCGGGAAAGGGCGACCAGTGGCCCCGGCGGGACAGGGCCTGCAGCGCGTCGTCGAGCAGGGGGCGGTGGCGTTCGTAGAGGGCGTGGGCGGGCATGGGATGTCTCCTGGGTTGGAATGTGGCGTCGCTATCAGGGTTAGTACCGGACAACAAGCCTTGTTGCTCAAGAAAGCTGCATCTTATAATCCTACCGTCCGGTCGGTCAATTATTCTGAACCCCTTGCCTCACGACGCCAGAACCCCGATGAACAAAGACCTGCGCCCCGCCCCCGGCGAACTCGACCCCATCGAAACTGCCAGCCGCGACGAGATCGCCTCGCTGCAGCTGCAGCGCCTGCGCTGGTCGCTGCAGCATGCCTACGACAACGTGCCGCACTACCGCCGCGCCTTCGATGAGAAGGGCGTGCATCCGTCCGACCTGCGCACGCTGTCCGATCTGGCCCGCTTTCCCTTCACCACCA
>NZ_JCABYI010000014.1:0-4338 GCF_059499305.1 Delftia sp.
CGGCGCGGATCATGGGCGCGCGGCGCACATCGATGCGCTGCACGCGCGGGTCCAGGCGCTGCTGAAGCGCGGCGGCTACATCGCCTTCGCCCTCGCCCTCGCTTTCACCAGGCTCCAGCCAATCGACCAGCACCTGCGCCTGCCGGCAGACCACCTGCACGGGCTCGGCCAACCCCTCCCACAGCACGGCCGTGCGCAGGATGTCGTGGCGTGCGATGACCTGGTTGAGCCGTTGCACAAAGCCCAGCAAACGCTCCCGCGTGTCGAAGCCCAGCAGCGTGGGCGTGGCATAGGCGTCGCCCTGCTGGTGCAGGGTGTGGTGGAACAGAATGCCTTCCTGCAGCGGCGCCAGCGGATAGATGTCCTGGATGTTGGCCGCGCCACCGGGCACGGCGGCCTCGACCCGCGCGATCTCCTGTGCGTCCATCGCCACCAGCGTCAGCATGTCGGGCGTGATGGCCGTGCAGCCTTCGGGGATGCCGTTGGGCGGCACCTGCACCTCATGCCGGGGCAGGCCCTGCTCGCGGCGCAGCGCCAGTGCCAGATCCGCCAGCCGGGGGTGCTGGAACAGCGTGCGCACCTGCGTCACCCAGCCCTGGGCGCGCATGCGCTCCAGCAGCTTCAGGGCCAGCAGCGAGTGCCCGCCCAGCTCAAAGAAATGGTCCTGGCGCCCCACGCGCTCCACGCCCAGCACCTCGCTCCAGAGTGCGGCCAGACGCTGCTCGCCATCGCCCACGGGCGCCTCGTAGTACAAGCTGGCCAGCAGTTCAGGCTCGGGCAAGGCGGCCCTGTCCACCTTGCCATTGGCATTCAGGGGAAGGCGGTCCAGCACCATGATGGCGGCCGGCACCATGTAGTCCGGCAGTTCAAGGGCCAGGCGCTCGCGCAGTTCGGCCGCCGTGACCTGCAGCCCTTCATGCGCCGAGACATAGGCCGCCAGGTGCATGCCCGCCGGGCCCTTGCGGGCCACGACCACGGACTCCCGCACCTGGGGCTGGGCCAGCAGCCGGGCCTCGATCTCGCCCAGCTCGATGCGAAAGCCCCGGATCTTCACCTGGTGGTCCAGGCGCCCCAGGTACTCCAGCTGGCCTTCGTCGTTCCAGCGCACCAGGTCGCCCGTGCGGTACAGGCGGCCGCCGCCCTGGTCGAACGGGTCGGCGACGAAGCGCTCGGCGCTCAGGCCGGGCCGGCCCAGGTAGCCCTGCGCCAGCGCCTGCCCGCCCAGATAGAGTTCGCCGGCCACGCCTGCGGGAACCAGTCCCAGATCCTGGCCCAGCACCAGGGCCTTGGTCGCGCTGACGGGGCGGCCGATGGGGACCGGGCTGCGGCCATCGTCGCGGCAGGTCCAGTGCGTCACGTGGATGGCGGCCTCGGTGGGGCCATAGAGGTTTTGCAGGCTGACGCCGTGCAGGCGGCGCAGGGCCTCGCGCTGTGTCTCGGCCGGCATGGCCTCGCCGCCGCAGATCACATAGCGCAGGCGGGTCTCCTCCTCGATGCCTTCATGGGCCAGAAACGCCTGCAGCATGGCTGGCACGAAGTTCAGCGTGGTGATCTGGTGGCGGCGGATCAGCGCGACGATGCGCTCGGGATCGCGGTGGTCGCCGGGCCGGGCCACCACCAGGCGCACGCCCGCCGTCAGCGGCCAGAAGATTTCCCAGGCCGAGACATCGAAGCCGAAGGCCGCCTTGTGCAGCACCGCGTCGGCCCGCGTGAGCCGGTAGTGGTCCTGCATCCAGGCCATGCAATTGGACAGCGCGGCATGCCGGTTGGCCGCCCCCTTGGGCCGGCCGGTGGAGCCCGAGGTGTAGATCACATAGGCCAGATGGTCGCCATGGACCGCCACGCCGGGATTGTGGTCAGGCCCCGCGTCCAGGTCCAGGCCGTCGAGCTCGACCACGTTCAGCGCCTGCGCGAACGGCAGGCGCTGGCGTGCCTTGCGCTCGGTCAGCAGCAGGGCAATGCCGCTGTCCTGGGCAATGTAGGCCAGGCGGTCCACCGGGTACTCCATGTCCAGCGGCACGTAGGCGCCGCCGGCCTTGAGCACCGCCAGCAGCCCGGCCACCATGTCCACCGAGCGCTCCAGCGCAACGCCCACGCGCACGTCCGGCCCCACGCCCAGGGCCATCAGCCGGTGGGCCAGCCGGTTGGCACGGGCGTTGAGCCGGGCCGAGGTCAGCGCCTCGTCGCCATGGACCAGGCAGACGGCATCGGGCTGCTCCCGCACGCGGGCCTCGAATTCCCGGTGCACGGGCAGGGCCTGGGGATGGGACTTGCCATTGAGGCTCCACTGCAGCAGCCTGTCCCGTTCATGCGCGGGCAGCACCGCAATCGCGGTCACGGGCTGGCCGGGGTCGCGCGCCAGGGCATCTGCCAGGCCGTCCAGGGCCTGGTGCATGTAGCCGCACATGCTGTGGGCATTCACTGCATCGATCACATGCGCGATCAGCGTGAAGCCCTCGCCCGTGTCGTTGACCGACAGGCCGAACGGGAAGTTGGTGCGCTCGTGGCTTTGCAGTATCTGCACGCCGCTCCAGGCATCGCCAGCGTCCGCGTCCTGCAGCGCCGTGTGCCGGTAGTTGAGCAGGGCCGTGAACAGCGGCGCCCCGCCGGCCAGGCCGCTGCAGGACTGGGCCATCGACAGGCTGGCGTGCTCGTGCTGCAGCAGGTCCGTCAGCGCGGACTGGGTCTGGCGCAGGGCCTGGGCCACGCCACGACCGGCCAGGCGAACGCGCAGCGGCAGCGTATTGATGAACATGCCCAGCGCGCGGGCCGCGCCCTGCTGGGCCTGCATGCGGCCAAACAGCACGGTGCCGAACACCACGTCGTCCCTGCCGCTGGTCCTGGCCAGCACCAGGGCCCAGGCCAGGTGGAACAGCGCGGCGGCGCTGACGCCGTGGCGCCGGGACTGCTGCCGCAACCGGGCGGCAAGGCCGCCGTCAAGCACCTGCCGCACCTCGTTCGTGCGCGCTCCGTCGCCCTGGACGTCCAGCAGCCCGAAAGGCGCCGTGGGCTCCTGCACATCGCCCAGCATGGCGCGGAAAAACGCCTCATGCCCGGCCGTGCCCTCGCCCGAGCGCGCCTGGGCCACGAACTGGCGGAACGGCAGCGGCCGGGGCAGCGCGCTGGAGCGGCCCTGCTGGATCAGCGCGATCTCACCGATCACCTGCTTGAGCGTGGTGTTGTCGTCCACCATGTGGTGGGCCAGGATCTGCAGCAGCCAGCGCTGGCCCGGCGCGTCGTGCGCGGCCACCAGGTGGATCAGCGGCGCCTTGCGCAGGTCGATGCGGTAGCCCTGGGCGCAGGCGGCCAGCCGGGCCAGCGCGTCCTGCGATGATGCCGCCGTGCCTCCCTCCTCCAGCCAGGACAGCGGCAGGCGGGCCTGCCGGCAGACGACCTGCACGGGCGTCGCCAGGCCCTCCCAGAACACGGCCGTGCGCAGGATGTCATGCCGCGCGACCACCTGATCAAAGCTCTCGGCAAACCGCTGCAGCCGCTCGCGCGAGTCGAAGCTCAGCGTGTGCGAGGTGACATAGGCATCGCCCTCGGACTGCAGCAGGTGGTGGAACAGAATTCCCTCCTGCAGCGGCGCCAGCGGGTAGATGTCCTGGATGTTGGCCGCGCCTCCCGGCACCGCCGCGGCAATGCGAGCAATCTCATCTTCATCCAGCGCCACCAGGGTCAGCATGTCCGGCGTGATCGCCGTGCAGCCTTCGGGGATGCCGTTGGGTGGCACGTCGATCTCGCCGGCCACCTCCTCCCCTTGCTCACCCTGCGGCTCCTGCTGTTCCTCCAGTACCGCCTGCGCAAACTCCGCCAGCCTCGGGTGCTGGAACAGCGTGCGCACCTGCACGCGCAGGCCCTGGGCGCGCACGCGCTCCAGCAGGCCCAGGGCGAGCAGCGAATGCCCGCCCAGTTCAAAGAAGCCGTCCTGCCGGCCCACGCGATCCACGCCCAGCACGTCCGCCCAGATCTGCGCCAGCGTTTCTTCCAACTCGCCCTGTGGTGCCTCGTATTGCTGGGCGCTGACCATCTCCGGCTCGGGCAGCGCCTTGCGGTCCACCTTGCCGTTGGCAGTCAGCGGCAGGGCATCGAGCACGACGATGGCCGAGGGCACCATGTAGTCGGGCAGCGCATGGCCCAGGCGCTGCTTGATCTGGCTTTCCTCCACCGCGTCACGCAGGGAGACATAGGCGATCAGCCTTGCGCCCTCCTTGGCCAAAACCACGGCCTCGCGCACCTCGGGCTGGGCCAGCAGCTGCGACTGCACCTCGCCCAGCTCGATACGGAAGCCCCGGATCTTGACCTGCTGGTCGGCACGGCCCAGGTATTCGAGTTCGC
>NZ_JCABYI010000015.1:0-73664 GCF_059499305.1 Delftia sp.
CGTTGCAATCAAATTTCTTCGATTTTTTCAACACCAGCGATCTGCATCGCTCTCTCTTCAGCAGAGCCTTGCATTGTAGCACGTTTTTTCGTGCTGTCTACAAGACTTTTCTGACTCATCGCTGTCTGCAAGGCAGTGTGGCGACGAGGGATCGAACTATAGCATGGGTTTTTACCGATGGCGTGAAATTCGTGAACTTCCCTTCAAGTTGCCAAAGCAACCGAGACCACGCCCTTCGCCATCGGCCCGTAGCCTGCCCTAGCGGGCAGGCTACGGGCGTGAGGCCTTGCCGCCTGTGCCAGGAATCGGGCCCGCATAGATAATGCGCGCACGATGGCATTGATTACTTTGTTAGACGCCCAACTGGCGTTCGGGCATGTGGCGCTTCTCGACCACGCCCAGTTTTCCCTGGAGAGCGGCGAACGTGTGGGCCTGATCGGTCGAAACGGCGCAGGGAAGTCCTCTTTGTTGAAGATTCTTGGCGGACTGGCCAAGGCCGATGACGGCCAGGTCCAGACGCAGTCCGGTATCCGCATTACTTATGTGGCGCAGGAGCCGGTGCTTGTGCCCGAGCAGACAATCTTCGAGTCGGCATCCGCCGGCATAGCCGAGGTGATTGCCGTGCGCGACCGCTACCTGGCTGGCGCCGAGGGCGAGGATCTCGATGCGCTGCAGTCCCAGATCGAGGCCTATGACGCCTGGAACTGGGAGCAGCGCGTGGAGGAGACTCTGCAGCGGCTGCACCTCGATCCCGAAGCCGTGGTGGGCACCCTGTCCGGCGGGATGAAGAAGCGCGTGGCACTGGCCCAGGCCCTGGTGGCGAGACCCGATGTACTGCTGCTGGATGAGCCGACCAACCACCTGGATCTTGACGCCATCGAGTGGCTGGAAGAGTTGCTGCTGAACTTCAAGGGCAGCGTGGTGACCATTACGCACGATCGATCCTTCCTGGATCGGGTTTCCACACGCATCGTGGAGCTGGATCGTGGAACGCTGCGCTCGTATCCCGGCAATTTCGTCCAGTACCAGCAGACCAAGGAGGATCAGCTGGCCCAGGAGGCCGTGATCAATGCCAAGGCCGACAAGCTGCTGGCCCAGGAAGAGGTCTGGATCCGCAAGGGCGTGGAAGCCCGCCGCACGCGCAGCCAGAGCCGCATCGGCCGGCTTGAGCAGTTGCGGGCCAACCGCGCTGCCCGCCGTGAGGTGCTGGGTGGCGTGAAGATGGACATTGCGTCGGGCCGAGGCGACGGCTACCAGGGCAAGATCGTGGCCGAGCTGACGGATGTGGCCAAGTCCTTTGGCGACAAGAACATCGTCTCCCACTTCACCGCCACCATTTTGCGCGGAGACAAGGTGGGCCTGATCGGACCCAACGGCGCAGGCAAGACGACGCTGCTCAAGATGATTCTGGGCGAACTGGCACCTGACAGCGGCCAGGTGCGGCTGGGGGCGAATCTGCAGGTGGCGTACTTCGACCAGATGCGTCACCAGATCGACATGGATGCCACGCTGGAGGACTTCATCAGCCCCGGCAGCGAGTGGATCGAGATCGGCAGCCAGAAGAAGCACGTGAAGAGCTATCTGTCGGATTTCCTGTTCTCTCCGGCGCGCGCCCATTCCCCCGTTCGCTCGCTGTCTGGCGGGGAGCGCAACCGCCTGTTGCTGGCCCGGCTGTTTGCCCGGCCCGCGAATGTGCTGGTGCTGGACGAGCCGACCAACGATCTCGATATCGAGACGCTGGAAATGCTGGAAGACCTGCTGCAGAACTACGACGGCACCGTTTTTCTGGTCAGCCATGACCGCAGTTTCCTGGACAACGTGGTCACCAGCACCATTGCCTGGGAAGGCCCGGGCCAATGGCGCGAATATGAAGGCGGCGTGCAGGACTGGCTGGATCAGTCCCGCCGCAGCCGCGATCTGGCCGAGGCCGCGCAGCCCAAGCCATCCAAGGAAGAGGCCAAGCCCGTTGCGGCACGCAGCGACGGCAAGCCCAAGCGCAAGCTCAGCTACAAGGAGCAGCGTGAGCTCGATCAGTTGCCCGAAAGCATTGCAGCGCTGGAGGCAGAGCAGAAGTCCATTCGGGAAGCCTTGGCCGATGGTTCGCTGTATGCCAGCGACAATTCCCGCGCCGTTCAGTTGCATCAGCGCGATGGCGAGATCGATGAGCAGCTGATGGAGGCGCTGGAGCGCTGGAGCGCACTGTCGGAGTGAGCTTTCTTCGGACGAAAAAAAAGAGCGCATGGCGCTCTTTTTTCATGGGTGCCGCCAGGACCGGCCGTTGCACTCAAATGCGGTGGTGAACCTGGTCCGAACCTATGCGCAGCTTGCCCAGCAAGGCGGAGGCGATCTGGTTGAGGGGCAGCACCTCGTCGGCCGCACCATGGGCGATGGCCTCGCGCGGCATGCCGAAGACGATGCAGCTGGCTTCGTCCTGCACGAAGTTGTAGCTGCCCGCATCGCGCATTTCACGCATGGCGACCGCGCCATCGGCACCCATGCCGGTGAGCATGATGCCGTAGGCGTTGCGGCCCGCACAGGCCGCCACCGACTTGAAAAGCACCTCGACCGAAGGCTTGTGGCGATTCACGGGCGGGCTGTCATCCACCACGGCGACATAGTTGGCACCGCTGCGCTGCACGGAGAAATGCTTGCCGCCCGGTGCGATGTAGGCGTGGCCGGGCAGCAGCCGCTCGCCCTGCTGTGCTTCCTTCACGGTCATCTGGCACAGGCTGTTGAGTCGGGCCGCGAAGCTGGTGGTGAAGCCCGGCGGCATGTGCTGGGTGATGACGATGGCCGGGCAGTCGGCCGGCAGATGGGTGAGCACTTCACGGATGGCCTCCGTGCCGCCGGTGGAGGCACCGATGGCAATCAGCTTTTCCGTGGACAGCCGCCCCAGCAGCGACGCCGGTGCAGCCTGGCGCGGCGCGCTCATGCCAGCCGAGGCGGAGACCGGCGCCACCGCGCTGCCGGTGGCGGGAGCCGCACTGCGCGGAGCGACCGGCAGGCGCCGGACCTGGGCCACGGCAGCAACGCGGATCTTGTCCACGATCTGCGCGGCCAGCTCCTGCAGGCCGTTGGACACGCCCACGCGCGGCTTGGCCACGAAGTCGATGGCGCCCAGCTCCAGCGCGCGCATGGTGACCTCGGCGCCGCGCTCGGTCAGCGTGGAGATCATGACCACCGGCATGGGGCGCAGCCGCATGAGCCGGCCCAGGAAGTCGATGCCATCCATGCGGGGCATTTCCACATCGAGCGTGATCACGTCGGGATTCATCTCGCGGATCATCTCGCGTGCGATCAGCGGATCGTTGGCCGAGCCGATGCATTCCATGTCGTGCTGGCGATTGATGATCTCGGACAGCAGACTGCGCACCAGCGCAGAGTCGTCCACCACGATCACCCTGATTTTCCTGTCCATTCCTTTGAACCTTCCTCAAAACAGGTCGACCGAGCCGCCTGCCGTATTGCGTGCCACGACGGCTGCATTGCCGCGCGTGAATTCCTGCTGTACCAGCTCCTCCGGATGGGCATGTGCCAGGCGCTTGACCATGGCCTTGCCGCTGGCGGGGAAGAACACCACCTTGCGCGGGTAGATGTCCAGCACATCCTCCGAGACGATGGGGATGCGTTCGGTCTGCAGGTACTGCGTGACGAAGGCGGTATTGCGTTCGCCCACGTTCATGGTGGTGAAGTTGTGCATCACCTGCCCGCCGCCGAAGATCTTGGCCTGCAAAGACTCGCGCCGTGCGCCGAGCTTGAGCATTTCGTTGATCAGCAATTCCATGGCGTACGAGCCGTAGCGGCCCGACGCATCAGCGGAGTCGCCGTCGGGCAGCATGAAATGGTTCATGCCGCCCACGCGCATGGTGCGGTCCCAGATGCAGGCCGAGATGCACGAGCCCAGCACGGTGACCAGGATCACGTCCTCGTTGGAGACGAAGTATTCGCCCGGCAGCACCTTGACGGCGTTGTGCTGGAAATGCGGGTCGTAGTAGAAGAACGACGCCTCGCCGGGGTAGCGCTGCTGGCGCTTGAGCTGCTCCAGCGAGGAGCGCGGCACCGGGTCGCCCGGCGCCGGGTAGTCCGCAGCGGTATAGCTGTTGATGCGCGGCGTGCGGCGGCGCTCCGAAGGCGGCGGGGGCGGAGCGAAGGCGGAGCGGTCTCCGATCATGGGAAGACCCCCTTGTGTGCGGCAGGACCTGCGTCAGCGGCGCTCATAGACCGTCTTCCCCTTGAGCGTGAACAGATCGCGCGAGTCGCTGAAGTTCTCGGCATGTCCGACGAACAGCAGGCCCCCGGGCTTCATGACGCGGTGGATGCGCTCCAGCACGCGGCGCTGCGTGGCCGCATCGAAGTAGATCATCACGTTGCGGCAGAAGACCACGTCGAAGGGATCGCGGAACGGCCAATCGTCACGGATCAGATTGACGTTGAGAAACTCCACCAGGCGGCGCAGCTCGGGCTTGACGCGCACCAGGCCCGCATTGCCGGCCTTGCCCCGCAGGAAGAAGCGGTGCAGGCGCTCGGCGCTCATGCCCTTGATGCTTTCGGCGCGATAGACACCGGCCGACGCCGTGTCCAGCACACGCGAGTCGATGTCGCTGGCCTGCAACTGGAAGCTGGGCGTGGCGCCCAGCACTTCCAGGGCCGTCATGACGATGGAGTAAGGCTCTTCCCCGGTCGAGGCCGCGTTGCACCAGACCTTCCAGGCCGTGCCGGCCGGCTTGCTGCGCAGATGCTGGGCAAAGATCTCGAAATGGTGCTGCTCGCGAAAGAACGCGGTGAGATTGGTGGTCAGCGCGTTCACGAACTCCTGCCACTCCACGCCATCGGACTGGGACTCCAGCCAGTCCAGGTAGGTAGCAAAGCTGTCGTAGCCCGTCTCGCGCAGGCGCCGCGACAGGCGGCTGTAGACCATGGCGTGCTTGCCATCGTGCAGGCTGATGCCGGCACGCTGGTAGATCAGCGCCTGCACGCGGGCGAAGTCCCGCGACGACCATTCGAATTCGCGCCCCTGGGCCAGGGGCCCGTTGGCTGCCCCGTCGTCAGCGACGGGGCGCGCGGCCAGTGCCGCATTGGAAGAACCGGATCGCATGAGGGCGCTCAGTGCAAGAACGGGTCTCAGTCGGCCGAAGCGACCAGGCCCATATCCACGTTGTTCATGAGCTTTTCGATGTCCAGCAGGATGAGCATGCGCTCGCCCACCGAACCCAGGCCCAGGATGCAGCCGCTGTCGATGGCGCTTTCGATGTCCGGCGCGGGGCGCACGGCTTCGGGAGCCAGCTCCATCACGTCGCTGACCGAGTCCACCACGATGCCCACCACGCGGTTGCGCAGGTTCAGGATGATGACGACGGTGAAGCTGTTGTATTCGACCTGGGAGCAGTTGAACTTCAGGCGCATGTCCACGATGGGCACGATGGTGCCGCGCAGATTCACCACGCCCTTGATGAACTCCGGCGCATTGGCGATGCGCGTGGGCGGCTCGTAGCCGCGGATTTCCTGCACCTTCAGAATGTCGATGCCGTATTCCTCCTGGTCCAGGCGGAAGGTCAGGTACTCGCGCGCGCCGGTGGCGACGCCTGCAGTCTTAGCGATCACGCTCATTGCTCAGCTCCTCAACTGTCGGGCCCGCGCCGTGGTGGCGAAAGCCATGGTTTTTGGCGGCGCGCAGGCTCTGCCTGCGGCTCCGTCGTTTGTCGTCAGGTATCCCTGTCCCATTCAGTGGCGCGCGCGGCGCACCAGCGCACCCGTGTCCAGAATCAGCGCCACCGTGCCATCGCCCAGGATGGTGGCGCCCGAAACGTTGGGCACCTTGCGATAGTTCGATTCCAGGTTCTTGACCACCACCTGGTGCTGGCCCAGCAGCTCGTCGACCAGCAGGGCCACGCGGCTGCCGTCGGACTCGACCACCACCATGATGTTGCTGGACTGGCTGGTGTCGCTGCGCGGCACACGGAAGGTCTTTTCCAGCGCGAACACGGGCATGTACTCGTCGCGCACCTTGACCAGTTGCGTGCCGTTGGCCACGGTGTTGACGTCCTCTTCCTTGACCAGGAAGGACTCGACCACCGAGGACAGCGGCAGGATGTAGACCTCGTCGCTGACGCCCACCGACATGCCGTCCATGATGGCCAGGGTCAGCGGCAGGCGAACGGCCACGCGCATGCCCTTGCCCTGGTTGGACTCGATCTCCACCGAGCCGCCCAGCGCCGCGATGTTGCGCTTGACCACGTCCATGCCCACGCCGCGCCCGGACACGTCGGTCACCACATCGGCCGTGGAGAAGCCCGGCGCGAAGATCAGCTGCCAGACATCCTGATCGGGCATGCTGTCCGAGACATCCATGCCGCGCTCGCGGGCCTTCTTGAGAATCTTCTCGCGGTTCATGCCGCGGCCGTCGTCGCGCACCTCGATGACGATGGAGCCGCCCTGATGGGAGGCTGCCAGCGTCAGCGTGCCATGCTCGGACTTGCCAGCGGCCAGGCGCTCCTCGGGCATTTCGATGCCGTGGTCCACGCTGTTGCGCACCAGATGGGTCAGCGGGTCGGTGATCTTCTCGACCAGACCCTTGTCCAGTTCGGTGGCTTCGCCCAGCGTGATCAGGTCGATCTTCTTGCCCAGCTTGCCGGCCAGGTCGCGCAGCATGCGCGGGAAGCGGCTGAACACGGTGGACATGGGAATCATGCGGATGGACATCACCGATTCCTGCAGATCGCGCGTATTGCGGTCCAGATCGGCCAGGCCTGCCAGCAGTTGCTGGTAGGCCGATGCATCCAGCCCGTGGCTGTTTTGCGCCAGCATGGCCTGGGTGATGACCAGCTCGCCTACCAGGTTGATGAGCTGATCGACCTTGGCCACCGACACACGGATGCTGGTCGACTCCATCTGCGCCTGCTGCGCCTGGGCAGCCGTCTTGGCAGCGGGCTTGGCCGCGGCACCGGCCGGCTGGATGGCCAGCGCGCCGTCGGCCTGGGGCATGCCGGGTGCGCCGTTGAAGAAGCCGTAGGCCTCTTCGGCGGGCGGAATGGCGACCGAGGCCAGGGCGGCGTCGGGATCGTGCGCGGCATGCTCTTCGGCGACGGGGGCTTCGGCCACCTGCACCGCTTCGGTTGCAGGAGCGGCCCCGGCCGCCTCATCGGCTGCCGTGATGCGAACCTGCTCCTTGGCCACGTGGAAGGCGAACAGATCGAGCAGGTCGTCGTCGGTGGACGAGGTCTGCACGGCAAAGAGGCGGCTTTGCGGCTGATCGCAGGCCAGGTCCTCGATGCGGCCCAGGCCGGGAATGTCGCGGAACAGTTCCTTGATGGCCTCGGCCATCTCCAGACGCTCCAGCGGACCGATCAGGATGTGCAGCGAACGGCCGCCACTGGCGGGTGCCGTTCCGACGGCGCCGCCCGATACGGGCGCGGCAGGCGCGGGCGCCTCGACCGGCGCTGCCACGGTAGCAGGCGCCGGCGCCGGTGCAGCGGCCGGGGCGGCTGTTGCAGGCACGGCACTGCGGCCTTCTGCCAGCATCTCGATGCGCGCCACCAGATCCGTGGTGGACAGGGCCTCGCCCTCGTTGCCGGCCTGGTGGCGTGCCAGCAGGCTGCGGCTGGCATCGGCCGACTCCAGCAGCACGTCGACCATTTCCGGAATCGGTGTGATCTCGTGCCGGCGCAGCCGGTCGAGCAGCGACTCCATGCGGTGCGTCAGCTCGGTCACATCGGCAAAGCCGAAGGTGGCCGCGCCGCCCTTGATCGAGTGCGCGCAACGGAAAATGCCGTTGAGCTCCTCGTCGTTGGCCGCCGACAGATCCAGATTCAGCAGCATCTGCTCCATCTGGTCGAGGTTCTCGGCCGCTTCTTCGAAGAAGATTTGATAGAACTGGCTCAGGTCGAAGTCTGCGCCCGCTCCTGCCCCATCCTGGTGTAGATCCGCCATCTTTGGTCCTGCTGTTTCCTGTTGCCCGTACTTATCGGCTCAACGCATTACTTTCTGAATGACTTCGATCAAACGGTTCGGATCGAAGGGCTTGACCAGCCAGCCCGTGGCGCCCGCAGCGCGTCCGGCCTGCTTCATCTGGTCGCTGGATTCGGTGGTGAGAATGAGAATGGGCGTGTTCTGGAACTTCGGGTTTTCGCGCAGCTTGCGCGTCAGGCCGATGCCATCGAGGCGCGGCATGTTCTGGTCGGCCAGCACCAGATCGACTTGTTCGAGCTGGGCCTTTTCGAGCGCATCCACGCCGTCCACGGCCTCCACGACGCGAAATCCCGCTCCTGCGAGGGTGAACGCCACCATCTTTCGCATCGAGGGGGAATCATCAACAGCCAGAATCGATCGCATGTATAGCTCCAACAGACGGGCAATAAAAGGTGGATGGGTGCATGGTCAGCGGTCAGAACAGTTCGACCGAGCCAGCATCCATCTCGCTTTGCGTGACGGGATTGGGCCGGTCGGGTATCGCCGGCAGGCCCAGGGAATCGTCCTCTCCCTCGTCCACACCCATGGTGGCTGCGGCCAACTGGAACGCGCAGCCTTGCAAAATCTTCGTAATATGGGCGATCAGTTGGGAGGACATGTCGTGAAACTGCAACTCGGTCACCGCCAGCCTCAACGTGGACCGGGCGGCATCGAGCTGGGGCAAGGCGGCTAGCGCCTCGCCGGCCAGCTGGCCATGGGTCTCGTCGAAACGGTCCAGCAGGTTCTGCGTTGCGTGATTGAGAAGGCCTTCCAGGCGCTGCAGATCGCGCATCGCCACCAGCAAGGCATCCTGCAGGTCTGCGGCCACCATGACGGGCATGGGGACGGCAGGCTCGCCCGAAGGCTTGTGCATTGACTGCATTGTTACTCCACCACCAGCGTTTCAGCCCAACGTGCGCCGTGCCTTGCAGCACGGCCAACCCTTGTCAATCGTTCACGGGAATGCCGCGCATCCCTTGGTGTACACGACCATTTGCATTTATGTTCCAAAATGTATCTCATGATAGCGCCCCCGGGGATGCCAGACCACCGCACAAGCCCTTGCGCATACTGCACATCGAGGATTCCGCCGCCGACCAGGCGCTGGCGCGGCTGAGCCTGCTGCGCGGCGGGCTGGTCTGCGAGATTGTCGTGGTCGACACGCTCGATGATGCCGCAGCTGCGCTGCACAACCAGGCATTCGACCTCATCCTGGCCGACTACCACCTGCCCGGCTTCACGGCGCTGGATGCCTGGGAGCTGGTTCGCCGCCAGCCCGGGCATCCGCCCTTCGTGCTGCTGTCCGGCGCCATCGGCGAGTCGGCCGCCGTGGATGTGATGCGCGAAGGCATCAGCGACTATCTGCTCAAGGACCACATCACGCGCCTGCCCCATGTGGTCTCGCATGCGCTGGAAGTGCACGAGGCCCGCCTGGCACGCCGGCGCGCGGCGGCCGAACTGGCGGCGTCCGAGCGGCGCCTGGCCGACCTGACCGAGCACCTGCAGACCTCCACCGAGCGCGAGCGCGCCAGCATCGCCCGCGAGATCCACGATGACATCGGCGGCTCGCTGACCTCGGTGAAGTTCGACGTGGCCTGGATCGCGCGCAATGCGCCCGAGGGCGGGCTGCGCGAGCATGCGCTGGCTGCGCTGGAGATGCTGGAGCACGCGCTGGGCGCCAGCCAGCGCATCATGATGAACCTGCGCCCGCCCGTGCTGGACCAGGGACTGGTGGCCGCCGTCCAGTGGCTGGCCGAGAATTTCGAGCGCCGCACGGGCGTGCCCACCCGTGTGCGCAGCAGCCGCGAAAGCATGGACATCGCGCCCGACATCCAGGTCGTGGCCTACCGCACGGCCCAGGAGGCGCTGACCAACGTCGGCAAATATGCCCAGGCGCGCCATGTGGACATCGATCTCTCCGACCGCGAAGGTTTTCTCACGCTGGAGGTGACGGACGACGGCGTGGGCCTGGCCGACGGCGCCCGCGACAAGCCCGAATCCTTCGGCCTGCGCGGTCTGGGCGAGCGCGCGCGCACCGTTCGGGGCTGGCTGGATGTCAGCAGTCAAGCCGGACGCGGAACCTCGGTCATCGTCTCCATTCCGCTGGACGATGGCGGCGCTTGCCCTAATATCCCGGGCAATGAATGCTGAACGCCATGGCGGCGTGACCCTTTTTCCAGGAGGCCGACTTTGATCCACGTGGTGCTGTGCGACGACCATGCGGTGCTGCGCCGGGGCATCCGCGACACCCTGGCCGAGGCAGTGGACATCAGCGTCACCGCAGAAGCAGGCAGCTATGCCGAGCTGCGTGAGCAGCTGCGCACCGCCGCCTGCGACGTGCTGCTGCTGGACATCAACATGCCCGGCCGCAGCGGCCTGGAGGCCCTGGCCAGCGTGCGCGAGACCCATCCGCTGATCAAGGTGCTCATGGTCTCCATGTACCCCGAGGACCAGTACGCGCTGCGCTGCCTCAAGGCGGGCGCCCAGGGATATGCCAACAAGGCGGGCGATCCGATGCTGCTGATCGAGGCCGTGCGCACGGTGGCCACGGGCCGCAAGTACCTGACGGCCGAAGTGGCCCAGATGCTGGCCGACAGCCTGGCCCAGCCCGCACCCCAGGTGCCGCATGAAAGCCTGTCCGAGCGCGAGCTGCAGACGCTGATCAAGATCGCGGCCGGACAGCGGCTGACCGACATTGCCACCGAGCTGATGCTCAGCCCCAAGACCGTCAGCGTCTACCGGGCGCGCGTGCTGGAAAAACTGCAGATGAGCAGCAACGCCGAACTCACGGCCTACGCCATCCACAACCAGCTGATCTGAGGCTTTTGCGGCCGGCAGAGCGGAAAATCTGTTGTTTTTCACAACTGCTTACATTGAGGTGCCAAACACCGCGATGCCGCGCTGCAGCAAGGCGACCAGGGGCTGCTCGAGCAGCGGCAGCGTGGCCATCAATCCCGTCAGGCCCACGGTGAGCGTGACCGGGAAGCCCACGGCATAGATGTTCATCTGCGGTGCCACGCGCGAAATGATGCCCAGCACCAGGTTCACGAACAGCAGCATGGCGACCATGGGCAGGGCGATCCAGAAAGCGCTGGCAAAGACCGCCGCCCCCATCTCGTGCAGCCGCATCTGGTTGATGGCCTGCAGGAAGCTGCCGTCCACAGGAAACGCCTCGTAACTCTTGAGCACGGCCATCAGCACCAGCAGGTGTCCGTTGATGACGATGAACAGCAGCGTGGAAATCTGGACCATGAAGCGCGCCACGGCGCTGAGCTGGGCATTGGTCGTGGGATCGAAGAAGCTGGCGAAGTTCAGGCCCATCTGCAGGCCGACCACCTCGCCCGCCACCTCCACGGCGGCAAACACCAGGCGCACGGCAAAGCCCACGGCCAGTCCCACGCCGACCTGCTGTATCAGCGTCCCCAGCGCCTGCGGCGAGTTGATGCCGATCACGGGCTGATCGCCCAGCACGGGCTGCGCGCACACCGCGACCAGGAAGGCCAGGCCGATCTTCAGCCGCATGGGAATGACGCGCTGCGAGAACACGGGAGCCACGGAAAACATGGCCAGCACGCGCAGAAACGGCCAGAGAACTGGCGACAGCCAGGCCACCAGTTGGGCTTCGCTGAAGGTGATCACGGCGGCGTTTCCTGCGCGCGGCGAAGGGCTCAGCCCACCGCCTGCGGAATGGTCTCTATGGTGCGGCGGATGAAATCCACCAGCGTGCTCAGCATCCACGGACCGGCAATGGCAAACACCAGCACGGCGGAGATGAGCTTGGGCACGAAGGCCAGCGTGGCCTCATGCACCTGGGTCACCGCCTGGAAGACACTGACGGCCAGGCCCACGGCCAGCACCACGCCCAGCACGGGCATGGAGATCATGAGCAGCAAGGTCAGTGCCTCGCGGCCGAAGGTGAGCACGTATTGGGAGGTCATGGAAGGATTTCCAATAAAACGGGACTAGACGGCGAAGCTGGCCGCCAGCGATCCGATGAGAAGGTTCCAGCCATCGGCCAGCACGAAGAGCATGAGCTTGAACGGCAGGGCCACCAGCACGGGCGACAGCATCATCATGCCCAGCGACATCAGGATCGAGGACACGACCATGTCGATGACCAGGAAGGGGATGAAGATCATGAAGCCGATCTGGAACGCCGTCTTCAGCTCGCTGGTCACGAAGGCCGGCACCAGCACGCGCAGCGGCGCGGTCTCTGCGGTGACGCCGGCTTCGAGCTTGGCCAGGCGCGCGAACAGCGCAAAGTCCGATTGGCGCGTCTGCTTGAGCATGAAGTCGCGCATGGGCGCCTCGGCCTTTTCAATGGCCTGCTCGAAGGTCGCGGCATTCGTGGTGTAGGGCACATAGGCCTCCTGGTACACGCGGTCCAGGGTGGGTCCCATGACGAACAGCGTCAGGAACAGCGACAGGCCGATGATCACCTGGTTGGGCGGCGCCGACTGCGTGCCCAGCGCCTGGCGCATCAGCGACAGCACGATGACGATGCGGGTGAAGCCCGTCATCATCAAAAGGATGGCCGGCAGGAACGACAGCGCCGTGAAGAACAGCAGGGTCTGGATGGGCACCGAAAAACTGGTGCCACCGCTGCCCTGGCCGATGACCAGCGGCAGGCTGGCGGGCGCGCCCTGCGCCCAGGAGGCCAGGGGCGTGGCGCAGCACAGCGCCAGCGCTGCGGCGCCGGCGGCCTGGCTCAGCGTGCGCGCCGGGCGCTTGCAGGAATATTCAGACATTCGCACCGTCCGCAGGCAGGCTGCGCGCTTGCGCCATCGCAGCCGAAAAATCAGCAGGGGCCGGGGCCTGCAGCACATGCAGGCACTGGATGCTTTGCGCCGTGACGCCCAGCACCAGCCGCACGGTCTGCGCGCCCTCGCCCACTTCCACCGTCACCACCCGCTGCTGCGGGCCCACGCCCACGGCGCCCAGCACCCGCGACTGCAGGCCGGCTGCGCCACGCAGCGCAGCCGTGCGCTGCTGAAAGCGGCGCAGCAGCCAGGGCAGAGCAGCCATGGCCGTGACCAGGGCCACGACCGTGAGCAGGGTCGGCCACAGCGGGCCCATGCCGGCGCTCTCAGCCACGGCTGACCCGGCGCAGGCGCTCGGACGGCGTGACCACGTCGGTCAGGCGGATACCGAACTTGTCGTTGACCACCACCACCTCGCCCTGGGCGATCAGGTAGCCGTTGACCAGCACGTCCATGGGCTCGCCGGCCAGTGCGTCGAGTTCGACCACCGAGCCCTGGGCCAGCTGCAGGATGTACTTGATCGGCACCTTGGTGCGGCCCAGTTCCACCGACAGCTGCACCGGGATGTCCAGCACCATGTTGATGTCGTTGACCGGCACGTCGCCGCCACCGGCGTAGGGGCGCACGGGCTCGCCCGTCAGCGGGCCGCCCTGTTCCGCCTCCAGCTTGGCGTCGCGCTCGCGCTGCTCGTCCAATGCCTCTGCCCATCCCGAGAACGGATCGTCGCCAGCGGGCTTTTGCGTGTCTTCAGTTGCCATTGTTTTCTCCCATCCAGCCAGCATCGGCACCGCGCAGGCAGTGCTCGACACGGATTGCATACTTGTCGTTGTGAGTGCCGTACTGGCACTCGAAAATCGGAACGCCGCCGATGGAGGCGCGGATCAGCGGCTCGCGGTCGAGTTCGATGAAATCGCCGGGGCGCATGGCCAGCAGCTGCTCCACCGTGGCGTCGGCGCGCGCCAGTTCGGCCACCAGGGTCACCTCGGCGGCCTGGATTTCGCGCTTGAGCACCTTGACCCAGCGGCGGTCCACTTCAATGGAGTCGCCCTGCGTGGAGGAGTACAGGACATCACGGATGGGCTCCAGCGTCGCATAGGGCATGCAGATGTGGATGGAGCCCGAGATGTCACCGATCTCCAGTTGGAAGGCCGTGGACACGACGATTTCGCTGGGGGTGGCAATGTTGGCGAACTGCGGCTGCATCTCCGAGCGCTGGTAGCCCAGCTCCAGCGGATAGATGCCGTGCCAGGCCTTCTTGTATTCCTCGCAGATCACGTTGACCAGGCGGTTGATCACGCGCTGCTCGGTGTGCGAGAAATCCCGCCCTTCGATGCGTGTCTGCAGCCGGCCCGTGCCGCCGTACAGCGTGTCGATGACGCCGAACACCAGCGAGGGATCGCAGACCACCAGGCCGCTGCCGCGCAGCGGGCGGATGGCGACGATGTTGAAGTTGGTGGGCACCACCAGCTCGCGCAGGAAGGCGCTGTAGCGCTGCACCGACACCGTGCCCACCGACACCTCGGGGCTGCGGCGGATGAAGTTGAACAGGCCGATGCGGAAGTTGCGGGCAAAGCGCTCGTTGACGATCTCCATCGTCGGCATGCGCCCGCGCACGATGCGCTCCTGGCTGGAGATGTCGTACTGGCGGATGATGCCCGCCTCGACCTCCTCGGTCGTGGATTTCTGGCTCTCGCCGGTCACGCCCTCCAAAAGGGCATCGACTTCTTCCTGGGAGAGAAACGAATCGCTCATGGCGCCTTGCCTCCCCGGTTACTGAATGATGAAGCTGGAGAACAGCACGCGGCGCACGGGGTTCTTGCCAGGGGAGCGGCGGCGCTCGCCATCTTCGTCCTCTGCATCCTCGTCGCGGCTGCGCTTCTTGGCCTTGGCCTGGTTGCCGTAGCCCAGCGGTGCGGACACTTCGTTGAGCACGTCGGCAGCCAGGCGTTCCTTGCCGTCGCGCTCCAGCAACTCCTCGGCCGTGCGCTGGGACACCAGCATCAGGATGCCGTTGCGGATGCTGGGCAGGTACTGCTTGACCGTAGTGGCCGTCTTCTCGTCGGCCAGCTCCAGCGTGATGCCGATCTGCACGAAGCGGTCGCCGCCCGGGTCGGACAGATTGACCACCAGGCTGTCCAGCGGCAGGAAGGTGGGAACCGTGACGGCCGCCTTGCTGGAGCCGCCCTCCTCCTCATCGGCATTGCTGTGCCGCTTGGACAGCAGGATGAAGGCAGCGGCCGCGCCTATGGCCAGGACGGCGATGATGACGATCAGCACGATCAGCTTCTTGCCCTTGGCCGGGGCGGGAGCTGCATTGTTGGCGGCATTGGGTGTGGCAGACACTGGAATTCCTCTGGGTGAGCGGGACCGCCACGCGCTCGCGCATCATGCGCGGCGCCATGACGCAGCAGGCCCATGGCAGGAATTATTCGGCGATTGGACCTCGGGCCATGGCCTGAATAAGCGCATGAAACCCCGGTTTCTCGCTGGCTTGATGGCCCCCAAACGCCACAGGCCGGGCAGCTTGTCGCCACCCGGCCTGTTCTGAAAACCCGGAAAACGGCGCATGCGCCGCCCCGCAAGAAGCGCAGGAAGAATCAGACGAACAGATCCACCCCGCCTGCCGCCGCGCGGCCACCAGCCTGTGCGGCGCCATTGCCGCCCGTGACGCCGGCGGCATCGACCATGGCGCTCACGCGGCCCTGGCGCGCCTGGGCATCCGCGCCCTGGCGCCCCCCCGCTTCGCCATTGCCGGACTGGCCACCCGCGTCCACGCTGACGCCGGCCAGTTGCAGGCCCTGGGCCTGCAGCAGCTCGCGCAGCTGGTCGGCACCGTTGCCCAGCCATTCGCGCGCCTGGGATTCGCTGGCGCCAAAGCGCACATGGGCCTCGTTGCCCTGCAGGCTGACCTGCACCTGGATGGCCTTGCCCTCATGCTCGACAGACAGCGAGGCGTTCTGGCTCTTGTTGTGCACCCAGAAGGCCACCTGCTCGGACACCTGCTGCTCGCGCTCGGTGGAGTTGCCCGGCTGTGCCTGGGCATCGGGCTGGGCCAAGGCTGCGCCATTGTGTCCGGCGGCCTGCTGTCCCAGGGACTGGCCGGCGTGGGCCGCGCCCACGGCGGCTGCAACCCCATGCAATCCGTTGGCGGCAGACTCTGCGGAGCCGGTGCCACCTTCGCGGGCCCGCTCGAACAGGCCGCGCCATTCCGCGGGCCGCACCGCCGCCATGCCGTTGAGCGCAATGCCCGACGCCAGGGCCGCGTCCTGCCGCACGCCGGGCGCCAGGGCCTGGGGGGTGTGCTCATGCGTGGCCTGGGCTGCAGATGCCGTGCGCGCTGCGGCGGCCGTCAGCGCCGTATCGGACTGCACGGCGGCCAGCACATCGGCCGCCTGTGTCTGTGCCTGGGCGCCCTGGCGCGCAGCGGTATCGGCGGGCGTGCCGGCTGCAGCGGCATCCACTGCGCCCGCCAGCGCCGCCGTGTTGGCGTTCGCGGCCAGCGCCGCGCCTGCGGCATCGCCCGCTGCAGGTTGCGGCGCCATAAAGGCGGCATGCGCCACCACGCCCTGCTCCTGGCGCAAGGCCAGCATGGCGGCACTGCCCCGGCCAGACAACCAGTCGCCCGCCACGCCCTGCAGCATGTCGCGGTCGCCCTTGCCATCGAGGTGGGCGGTCTGCCCGACCAGGCTGAGCCAGGGCGCCTGGCCGTTGGCGGCCAGCAGCATGGCATCGGCCTGCGCGGAAGTGGCCATATCGGCCGTCTCCGCCTGGGGCTGCAGCGGCAATTGCGTCTGCAGCAGCCCCTGCGCCAGGCCGGACAGGTCAGCCGGATCCTTCAGGCTGCCCTGAATTGCACCCTTGAGGTTGGCCAGTGCGCCGGCCCCCTCATCGCCGAGGACCTGACCCAGGTCCGGCAGTCCGCCAATGCCATCCATGGCGGCCAGCAGCGAGGAAAAGCCTGCGGCCTGCTCATTCGACGGCGGCTGCGCCGCGCGCGCGGAACGCACGCCCTCCATGGTGCGCTGCATGGCGCTGCGCGCGTCGGCGCGCTGTTCGATCTGGTTGGTGGACATGCGTCAAGCCTCCTGGAATGTCAGCCCGAAGCTGCGGCGGAAAAACTGGATGGCCGCACGTTCGTCGGTTTCCTTTTGCTCGCGGCGCATCTGGCCCAGCGCCAGGTCGCGGCGGCGCACCTCGACCACCTTGCGCAGGCTGCTGACCCGCAGCTCGCAGGCCATCAAGGCCTTTTGCGCGGCCTCCAGGCGGATGGCCAGGTCGGCCAGCACCCGTGTCTGCAGGCCGATGGCGTGCTGCAGGCGGTCCATGAACTGGTATTGGTGGAACATGACTTCGGGCTGCACGGACTGGTTCTGCTGCACGCCCCAGCGTGCCTGCATTTCCTGCACGTAGTGCTGCAGCTGGTCCATCTGCGCCTGCGCCGCCTGCTGCGAGCGCTGACGCTCCTGCACCGCCTGGCGCGCCTCGTCACGCTTGCGCGACGCGGCATCGATGGCCACCATCAAGGCATTCAAGGACGACATACCGGGTTTTCCTCCCTGTGTTCGCTGTTGCGTTATCTCAGTGCCGCGTCACCGCATCACTGACCACCGAGCGCGGCGGCCATGCCCGAGATGCTCTCGTCCATGGAAGCCGACTCGAACATGCTTTGCTGCAGAAAGGCCGCCATGGCCGGCTGCAGCCGTATCGCCTCGTCCATCTGCGGGTCCGAGCCCGCCATGTAGGCGCCGACCTGGACCAGGTCCCGGCCCTTCTGGTAGCGCGAATAGACAGCGCGAAAGCGCCGCGCCAGCTCGAAGTGCTCGCGCGAGGCCACGTTGTGCATCACGCGCGAGGCCGATTGCTCGATGTCGATGGCCGGGTAGTGGCCCGACTCGGCCAGCGCCCGCGACAGCACGACGTGGCCGTCCAGAATGGCGCGTGCCGCATCGGCGATCGGGTCCTGCTGGTCGTCGCCCTCGGACAGCACGGTGTAGAAGGCCGTGATCGATCCCACGCCGTTGAGGCCGTTGCCGCTGCGCTCGACCAGGGCCGGCAGCTTGGCAAAGCACGACGGCGGATAGCCCTTGGTGGCCGGTGGCTCGCCAATGGCCAGCGCGATCTCGCGCTGGGCCATGGCATAGCGCGTCAGCGAATCCATGAGCAGCAGCACATGCTGGCCCTTGTCGCGGAAATGCTCGGCAATGGCCGTGGCGTAGGCGGCACCCTGCATGCGCAGCAGCGGCGGCGCATCGGCCGGCGCGGCCACCACCACGGCGCGGCTGCGGTCCTGTGCGCCGAGGATGTCCTCGACGAACTCCTTGACCTCCCGGCCGCGTTCACCGATCAAGCCGACGACGATCACGTCCGCCTGGGTGTAGCGCGCCATCATGCCCAGCAGCACGGACTTGCCCACGCCCGAGCCTGCGAACAGGCCCAGCCGCTGGCCCCGGCCCACGGTGAGCAGGGCGTTGAGCGAGCGCACGCCGGTGTCCAGCGTCTCGCGCACCGGGTCGCGGTCCATGGCGTTGATGGGGTTGCGGTCCAGCAGATCGGCCGTGACGTCGGCCAGCGGCCCGCCATGGTCCAGCGGCTGCCCCTGCGAATCCACGACACGGCCCAGCAGGCCGCTGCCGATGGGCAGGCGCAGCACGCCGGCCGCCATGGACACGGGCTCTTCGGGACCGTCGCCAAAGCGCAGCGGGGCGACAAAGGGTTCGGCCGGCGTCACGATGGCGCCGCTGGACAGCCCCTGGATGTCGCCCGCAGGCATCAGGAACGCACGCTCGCCGGCAAAGCCGACGACTTCGGCCAGCACCGGGTCCTGGCCTGCCTGGCGTATCCAGCACTGCGAGCCCACCGGCACCTGCAGGCCCGTGGCCTCCAGCACCAGGCCGGTCAGGCGCGTGAGCGTGCCGTGGGTTTCCAGCGGAATGTCGCTGTGCAGGCGGGCGCGGGCATTGGACAGCAGCTGCTGCCAGGGCTTGCCGGCATCGGCCAGGGAGGCATCAACCGGCATCGCGCTCTCCGTCATACCAGGTGGAGACCAGGCCCAGCGCGGCCACGGCGCGGCGCCAGCGCTTGTCCATGCCGGCATCGACCTGGGCGCCGCCCGATTCCACGCGCACATCGCCCTGGGCCACGCCAGCGTCGCTGATCCACTGCACCTTGGACTGGGCGCCATGCTCGGCGCGCAGCGCCTCGTCCAGCACAGCGAAGTCGGCAGGGTTCAGGCGCACGGTGGCGGCGCGGCCGTCGGAGGCCAGCATGTCCAGCGCCTCGCGCACCACGGGCAGCAGGGCCTGGGGCTGGCTGCGCAGCTCCTGGCGGACCACCTGGCGCGCGATGTCGCAGGCCAGGTTCAGCAATTCCTGCGCCGCATCCGCCTGCAGCTGCTTGAAGCCGGCGTCCAGGCCGGACAGCAGCGCATCCACGCGCTGCGCCGTCTCGCGGCCCGTGCCGGAGACATAGTCATCCATGTGCTGCTGCCACTGCTGCCGGGCTTCCTGGCGGCCTTGCTCCAGGCCCTCGGCATGGCCTTCGGCGCGTGCCTGCTCCAGCAATTCATGCAGCCGCTCCTCGTCCACGGCGGGGGTGGATGCCGCCGTGCCTGGCGTGTCGGCGTCGACATCCAGCACCATGGAATCGGCGTCCAGCCGGGGCGCATCGGAGCGCCCGGGCAGCGACAGGCTGTGGAAGCCGGACGAGGAAGCGGGTGTGCGCGCCATGCCGGCGCCACCGGGTGCAGCGTGTGCATCGGGGGCGCCCTGAATGTTCGGCAGGCCGGGCAGGCTTTGCAGGCCGCCCATGTGGTCCACGGCACCAAAGCGCCACTGCACCACCTGGCGCTCGTCAATCTCCTCGGAGGGAATGAAGCGCGAGTTCATCCCACTAGACATAGCTGTCCTCCGCGCCGCTGCCGATGGTGATCTGGCCTTCTTCGGCCAGACGGCGCACCACCTTCAGGATTTCCTTTTGCTGCGCTTCCACTTCGGACAGGCGCATCGGGCCGCGGCCTTCCAGGTCCTCGCGCAGCGACTCGGCCGCACGCATGGACATGTTGGCCAGGATCTTGTCGCGCACTTCCATCGAACCGCCCTTGAGCGCGATGATCAGCGTCTCGGACACCACTTCGCGCAGCACCAGCTGCACCGAGCGGTCGTCCAGTTTGACCAGGTCGTCGAACACGAACATCTTGTCCATGATCTTCTGGGCCAGGTCCGGGTCGTAGTTGCGGATGGTGTCCAGCACGGCCACGTCGGCATTGCCGCCGAGGTTGTTGATCATCTCGGCCGCCGTCTTGACGCCGCCCAGCGAGGTCTTGCGGATCTTGTCGCCGCCGGCCAGCACCTGGAACAGCACTTCGTTGAGGTCCTTGAGCGCGGTCGGCTGAATGCCTTCCAGCGTGGCCACGCGCAGCATGACTTCGCTGCGAAAGCGTTCGGGCAGCTGCATCAGCACGGCAGCAGCCTGCTCGTGCTCCAGGTGCACCAGGATGGCGGCCACGATCTGCGGATGCTCGCCGCGCAGCAGTTCGGCCACCGACAGCGGGTCCATCCATTTCAGGCTTTCGATGCCGGAGACATCGCCGCCCTGCAGGATGCGGTCGATCAGCAGCGCGGCCTTGTCGTCGCCCAGGGCGCGCTTGAGCACCGAGCGCACATAGCCGCTGGCGTCGTCCACCAGCAGGCTTTGCGCGGCCGCGTCATCGGCAAAGCGGTTGATGACGAAGTCCACCTTCTCGCGCGAGACGCCGCGCATGTGCGCAATGGTCTCGCCGAGCTTTTGCACTTCCTTGGGTGTGAGGTGCTTGAACACCTCGGCCGCTTCCTCCTCGCCCAGGGAGACCAGCAAGATGGCGGCGTCGTTCAGGCCTCGTTCGTCCATATCTCAGCAATCCGTGTTTGGCAGGCTCAGGTGGCCTCGCCGTTGATCCAGGTCTTGACGATGTTGGCCACCGCGATCGGGTTCTGCTTGGCCAGTTGGCGCGCCTGCTCCAGGCGCACCTGCTCCTGTGTGGGAGACAGATCGACAGCGGGTCCGGCCAGCGCCGGACGGTCCAGCTGCTCGCCCTCGATGGCATTGAGCTGACCGCCCACGGCAGCCGTCTTGCGGCCCTTGAGCATGGGTCGCACCAGGCCCAGCAGCAAGATGGCGCCGAACAGGGCCAGGCCGATGGGCACGCCCAGGCTGCGGGCCATGTCCAGCACTTCGGGCTGGCGCCACAGCGGCACCTCGGCCGGCGCTTCGTCCTGCACAAAGGGGGTGCTGACCAGGTTGACGGAGTCACCGCGCTCGGCGCTGTAGCCCACGGTCTCACGCACCAGGGTCAGCAGTTGCGCCTGCTGCGCCGCCGTCAGGCCGCGCGCTGCGGCGGCAACGGTGGCGGCATCGGTGGCACCACCGGCTGCATTCGGCGCAGCGGCCGCCACCAGGGGCGCATTGATGACCACGGCAGCCGTCAGGCGCTTGATGCTGCCCGTGCTGCCGCGTGTGTGGCGCACGGTCTTGTCCACTTCGTAGTTGGTGATGGACTCGCGCTTGCTGGCAGAGCGCACGGCGTTCTGTCCATCGGCCGCCTGGGGTGCGGGATTGGCGCCATTGACCGGCGCGGACGCGTTCTGGGGCGGCTGATTGCTGGTGGCGCCGGGGATGCCGGTGGGCTGGGGCGGCTTTTGCTCGCCCGTGCTCTCCACCACCTGCTGGCTGCGCACCACGCCCGCGTCGGAGGACTGGTTGGGGCGGTGCTGCTCCGAGGTCGATTCGGTCTGGCTGAAATCCATCTCAGCCGAGACCTGGGCCTTCACATTGTTCTTGCCGACCACAGGCTCCAGGATATCCAGGATGCGGCGCACGTACTGCTGCTCGATCTGCTGGGTGTAGTTCAGCTGCTGCATGTCCACGGCGTTGGCATTGCCGTCGGGCGACTGCGACAGCAGCTTGCCCGAATCGTCCAGGATGCTCACGGCCGTGGGCGCCATCTCGGGCACGCTGGAGGCCACCAGGTGCACGATGCCCGCGATCTGCGTGCGGTCCAGCACGCGGCCGGGGTACAGGCTCAGCAGCACCGAGGCCGAAGGCTTTTGCTGCTCGCGGAAAAAGCCGTTCTGATTGGGCAGGGCCAGATGCACGCGTGCGCTTTGCACGGCGGCCAGGGCCTGGATGGAGCGCGTCAGCTCGCCTTCGAGGCCGCGCTGGAAATTCAGGCGTTCCTGGAACTGGGTGATGCCGAACTTGCTGTTTTCCATCAGCTCGAAGCCCGTCACCGAACCCTTGGGCAGGCCCTGGGTGGCCAGCTTCAGGCGCACATCGTGCACGCGGTCGGACGGGATGAGGATGGCGCCGCCGCCTTCCGTGTAGCGGTATGGCACGTTCATCTGCGACAGCTGGGCGACGATGGCGCCACCATCCTTGTCGCTCAGATTGGAGAACAGCACCTTGTAGTCCGGCTGGCGGTAGAACATGGCCGCCGCCCCCACGGCGACAACCAGCAGCACGGCGATCGCGCCCCAACGCAGGCGCTGGCCACGGTCCATGGCCGTCCAGCGCTGCTGCAGGGCAGGCTGGGGGACGGGAGTGGCTTGGGGGACAGGGATTTCAGCGACAGCAGACATCTTGGTTCCAGGTGTTCGAGCCCTGCACACACAGGACCCTAGCGTGCTGTCGATTATTCGAAGTCCGCCGCTTCACATTCGCCCGATAAGCGCGCCGTTTGACCTTCTATTTGCCCGGATGCGAAAACCCTGCCGACCTACGATCTCGTCATCTTGCTAACTCCGATGGAATGTGTCATGGACCTTCGCATCCCCAGTACCACCTCTCCCCTGTACGGCACCCAGCTCCCCAAAGGCGTGGGCGCAGGCGACGCATCGACCAAAGTGGCGGCTGGCGGCTTCAGCCAGGCCCTTCAAGGCGCGCTGCAGTCCGTCAGTTCAGCCCAGAACCACTCCAGCCAGCTGCAGCGTGAAGTGCAGCTGGAGAACCCGGCCGTCAGCCTCGAAGAAACCATGATCGCCATGCAAAAGGCACAGATCGGCTTCCAGGCCACGATGCAGGTGCGCAACCGGCTCGTGCAGGCCTATACCGACGTGATGAACATGCAGGTCTGAGGACGTCCGGCCCCGGCCGGACCCTCTTTGCCCACCCAAACCGCAGACCGCAGACCGAACAGCATTTGCGCGCACCATCGCATGGCTGCGTCTTTCCGGCACGCGCAGGATCCGGCCTTCTTCAAGGCGTTGTTCCGCTTTCGCCGAACCGGGCCTTTGCCCACCCTCCCCATTCCTGGCCGCCCGTCACCGCACGGCCCAAAGCCCCCCGTCTTTTTCAGCAAGCGTGACCTCCTCCCGCGCATGGAGGGTCGCCTTCCGATGCGCAGCCCTGCCTGCACCGGCCGGCAGGCGCGTCACGCCGACGCCACCCCGGAAAAGACAAAACCCTCGGGCACGCATGCCGGAGGGTTGATCAGGACAGGAAAAAAGGAAGAAGGAGGCTGCTTCAGCTGGCCGAGTGGTAGATGCGCGCCTTGCCCGGTCCGGCGTGAGGGTGTCCATACAGGTCACGTCCATACGTGGCCTGGTCCGAAGCCTGGGGAATCAGCGCCGCCGCCTGGTGCTGGGCCACCACCGCCATGCGCGCCAGCTGGTCGCGCTGCATGGCCATCTGCTCGCCCAGTGCCTGGGCGCGCTCGCGCAGCTCCTGCGTCCAGTCGGCCGCGCTGAAGCGGCGGGCCAGTTCGGAAAACGCAGCCATGGCATCGCGCAGCCGGGTGCTGGACTGCTCCAGCGCGACCGCATCCTTCGATTGCAGCGAGGCGGACACCATCCGGACCACCGCGTCCAGGGAATCGAGCATCTCGCTGAGAGTCATGGGTCAGGCCTTGCTGAAAAAAGAAAGCGCGTGCTCGCGCCGGAAGGAAAAAACCGAGAAAGAACCGAACCCGCGCTCAGACGCGCGAGTGCGAGAGGAATTCCTCGGAGTTGGCCAGCAGCTTGTCGGCAACGGCGTCGGCGTTCACGCGGAAGGTGCCGTTGGCAATGGCTTCGCGGATTTCCTTGACGCGGTTGGCATCGAAGTCGGCGGTGGCACGACCAGTTTGGTCCAGTGCGCGGGCCGAGTTCGAGAACGACACGGGAACACCGGCCGCCTTGGCAGGCTGGGCCTGTGCGGAGGATTCCTCGCTGGCAATGGCGCTGGCTGTCTTGGGCTGCTTGGCGGCGGCCTGGGAGGCAGCGGCGGGCAGTTCCGGTTTTTGACCTATCTTCATCTTGATTCTCCAATCGCCCTGGCGGCGTAAGGCGCTGTGCCTAGCTTTCGACTGCCTGGAACAAAACTTGAGGTTTTTTTACTGCACCAGCACCACGCCCTCGGGATTCACCACCCCGGAGATGAGCCGGCCATTATCCATGCGAACCCGCACGGTCTGGCCTTCGCCGGCGGCAGACATGGCCTTGCCCGACGATGTGACGGAAAAACCACCACCATTGACCAGAACACGCACTTCGGCACCCACCGCGAAAAGCGCCGGCGTGCGCAGCATGTTCTGGCGCAGTGCCTGGCCTGCGGCCAGCGGGCGGGAAGCCACCAGGCCCACCCAGTCCTGCTGGTTGGCGTAGACGGCGGCCGAATCCTCGGCCCAGTCCACCTCGGCCTGGACGGCGTCGTCGGCCGACAGCGGGCGGCCCGAAGGCACGCCGTTTTGCAGCACCCAGGCAGGCCCCCAGGCCTTGACCGTGATGGGCAGGAACACATTCCAGGCCACGGCGCCCTGCAGGCAGCGCAGGCCCAGGCGGGTACGGCCCCACAGGCGCGAGCCTGCGGGCAAATAGGGTTCGACCTTGGCGCAGGCGGCCAGGCGCAGGCGGGGATCGAGCTGGCCCATCTGCACTTCCATGCGCAGGGGCAGGGCGCCCGCACCGGCCATGCCCTGCTGCAGGGCCTCGTCGGCAAAGCGCTGGCCGATCTGGCTGAGCTGGGCCGCGCCATCGGGCGCGTTCTGCGCGAACGCGCTGCCTGCCAGCGATGCTCCAGCGGCGAGCGCAGCGCATGCGGCGGCGCGGGCGAAGGCTCGGGCGGCGGAAGGCGGATGGGCGGCGCTGAAGTTCGACATGGCTGGGGCTCCTGACTTGCTCCGGCACCCCGTCAGGATGGGCGGGATACATGGAGCGATGCCAGCAAATATAGGGCGGGCGCCGTTTTCCGAAGCGCCGAACTGCGCAGGCAAACGCGCTTTCTTTGCGCTTTAGCGTTCGGGCCCGATTTCCATAATCGACGCATGCCGCAGTCCGTGGGCTGCCGCCATTTCGTCAACCGATCACCGCAAATCCCAGAGGGCGAGGCCGACATGCTCGACAAGATGACTGAACGACTGGACTTCCAGAGCAAGGCGCTGGTGCTGCGCGCCGAGCGCCAGCGTGCAATCGCCAGCAACATCGCCAATGCCGACACCCCGGGCTATGTGGCACGCGACTTCAATTTCCGCGAGGCGCTGACGGCCGTCACCTCCGGCCCCTCGCCCATGACGCTGGCCAGCGTCAGCCAGGGCGGCCACATTCCGCTGCCTGCCGCCGCCTCGGGGCAGAGCGCGCAAAGCCATCTCGGCTACTCGGTGCAGGCCCAGACCAACATGGACAACAACACCGTGGACCTGGACCGCGAACGCGCCAACTTCGTCGACAACGCCGTGCGCTACGAAGCCACGCTGCGCTTTCTGAACGGCCAGGCCAAGACCATGCTGTCGGCCATCCAGGGCCAGTAAGCCGGCGCCACAGACCACAGGAGCTTTCCCATGTCCATGTTCTCCATCTTCAGCATCTCCGGCAGTGCCGTCAGCGCCCAGTCCCAGCGCCTGAACGTCGTGGCCTCGAACCTGGCCAACGTCGATGCCGTGGCCGGCCCCGACGGCAAGGCCTACCAGGCACGCCAGGTGGTCTTCCAGACCGTGCCCATGGGCGAGGAAGGCTCCTCGGGCGTGCGCGTCAGCGCCATCAGCCAGGACAACACGCCGGGCCGCCGCATCCACGATCCCCAGCACCCGCTGGCCGATGCCGAAGGCTATGTGACGCATTCCAACGTCAGCGCCGTGGACGAGATGGTCAACATGATCTCGGCCTCGCGCTCCTACCAGAACAACGTCGAGGTCATGAACACGACCAAGTCGCTGCTGCTCAAAACCCTGCAGATGGGCCAGTGAGCCCCGTCCGCACCACATTCCAGGAGCCACTCCCATGATCTATGGCGCAGGCAGCGTCGCCAGCACGGCCGACCTCAACAGCAAGAACACCACGAGCAATTCGAACACCGACCCCGCAGCAGCGCAGGACCGCTTCCTGAAGCTGCTGGTCGCGCAGTTGAACAACCAGGATCCCATGAATCCGATGGACAACGCGCAGATGACCTCGCAGATGGCGCAGATCAACACCGTCACCGGCATCCAGCAGTTGAACAAGACCATGGAAAGCATGGCCGGCCAGTTCACGGCCATGCAGGTGCTGCAGGGCACGCAGATGATCGGCCGCACCGTGCTGACCGAGGGCAACACCCTGGGCGTGGGCAAGGAAAAGTCCTATACGGCGGCCTTCGACCTCGAAGGCCCGGCCGCCGATGTCAAGGTGCAGATCACCACGGCCGGCGGCGAGCTGGTGGACACCGTCGAGCTGGGCAGCGGCACCGCGGGCCGCAACTACTTCACCTGGGACGGCAGCAAGTACACGGGCGATGCCAGCCAGCTGCGCTACACGGTGCAGGCCACGAATGCCGACAAGGCCGTGGCCTCGACCACGCTGTCGCCCCACGCGGTGCTTGCCACGGGCACCACCGACGGCAAGCTGACGCTGGAGCTGGACGACGGCACCAACGTCGCCTACACCTCCGTCAAGGCCGTTTACTGAACGCCGCACCAAACACCCCAAACCATCGCAGGAGCACACCATGGGATTCCAACAAGGCCTCTCGGGTCTGAACGCCGCCAGCAAGAACCTGGACGTGATCGGCCACAACATCGCCAACGCCAACACCACGGGCTTCAAGTCCTCGCGCGCCGAGTTCGCCGAGGCCGTGGCCAGCGCCGTCGGCTCGGCCAGCGGCCAGACCAGCGGCATCGGTGTCAACGTGGCCGCCGTGACCCAGCAGTTCCGCCAGGGCCCGATCACGACCACGGGCAACAACCTGGACGTGGCCATCAACGGCAACGGCTTCTTCGTGGTGCGCCAGCCCGATGGCAGCACGGCCTATACGCGCGCCGGCAGCTTCGGCCTGGACAAGCAGGGCAACCTCAAGACCGTGCAGGGCGACAACGTCATGGGCTACCCCGTGGACGCCACCACGGGCAAGGCACTGGCCGGCGGCCAGCCAGTTCCCATGGTCTTTCCTTCGGGCCAGCCGATCGCTGCCAAGACCACGACCAAGATCGACGTGTCGCTGAACCTCGATGCGCGCGCCACGCCCGCGGCAGGCAACCCCACAGCCACGCCTCCCGTTGCCGCCACGCCGCGCGCCACCTATGGCACCTCGATCAACGTCTATGACAGCCAGGGCGTGCCCACAGCCGTGCCACTGTACTTCGAGAAAGAAGCGACACCAGCTAACACCTGGAAGGTGTATACCAGCCTCGATACAAATGCTGTGGCCTTAGGCTCCCTCACCTTCGATGCATCCGGCAAGCTGACCGGCAATAGCACGATTACCGGTGTACAGATCAACAGCAGCAACCCCAACGCCCCCACGCCCGGCACCATCAACGGCACGGCCGGAGTGACGCTGGACTTCTCCAATCTCTCCCAGTTCGGCTCCAAGTTCGCGGTCAGCAGCCTCAAGCAGGACGGCTACACCTCGGGCGCGCTCACCGGCATCAACATCGGCAACGATGGCGCCATCGTGGCCACCTACTCCAACGGCGTGACGCGCACCGAAGGCCAGCTGGCCCTGGCCGCCTTCACCAACACCCAGGGCCTGGGCGCCGTGGGTGACAACAAGTGGGTGGAAACATCGGATTCGGGCCCGGCGCTCAACGGCACGGCCCAGTCCGGCACCTTCGGCTCGCTGCGTTCGGGCGCGCTGGAGGACTCCAACGTGGACCTGACCGCCGAGCTGGTGAACATGATGACCGCGCAGCGCGCCTACCAGGCCAATGCCCAGACCATCAAGACCCAGGACCAGGTCTTCTCGACCCTGGTGAACCTGCGCTGATAGCCAAGAACTGAGTCAGGAGAGCCGGCATGGACCGCATCATCTACACCTCCATGACGGGCGCCAACGCAGCGGCGCAGCGTCAGTCCGTGCTGGCCCACAACCTGGCCAATGCCGGCACCAATGGCTTTCGGGCCGAAATGTCCACCTTCCGCTCCGTGCCCCTGCAGGGCAGCGGCGCGGGCACGCGCGTGTTCGCGCTGGAGGCAACCTCCGGCTACGTGGACACGCCCGGCCCCACCCAGCGCACGGGCCGCGCACTGGACGCCATGGCCATGGGCCGCGCCTGGTTCGCCGTCCAGGGCCTGGACGGCCAGGAAGCCTACACACGCAATGGCGTGTTCGAGGTTTCCCCCGAGGGCCAGCTGGTCAACAGCAACGGCCAGGCCGTGCTGTCGGACGGCGGCGGCCCCATCGACATTCCGCCCGAGTCCACGATTTCCCTGGGCTCCGACGGCACGCTGACCGCCAAGACCGGCAACCAGCTGCCCGTGGCCGTGGGCCGCGTCAAGCTGGCCACGCCGGCCGAGGACGCTGCGCTGGTGCGCGGCAACGACGGCCTGTTCCGCACGGGCAACGGCGAGCCGCTGCCCAACGACGAGAACGCCCGCCTGCTGTCGGGCGCCATCGAAGGCTCGAACGTGAATTCGGTGGAGACCATGGTCGGCATGATTGCCGCCGCCCGCCAGTTCGAGACCCAGATGCGCCTGCTGCAGACCGCAGAAACCAATGACAAGACGGCCAGCCAACTCTTGAGCATGAACGGCTGAAAGCACTGAAAAGGAAAACGCCATGATCAATTCGCTGTTCATCTCCAAGACCGGCATGGAAGCCCAGCAGACCCAGCTGGATGTGATCTCCCACAACCTGGCCAACGTCTCGACCACGGGCTACAAGCGCGCCAGCGCGGTGTTCGAGGATCTGATCTACCAGAACCTGCGCCAGTCGGGCGCCCAGACCACCGAACAGAACCAGCTGCCCACGGGCCTGCACCTGGGCCTGGGCGTGCGCACGGTGGCCACCTCGCGCAATTTCCTGCAGGGCGCCCTGCAGCAGTCCAACAATGCGCTGGACGTGGCCATCGACGGCAACGGCTTCTTCCAGGTCAACATGCCCGACGGCACCACGGCCTATACCCGCGACGGCTCCTTCCAGGTCGATGCCCAGGGCCAGTTGGTGACTGCCAGCGGCATGCCCATCGCCAACGGCGTCACCATTCCCCAGGGCGCGACCAAGGTGTCTATCAGCCCCGAGGGCGTGGTCAGCGTGACCATGGCCGGCCAGGCTGCGCCCCAGCAGGTGGGCAACATCGCGATGAGCCAGTTCATCAATCCGGCCGGCCTGGAGCCGCGCGGCCAGAACCTGTTCACGGAAACCGCTTCCTCGGGCCAGCCCCAGCAGGGCCAGCCCGGTGTCAACGGCATGGGCATGATCAAGCAGGGCTACCTGGAAGGCTCGAACGTGAACGTGGTGCAGGAGCTGGTGACCATGATCCAGACCCAGCGCGCCTATGAAATGAATTCCAAGGCCATCCAGACGTCGGACCAGATGCTGGCCAAGCTGGCGCAGTTGTAATCGATCTCTCCCCCTGAGCGGCTTCGCCGCTTCCCCCTCTCTACTCGCTTCGCGAGGGAGGGGGACGACGCCCTCGCTGCGGGGCGGCCCTTGCTCGGCGTCCCTGACCTGGGCCGCGCCGGTCTCCGGGGTCGCGCCACATGCCTATGGCTCGCCAGGTTCATGCGAAGCATGGATCACTGAAACACCGGGAACATCGCCATGACCCAACGAACCTTCTCCCTTTCCGCGACGGGCACGTGCCTGGCGCTGGCGGCAGTCCTGTCGGGCTGCACGACGCTCAATGACCCGCCGCCGGTGGACATGCCGTCCACGGCGCCGCCGGTGCTGCCGCAGCCCGCCCCGGTGGCGGGCAGCCCCACGGGCAGCCTGTTCAACGCGGCCAGCTACCGGCCCGGTTTCGAGAACCGGCGTGCGCGCCTGGTGGGGGATCTGGTGACGGTGCAGATCGTGGAGCGTGTGACGGCCAGCCAGAAGTCGGATTCGGGCCTCAAGCGGTCCAACAAGACCACGGCCGGGATTTCGGCGCTGCCGCTGTTTTCGGGCAATGCGCTGGCCAATCTCAAGGACCGCTCCAACATCGGCTTCAACAACAACAACGACTACACGGGCTCGGGCTCGACGTCCAGCGACAACACGTTCACGGGCGCCATCAGCACGACGGTGGTCGATGTGCTGCCCAACGGCCATCTGGTGATCGCCGGAGAAAAGCAGATCGGCGTGAACCACAACGTGGATGTGCTGCGCTTCACGGGCACGGTGGACCCGCGCACCATGCAGCCCGGCAGCCTGGTCGCATCGACCCAGGTGGCCAACGTGCGCGTGGAATCGCGCAGCCGCGGGCAGGCCGGGGAAGCGCAGTCAATTGGCTGGTTGTCCCGGTTCTTTTTGAACGTTATGCCGTTCTGATTCTCCGGAGAATGGACAGCATGAAAGTACTGTCCATGCTCCTGACATTGCGCCAAGCGCAGCGCCCCTTCTGGGTTGCAGCCGCCCTCGGCGCCAGCATGCTGACCCTGCCGGCGCATGCAACACGCATCAAGGAGGTCGCTGCCATCCAGGGCGTGCGCAGCAACCAGTTGACCGGCTACGGTCTGGTGGTCGGCCTCGACGGCACGGGCGACCAGACCACCCAGATGCCCTACACCAAGCAGGCCCTGGCCAACTACCTGGAGCAGATGGGCATCTCGCTGCCCGCCACAGGCAACGCGGGCCAGCTGCAGCTCAAGAACGTGGCGGCCGTGATCGTCACCGCCGAGCTGCCGGCCTTTGCCCAGCCAGGCCAGACCATCGACGTGGTCGTCTCCTCCGTGGGCAATGCCAAGTCGCTCAAGGGCGGCACCCTGGTGACCACGCCGCTGCGCGGTGCCGACGGCGAGATCTACGCGCTGGCCCAGGGCAACCTCGTGGTCGGCGGCGCCGGCGCCTCGGCCGGCGGCTCCAAAGTACAGATCAACCACCTGAGCGCGGGCCGCGTGCCGCAGGGCGCCCAGGTCGAACGCGCAGTTCCCACCCCGATCAACGAAGGCGACAGCATCACGCTGGGCCTGAACGCCACCGATTTCCAGACCGCCGACAAGGTGGTGCGCGCCATCAACCAGCGCATGGGCCAGGGCGTGGCGCAGGCGCTGGACGGGCGCACCGTGCGCGTATCCGCGCCCCAGGACCCGGGATCGCGCGTGCGCATGATTGCCGAGATCCAGGAGATGCCGATCGAGACCTCCAAGCCCTCGGCCAAGGTCGTGATCAACGCACGCACGGGCTCCATCGTGCTCAACCAGGCCGTGACCCTGGGCCCCTGCGCCATCGCCCACGGCAACCTGGCCATCACCATCAGCACCACGCCGGTGATCAGCCAGCCCGGCGCCTTCTCGCAGGGCCAGACCGTGGTGGCCCAGAAGTCCGACATCCAGATCAAGCAGGAGCCCGGCAACATCATCAACATGCCCGGCTCCCCGCAGCTCACCGACGTGGTGCGCGCACTCAACACGCTGGGCGCCACGCCCCAGGACCTGCTGGCCATCCTGCAGGCCATCAAGGCCGCAGGCGCTCTCAACGCCGAACTGGAGGTGATATGAGCATCGCACTTCCCAATGGATCGCAGACTGCGGCCAGCAATGCGCTGGCGGCCGACGCCCGGTCCCTCAACGCACTCAAGTTCGCGGCCGGCGAGAACAGCCCGCAGGCCGCGAAGGAAACCGCCAAACAGCTGGAATCGCTGTTCATGCGCGAGATGATCAAGAGCATGCGCGAGGCGACCATGAAGTCCGGCCTGCTCGACAGCGCACAGGGCAACCTCAGCACCGACATGCTGGACCAGCAGCTGTCGGTGGCCATGTCGGGCCAGCCCGGCGGACTGTCGGATGCCATCACGCGCCAGCTGGCCCGCACCATGGGCTCGGAAGCCGCCGAGGATGCCGAGATCTCCGTGCCCTCCACGCTGAGCATGAGCCGCATCGCCTGGCGCAGCACGGCCACCAATGCCAATGGCGCCGCCGGCGGCACCGCTGCCATCGGCGCCTGGAGCGGCAGCCGCAGCAGCGCGGCCCAGTCCGTCAACGCCTACGCGCCCGCGCCCAAGGGCCGCGACAACTTCGTGGCCCACCATGGCGACGCCGCGGCGCGCGTGGCGCAGGAAAGCGGCATTCCGGCCGCCTTCATGCTGGGCCAGGCCGGCCACGAGACCGGCTGGGGCAAGAGCGAGATCAAGAACGCCGATGGCAGCAATGCCCACAACCTCTTCGGCATCAAGGCCGGCAAGGGCTGGACGGGCAAGGTCGCCGAGGTCACGACCACCGAATACATCGACGGCGTGGCGCGCAAGGTCACGGCCAAGTTCCGCGCCTACGGCTCCTACGAGGAGTCCTTCCGCGACTATGCGCGGCTGATCACCAGCAATCCGCGCTACGAGAAAGCCATGGGCAAGACCGACTCGGCCCTGGCCTATGCGACCGAGCTGCAGAAAGCCGGCTACGCCACCGATCCCGAATACGCCAGCAAGCTCAGCCGCGCCATCCAGAGCGCCGTGCAGAGCGCGGCACGCGCACAAGCCTAAACCGAGAACACGCCATGAGCCTTTTGAACGTCGGATCCCGCGCCCTGATGGCGAATCAGATCGCCCTGCAGACCACCGGCCACAACATCGCCAACGTCAACACGGCCGGCTACTCGCGCCAGAGCGTGGCCTTCCAGACCTCGCCGGGCCAGAACATGGGCAGCGGCTACATCGGCAATGGCGTGGATGTGAACACCATCCTGCGCAACTTCAACGAGTTGCTGAACCGCCAGGCGGCCACGGCCAGCGCCGTGTCGGCGGCCGATTCGGCGCGCGCCACCTCGCTGGCGCAGATGCAGGAAGTGTTCAGCGGCGGCAAGACCGGCCTGGGCGCGGCCATCACGGACATGATGAATTCGTTCGGCGATGTGGCCGGCGCGCCCACCGACCCGTCGGCACGCCAGGTGGCGCTCACGCGCATGAACGAGCTGGCGGCGCGCTTTCGCTCGGCATCGGCCCAGCTCGACGAGCTGGACTACAGCGCCAAGCAGCAGATGGGCAATGATGTGACCGTGGTCAACAGCCTGGCTGGCCAGGTGGCCACGCTCAATGCGCAGATCAGCCGCTCCATCGCCTCGGGCCAGACGCCCAACGACCTGCTGGACCAGCGCGACCAGTTGGTGCGCAATATCAACAAGTATGTGCAGACCAGCCAGATCCCCGCGGACGACGGCACCATCAGCCTGTTCGTGGGCGGCAGCCAGCCGCTGGTGCTGGGCTCCAGTTCGGCCCAGCTCACGCTCAAGGAGGCCACGGAGTTTCCGGGCAGCGGCAAGATGGCCCTGTACTTCCAGCAGCCCGGCGGCCAGAGCGTGGAGCTGACGCCCTCCATGCTGGGTGGCGGCGAGATCGCCGGCCTGCTGCAGTTCCAGGGCAGCGACCTGACCGAGGGCCGCAACCTGCTGGGCCGCATGGCACTGGCCATCGGCGACACGCTAAACCAGCAAAACAACCTCGGCCTGACGCTGTCGGGACAAAGCGGCAGCAATCTGTTCAAGCTGTCCATGGTCAGCAACGGCTCGACCACGGGCGCCCAGTGGACAGGTGCCACCACGCCGACGACCACGGTGGTCGATGCCAGCCAGCTCAAGGCCTCCGACTACCAGGTCGTCTTCGGCAGCACGGCCCCAGCGGGCAAGGTCATCCGCCTGTCCGACGGCAAGGTCACGGACTTCACCGACATGGCCGACCTGAGCTCCAAGGAGATCGACGGCCTGCGCTTCGACCTCAAGGCCGAAGGCGTGCAGGGCAACTCCATCCTGTTCCGCCCCATGGCGGCAGGCGCCCACGACATCCAGGCCGCCGTGCACTCGCCCAACGACCTGGCCGTGGCCAACCCTGTGGCCGCCAGCATCAAGTCCCTGGGCGACGCCACGCTGCAGATGGGCGGCATCCAGGTCAGCGCGGGCTTCGACCTGTCGACCTTTGCCGGCGCCGAGGTGTCGTTCAGCAAGAACGCTGCCGGACAGCTGGAGTACACCATCACCCCGGCACCGGCAGGCGGCATCCCGGCCACGGGCCTGTACACCTCCGGCCAGGCCATCCAGCTGGCGCCGGGCCTGCAGGTCAAGATCACCGGCACGCCCGCCATCAACGGAACCAACAGCGACAAGGTCACGCTGGGCAAGGCCACCGATCCGCAATACGGCACGGCCTACCAGCGCGATGCCGGCAATGCCAGCTCCTTCCTGGCGCTGCGCGACAGCAAGCTCTTCGATGGCTCGACCACGCTGAGCGACGGCTTTTCCACCGCCATGGCCCAGGTGGGCACCCGCACACAGAGCGCGCAGTACGCGGCCAAGCTGTCCGAGACCATCGCCAAGAACCTGGAAGCGGACCGCACGGCCGTCTCGGGCGTGAACCTCGACGAAGAGGCCGCCAAGCTGCTGCAGTACCAGCAGTCCTACCAGGCCTCGGCCAAGATGCTGCAGGTCGCGCAAAGCATTTTCGACAGCGTTCTGCAGACCGTGGGCCGCTGATCACAGGACAGGAGCATTCCACCATGAGCATCTCCCGCATTGGCACGGCCAACATGTACGAAAGCACCATCAACAACCTGAACTCGCGCAATACGAGTCTGGTGGACCTGATGGAAAAGACCACTTCCGGCAAGCGCGTGGTGCGCGCCAGCGACGACCCCGTGGCCGCCGCCCAGGCCGAGCGCGCGCTCACGCGCATCTCCCGCTCGGAAAACGACCAGCGTGTGCTGGGCCTGCAGCGCGATGTGATGGCCCAGGGCGAATCCAAGCTGGGCACCGCCCACGACGCGCTCAAGGACTTCCGCGACCTGATCCTGCAGTCCGGCAATGGCTCCTATGACCAGAAGGCGCGCGATGCGCTGGTGCAGCAGCTCGAAAGCATACGCAACCAGGTGCTGAGCTACGCCAATGCCAAGGACTCCAACGGCCTGCCCATCTTCCGCGGACTGGGCAGCAAGGAAGACCCTCTCACCAACGGCAACCCCGGCACCAATTCCCAGCTGCAACCGGGCCAGGCCACGGGCAGCGAAAACGGCCTGCCGCTGGCGCTGGACGGCTTTGCGACCTGGATGAACGTGCCCACGGGCAACGGCGTGTTCGCCGTGACGCGCCAGTCGCCCACGGGCAGCTCGGCCTATGCCGACCTGGGCACGGTGTCGGACCCCAGCGCCATCACGGGCGCCAGCTACACCCTGAATTTCACCAAGGACGCCACGACGGGCGCCCTGAGCTACACCGTCACCTCCGGTGGCACGACCGGCACGGCCGTTCCCTACACGGCCGGAGACACCATCACCGTGGGCGGCATGTCGATGAAGATCTCGGGCAACCTGGCCACGGGCGACAGCTTCACGCTGGGCCCCAGCCAGCGCACCGACCTGTTCAGCGTGCTGGACAACGTGATCGCGGGCGTGAAGAACGGCGCCACCGATGCCGGAGCCATGCAGCAGGCGCTGGGCCGCGGCCTCAACGAACTCGACGCCGGCATGAGCCGCGTCCAGGCCATGCGCAGCTTCGCCGGCGACCAGCTCAACCGCGCCGACCGCCTCGAAGACGACATGAAGAACCAGGCGGACCAGCAGGAAGCAGCGCGCTCGCGGGCCGAAGACATCGATATGATCAAGGCCCTCTCCGATGTGGACATGCAGAAGGTGGGCATGCAGGCGGCCTTGCAGTCCTACGCCTCGATCCAGAAACTGTCACTGTTCAACTTCATCAACTGATAACCGCCCGCGCATGCATCCATGGTCCAGTCCGTCCTGAGCTCTCTGACCCTCGGCTATAGGCCGCTCTGGAACCAGGCCCGCCGTCTGGCGGGCGTGCAGCTTTATCTTCACGAGGAGCCCGGCGTCCAGGCCGACGTGGCCCACCTGCTGCGCATACTGCGCGAGACCTGGGGCACGCAGTCGCCGCCGGTGCTGCTGTCGCCCCAATCCCGCCAGGTGCTGTGCGACCTGCTGGAGAACGCCTCCAAGGGAAGCCCCTGGATCGAGGTGCGCGGCGACTGGCTGCAGGACTCCGCCATCTATGACCTGGTGCGCCAGGCCCATGCGCGCGGCCTGATGCTGGTCTGGCGCGGCCCGCTGTCCGACGTGCCCGACGCCCAGGCCGCCCACTGGTTTGCCAGCAGCCTGCTGCACCTGCCGCCCGAAGGCGCCTCGGGCATGCCCAACCAGACCGTTCTGGCGCTGCAGCAGGCCGCGCAGGCCGCCGAAGCGCCGACCAAGCTCCAGGCCCTCAAGCAGGCCGCCAGACCCGCCCCCACCCTGCCCCCCCTGCAACTGCTGGGCGGCCAGATGTATGAAGGGCTGGAAAGCCTGGCCCTGGCCGATCTGTGCCTGGACAGCTTCCATGCGGGCGCCATCGCCGGCTGGCCCGTGGCCGATGCATTGCATGCCCAGCGCCATCACCCCGCCCTGCCCAGCCGCGACACCGTGCTTGCGCTGATGCGTGCCGTCGATGCCGAGCAATCGCTGGAAGCCTTCGAGCAGATCCTGGGCGAGGACCCCATCCTGGCCTATCGCTTCATGCTCTACACCAACTCCGCGGCCCTGGGCCTGCGGGGCAATGTGGACTCGCTGCGCCGCGGCCTGGTGATGCTGGGCTACGGCACGCTGCAGCGCTGGCTGTCGGACCAGCTGCCCCACGCCTGCACCGAGCCCAGCCTGATACCCGTGCGCACCGCCATCCGGCTGCGCGCCAGCCTGACCGAACGCCTGATCGAGGCCGGCATCAGCCACGACCTGCAGCGCGAGGTCTATCTGCTGGGCCTGTTCTCGCAGCTGGACCAATTGCTGGGCGAGCCCCTGCCCACCGTGCTGCGCCGCGTACCGCTGTCCGAACGCGTCTTCGACGCGGCCGTGACGCGCACCGGCCCCTACGCGCCGGCCCTGATGATGGCCATTGCGCTGGAATCCGACGATCCCGCACCGATTCGCCAGCTGCGCGAAGACAACGACTTCGAGATCGAGGACGTCAACCGCAACCTGCTGCGCATGCTCAGCGAACTGCAGGTGCAGCCCGCGCCGGCGGCCTGATCGATATACGGCGACCCAAAGCGGCCGAACCTGCGGCCTGATCTGCAGCCGCTGCCATCCGCAGATTCCACCCATGAAAAAACCGCCTGGATCTCAGGCGGTTTTTTCATGTCCGGCAGGAAGCTGCAGATGCAGCTGCCGCCGTCAGGCCATGGCTCAATGCATGGCGTGGGGCTGACCGTCGAACATGTGCTCGAACTGTGCCAGCCAGGGCTCGGCCAGCGTGCGGATCTGGGCATCGTTGCGCAGGATGCGCTGCATGATGCGGGCCTTCTCCTTGCGTTGCTCAGGCGCCAGCGGCTCGTCATGGGACTTGAGCCGCAGTTGCTCGATCAGCACGGCACAGGTGCCTTCGTAGCGCGTCACTCCCTCCCAATCCTTGTTCTGTGCGGCCTGCAGCATCTTGGCGCTGCTGTCTTCTATGGCCCGGTAAAAGTCAATCAATGTCAACTCCATTTCTAGGTCCCGGCAACGGCTGGCGTGTTGGCGATATCACGCCAACCATTGGCAATCGGAGCCAACACGTCCTGCGCGCTTTGCAGCAGCGCTGCGTCGTTGCGCAGATTGGCCAGCGTCAGCTGGGTGATGCTGTAGTCGTAGACGGAAATCAGGTTCTGTGCCAGCTCGCCGCCTTCATCGGGATTGACGGAGGCCTTCAGGCCTTCTTCCAGAATGCGCACGGCCTTGCCGATCTGCACACCCTTCTCGCCGATGTCGCCACGCTGCAAGGCTCCCTTGGCCGCGTTCAGCGCTTTCTCAAGCGCGTCGAACAGCAGCTGGATCAGTTGATGGGGCGATGCGCCGTCCACGGAGGACTGGACGCCGACCTGGGCGTAGGCACTTGCAGCACGACGGTTGAGCGATGTGTACATGTTCGTTTCCTTGATGTCTTGTTCTTCGGCTGCAATGCCCGAAAATTTAGAGGCACCGGGCATTGGTTACAGAAAACAGGACCGCCGCTCCGCATGGCTCCTGTCTATTTATTCCACTGGGAAACCTGCTGGTTCATGTAGGCACTCAGCGCCGAGTAGCCGCTCATCTTCTTGTCCAGCGAAGCGTACTGCTCACGCAGGCGCTTTTCCAGCGAATCGGCCTGGTCATTGATCCGGTCCTGGGACTTGCCATTGCTCTTCTTGAGTTCCTGCAGGCTCTTGCTCTTGGTGTCGAAGGTGCCATCGAATTCCAGCGCCTTGCGCGTGAAATCCTTCATGCGCGCGGCCAAGCCCTGCGTATCAGGCTGCCCGTCCGTTCCCACCGCGGCAAACATCTTGCTCATGGACTCGGGGTCCTTCAGCGCTGCGTCCAGCTTGGTCTTGTCGCTGGCTGTCGTACCGTAGGCCAGCTTGCCGCCCTTCTGGATCTGAATGCCCATGTCCGACAGGCGCTTGAGCGTGTCCGCTGCGCCAGCAACCGTACCCGAGACCACGCTGCGCAGGCTGTTGGTCATGCCCACCGTGGTGGAGTCGCCCTGCAGCACGCCGGCGGCCTTGCTTTCGGCGTCGTACTTGGTCGAGCTGGCCAACGCGTCATTGAGCGCGTTGTAGGCATCCATGAAGGCCTGGATCTTCTTCTTCATGCCCTCAGTGTCCGAGGACACCGTCACCGTCACCGGGGTGGCGGCCGCCGTCACCTGGTTCACGGTAATGTTCAGGCCAGGCACGGTCTGCTTGAACTCGTTGGTGGTCGACTGCACCGTGATGCCATTGACATTGATCTCGGCATTCTGGGCGTACTGCGCCACGGAGCTCGTGGTTGCCTTGCCGTTGAAGGCCAGGGCCGACAGGCTGGCATCGCCACTGGCACCGACCGTGAAGCCGGCATCGGCACCCGTGGCACGCGAGCGCAGCACCAGGCGTTCACCCTGGGCATCCTTGAGCACCGACGCCACCACGCCCGTGCCCTTGCTATTGATGGCCTGGACCACGTCTTCCAGCTTGGCACCGGCCGCGATATCGATCTCCACGGGAGTGCCGGGATTGCTGAACTGGTCGCCAGTCTTGTCCCAGCTGCCCATGGTGATGGTGAGCTTGCCAGCCCCGAACTGGGTGGACGCCGGCATGACAGCGGTCGCAACAGACTGGCTGCGCGCCAGATCCGTCACCGAGATCACCGAAGATCCGGGCAGAGCATTGGCGTCCGTCACCGTGGCAGTCACGGCCGTATTGGTCGTGGTGGCATTGGTCAGGCGCCATGTATCGGCATCGGCCAGCGAAGTGGCCGCGTCCTGAAGCGTGGACATCAGGGACTTGATCTGCCCGAACGTGGATATCTTGGAATCCAGAACAGACGCTTTTTGCTGAAGCGGAACCAGTGACTGCCTTTGCAGGGCCACCAGTTTGGCGATCATCGTCTCGTCCAGGCCGCTGCCGCTGATGCCAGCTGAGCTCAAGGTGGCCATGACCATCCCTTTCTAAGTGCAGAACACCTCCGCGCCACAGCGCAGAACGCGTCCTTGCGAACACGCACACCAAATGCCCGAAGGCATTCCCCGGTATCTTATCGACCGGTTTCTCCCGAACCTGAGGCTTTTTTTGGCTACGCCCTGCGCAGCCAGGCTCAAAAGCCCCGCAGGCTCCCTCTTACTGGATCAGCTTGAGCACCGACTGGGGCAGCTGGTTGGCCTGGGCCACCATGGCTGTGCCGGCCTGCTGCAGGATCTGTGTGCGGCTCAGGTTGGCGGTTTCGGCAGCGAAGTCGGCATCCATGATGCGCGATCGTGCAGCCGCTGTGTTTTCCGAGGCAACCTGCAGGTTGGAAATTACGGCCTCGAAACGATTCTGCGCAGCACCGAAAGTGGCACGCGTGTTGTTGACTTCATCCAATGCTGTGTCGATGGCAGCCATCGACAGGCGTGCGTCAGCGGCGGAGCTGCTTGCACCAAGCAAGGAGCCCAAGGCGCCACTCAGCGTTGGGGGTGTTCCTGCAGTAACGCCCAATCCACCAGGCGCAGCAACTGACAGATTCACAGCAGAAATCGTGATCTGATTGTCAGCGCCAGTGTTAGCGCCCACCTGAAAAACTGTCGCATCCGCACTATTTAACAGTTGGCGACCATTGAAGCTTGTACTTCCAACTATGCGTGCAATTTCCTGCGCCAGCTGCTGAAACTCTTTGTTCAACGATCCACGGTCCGTCGAACCGTTGGTGTCGTTGGCAGCTTGAACCGCAAGTTCGCGCATGCGTTGCAGACTGTCGCCGATCTTACCTAGCGCGCCTTCCGCCGTCTGCGCCATGGAGATGCCGTCGTTGGCATTTCGCATGGCCACATTCATGCCTCGCACCTGGGCGTTCATGCGCTCGGCAATGGCCAAGCCTGCCGCGTCGTCCTTTGCACTGTTGACACGCAGGCCCGAAGACAGGCGCTGCATGGTGGTGCTCAGCGACGACTGGGACGTGTTGAGATTGCGCTGGGCGTTAAGCGAAACAAGATTGGTGTTGATGATGGATGCCATGGGGCAGCTCCTCGTTAGGCATGAACAATGGCCAACCGTTCGACGACCCCAAGCCGCCAGAACGCCAGAAAGCACGCCAGGACTTCCAGCTCTGCCTATCTGATGCCAATGATTGTGCGGAAAAGCCCTTGCGCCAAAGCGCCGATAAAGCCCATGATCGGACGCCAATTCACCCTTCGAACACCCTCTTGGCCAGCCCTTTCGCCCATAAAAAAACCCCAGGCAGATGCCTGGGGCCTGGAGAATTCCGGCCGCCTCTTGCTTGGAAAGGCCGCCGGACTCGCGCTATCAGCGCAGCAGGGCCAGAACGCCCTGGGGCAGTTGGTTGGCCTGAGCCACCATCGCTGTACCGGCCTGCTGCAGGATCTGCGAGCGGCTCAGATTGGCGGTTTCCGAAGCGAAGTCGGCATCCATGATGCGGCTGCGGGCCGAAGCGGTGTTCTCGGAAGCCACTTGCAGATTCGAGACCACGGCCTCGAAGCGGTTCTGGGTGGCCCCCAGCACGGCGCGCTCGGAGTTGACCTTATCCAGGGCCGTATCCAGGTTGCCGATCACGGTCGCCAAAGCGGTTGCATCCAGCGCTGCGGCTGCCGTGTTGCCAATAGAAGCGCCTGTGATGGCTGCGATGTCGGTATCAGTGCCCAGATTGGTCGTGGTCACCTTAATCGTGTCCTGGGCCGAGGTATTAGCACCGACTTGGAATGTGAAGCCGTCCGTGGTGGCGTCGGTGCTCAGAATCTTCTTGCCGTTGAAATCAGCGCCCTTGATCACGCGGTCGATTTCCTTGCCCAGCTCGACGAATTCCTTGTTCAGCGAAACCTGGTCCTTGGCGCCGTTGGTACCGTTACGGGCCTGCACAGCCAGTTCACGCATACGCTGCAGAGCGTCGGTCACCTTGGACAGGGCGCCTTCAGCGGTCTGGGCCATCGACACGCCGTCGTTGGCGTTGCGCACTGCCACGTTCATGCCGCGGACCTGGGCGTTCATGCGTTCTGCGATGGCCAGGCCGGCTGCGTCATCCTTGGCGCTGTTGACGCGCAGGCCGGAGGACAGGCGCTGCATGGTGGTGGACAGCGAGCTTTGCGAAGTAGCCAGGTTGCGCTGGGCGTTCAGCGATTGCACGTTGGTGTTGATAGACATGGCCATGGTGACAACTCCTAGTAAAGTCAGTTACGTCGCCGCCACGGTGCCCTCGCTTATCGCAAGGCGGGCGGCGGCGGCCCAATCCGACCATCGGCCGCTTTCACATCGAATTACGCGGCTTTTGGTGGGCTCAGGACTTTTTGTCCCTCTGCTGAGTTGGTTTTCGGAGCTGCCCCGGCGAACTTTAGGGGGACTTCACAAGATTTTTTGCACTGCGCGGCATGGCCATCCGCGCGGTGCATGGTTCGCTGTTACAAAACGGGGGCCACAGGAGCGGCCAGACCCAGATCCTCATAGGAGACACGCAGATCCACAGGCTCCTGTCCCTGGCACCAGCGGGCCCAGGCCTGGCGCATCCCCATCGCCACCGAGCGCGCCACGATATCCGCCTGTTGCGGCTCCAGGTCCTGCAGGCGTGCGCGCAGCCCCTGGCGTATCTGCTGCAGCTGCGGCAAATGTGCCTGCCAGTACGCAGCCTGGTCCAGCAGTTGCGCCAGGTCCCGTGCTGCAAAGCCCTGGTCCAGGCCGACACGAGCCATCACTTCGGCCGACTGCCGCCCCGCCAGCAGTTCCCCCATCAGCGTCAGCGTGGGCACGCCCATCCACAGTGCGTGGTTGGTGACCACTCCGCCCGTAAAAGGCAAGGTATCCAGGCAGATGTCTATGTCATGGTGGGCCTGCAGATAGTGCTCGAACCCCATCTGCTCCACAAAATCGACGCGCTGCGCGGCCACGCCCTCCTCGGCCAGCCAGTTGCGCAGGTGCTGGGGAGGACCGGAGCGAGGGCAGGCCGCAATCTTCAGCCGCGCCGTGGGCAGGGCACGCAGCACCTCGCCCCAGACTGCAACCACATTGCGGTTGATCTTGGACAGGCGGTTGAAAGAGCCAAACGTCAGGTGGCCATTGCGCAGGGCCGGCAGAGGCGCCACGGCTTCCTGGTGAATGCCGCCGTCAAAAACATAGGCCAAAGGCAGGCGCATTATCTGTTCGGTGACCTGCGTCTTGACTAGGCCATGATCCAGTACTAAGTCGCTAAGTACGATGTAGTCCATGGTTTCCAAGCCAGTGCTGCCTGGGTTGCCTATCCAAGTCAGCTGCACAGGTGCCGGACGTACAGCGAACAAGTCCAGTCGATGGCCCCGCGTGTGGCCACTGAGATCAATCAGTATGTCAATGCCGTCGGCCTGTACCAAGGCGGCCAGAGCCTGCACATCCATATCGCGGACGCCGCGCCACAGTTGGAATAGCCCTTGGAACTCCTTGGTAATCTCGTCGTGGATCTCGTTGTTGCAATAGGCGATGTGGACCATGCCGCCATGCTTTGACAACTCGCGCATCACGGGCAGGAAGAACTTGGCTGCCGCATGTCTGCGCAGATCGCCGGACACAAAGCCTACCCGCAATACCTTGCCAGGATCCCTAACATTGGTGAACTCCACGCGTTGCATACCGGAGTAGATCTGGCTCATAAGGGCCCCATACTCACGGTTAGCACGCCCCACCGAAACCGCCGAGGAACTTGGCGAGTGGATCATCGCGAACAACCTCGCGCTATAGGCCGGCTCGTAGTCCGGATGCAGCTGCGCCAGTTCGTCAAGTTGCTGCATGTGGTGCGACGCATCACCACTGCGCTCCAAGTAGGCGGCCCTTTGAAACATCAGCTGACGATCGCCGGGCAAACGCTCCAGCCCTTCCCGCAATGCCAAATCGAGCGCCGGCAAATCGCGCATCTCAAGCAGTACCTGACAACGCAGGGTATGCGCACGGGCATTGTCGGCGTCGATCTGCAACGCCCGAGTGAGCATTTCCAGAGCCTCGTCCCATTTCTTTTGCGCAAACAATGTGAAGGCGGTTTCGCAATACAGCACCACATTGCCCGGCTGCAGCTGTAGCGCCTTAAGTAGGCACGTTTCTGCTTCCGCCAGCCGTCCTCCTTCGCAGAGCAACAGGCCCAGCTTGAGCAGCAAGTCCAGGCTATCCGGCGCGATCTGGAGCGCCATCCGGTAGGCTGTTTCCGCTTGGAGCATCCAACCTGCTTGGCTCAATACCTGCGCGCTGGCTAGGCAAAGCCGTAAGTCCTGAGGCCGCTGCTTCATCAGTAGCACCAGAAATTGAGCGCATTCCTGGAGCCTGCCCGTGCACAGTAGTGCTGCCGTCAGGCGCGACAAACTATCAGCGTCGTCTGGATCCAGCAGCAGCGCGTTCACATAGCAAGGCAGGCTGTCCTCGGTACGGTCCTGAGCACAAAGCGCATCGCCCAGATGCGAGAAAGCCTGCGTCCAATGCGGCCGCAGCGCCAACGCCGCACGCATCGCACGCTCGGCCTCGGCTGCGTGGCCTGCCTGCAGGCAGATGCCGCCCAGGTTGAACTGCACCTCGGCATCGCGCGGCAGCAGGCTGGCCGCCTGGCTAGCGGCCTGCAGGGCGGCCTCGATGCGGCCGTTCGCATGATCGGCTGCCGCCTTGAGCTTCCAGACCAAGCCGCTCTTGGGATACTGGCGCACCAGCGAACCCGCCAGCTGGCTGACCTCGGCATGCTCGCGCTGGGCAAACAGCTGCCCCAGCAGCCGCAGCTGCGCCTCGGGCACCCGACCTCGGCCATCGCCGGCAGCAGGTGCCATCTCGGGCTCGGCCGGTCCCAGCGGCCAACGCGCGGCCTGCTCCTCCAAAAAAGCCGCGGCCTGCGCGCCCTGCACCAGGGCCACATCCTTTTCCAGCTGTTCCAGCGCAATCTCCTGCATGCCGTTGGCCCGTGCCACGTCGATCAGCGAGATGGCCATGTCCAGCAGCCCCTCGCGGATCAGCATGTGGATGTACAGGCGCCAGTAGCCAAAATCCGCAGGCCGCACGCCGATGGCTGCCTCCAGATAGGGCAGTGCCTCGGCACTGCGCAGCTGGTGCAGACCCAGCAGCTGGGCCATGCCGTGCAGGGCTTCGGCATGGGCAGGCTCCTGCTCCAGAACCTTCTCGTAAGCCTGGCGGGCCTGCTCGAACTGCCACTGGTCGTGCAACTGGCGGGCCTGCTGCAAATGCTCGTTCGTATTCATCTTGGTCATCAAGGTTGCGGGCAAGCGCCCCACCACAGGCCCGGCGCCCAGGCCGACACCCGCACAAATACCGCCATCGTGCAGGCAAGCCGGCAGGCACGGCCCCCGGATAAGCGGGCGCAAACCGCATTTCTTCCACCTTTGCCAGACGGAACGGTCACCAGCTGCTACAAAACAGGAAGCACGCCACGTGGCTGTATGCCATCATCCCCGGCTTCGCACGGACACAATCGCCTCTCGCAGCATCGGAACAGGCCCCGCTTTTACCTACAGTTCCAACCTTCCGGCGCAGGAGGGCTCTGCGAAAATTCATCGAAGCGTTTGCCCTCATAGGCAGGCGCCCAGCCTATTTTTCAGGAACCCATCCCATGCCCTCCATTGACCAATTCATCGAAAGCTTTCTGACCGCCGTGGACTTCCAGGAAGCCGTGGAAGTGACGCCCGAGACCGAGCTCAAGAGCCTGCCCGAGTGGGACTCTCTGGCGGCGCTGGGCGTGATCGTCATGTTCGACGTGGACTACGGCAAGACCATCACGGGCGACGACCTCAAGAACTGCTCGTCGATCGCTGATCTCTACAAGCTGCTGGGATAACCACCATGGCGCTGTCCACTCTGCACAACGTCCGCTTCGCGGGCATGGCCAGTTGCGTTCCCAAGCGGGTAGTGTCCAATCTGGAGGACTGCCCACCTTCGCAACGCTCGGAGCGGGAAAGGTTGGTGCGCAACATCGGTATCCAGACCCGGCGCCTGTGCTCTGAATGGCAATGCTTTTCCGACCTTGCCTTGGCTGCCGCCGAAAAACTGCTCGAAGAGCTGCAGTGGCAGCGCGAAGAGATTGATGCGCTGATCGTCGTCACCCAGTCGCCGGATTACCTCGTTCCGGCCACGGCCATCATCATGCAGGACCGTCTGGGCTTGCCTCATACAACCATCGCCTTCGACGTCAACCTGGGTTGTTCAGGCTATCCATTCGGCCTGCATCTGCTGGGCAGCATGATCTCGGCTGGAGGCATCAAAAAGGGCTTGGTGCTGGTTGGAGACAAGTCCGGCAGTGTCAAGGACCCTCTGTTCTCTGACGCAGGTACTGCCACCGCCTTGGAGTTCTCGCCCGGCGCAGCACCCATGCAATTCGACCTCAATAGCGACGGAAGCGGTTACCGCGCCATCATGCTGCCGGCAGGCGGGCATCGTGAGCCCTTTGGCGTGGAGCACCTCATGGCAACACGCGATCAGCATGGCGTGCTGCGCTCTCCCATGGACCTGATCCTCGATGGCCCTGCCGTATTGAGCTTCTCCACCCAGCGCATCCCGCCATCGGTCGAAAAGCTGCTGGAGCACACCGGGACATCCAAGGACAGCATCGACCATTTCATCTTTCACCAGGCCAATCGGATGATCAACGAGACCATCCGCAAGAAGCTGGGACTGCCTGCAGAAAAGGTGCCTTCCACTTTGCACGATTTCGGCAACACAAGCGGCGCCTCGCTTCCGGTCACCGTGACTGCCCGCCTGCACGAACAGCTGGACGGAGCCCGGGCCAGACTGCTGCTGTGCGGCTTCGGCATTGGTCTTTCCTGGGGAACGGCCATCGTGGACATAGAAAGCGCCCGCTTTCCAGCAATGGTCGAGCAATGAGTACCCCCGATCCCTTCTCGCTGGCGGGCAAGCGAATTCTCGTCACCGGCGCTTCTTCCGGCATAGGCAGGCAGATTGCCATTTCCTGCGCCGAGCAAGGCGCTGAACTGGTCATCACCGGCCGGAACCCCGACCGGCTGGCCTCCACCTACGAGGCCCTGCAGGGCGATGGACATCAATCCATCGTTGCCGACCTTTCCAATGCGGCAGATTTGGACAGCTTGGTCACGGCGGCAGGCGTACTCAACGGCGTAGTGCACGCGGCAGGAATTTCCAAGCTCGTGCCGTTTCGCATGGTCAACGAGACGCACCTGGACGAAATTTTTGCCAGCAATACGTTCGCACCGATTCTGCTGACCAAAGGGTTGCTCGCCAAAAAGCGCATTTCCCCTCAGGGCTCCATCGTCTTCGTCACATCGGTCGCGTCGCACATCGGCCCCATGGCCAGCGCTGCCTACGCGGCAAGCAAGGCCGCATTGCTGGGAGCCGTCCGCACTCTGGGGCAGGAAGTGGCCAAGCAAGGCATACGAGCCAACTGCATTGCACCCGGCTATGTCCGCACGCCCTTGCTCGATGGATTGAGTCAGGGCGGCGCCAACATGGGCAGCCTGCTTGAGCTGGCACCTCTCGGACTGGGCGAGCCAGAAGATGTCGCCTATGCGGCGGTGTTCTACCTCTCGGACGCAAGCCGCTGGTTGACGCGCAACTATTTCATCGTTGACGGTGGTCTGACCATTCCCATGGACATTTACGCATGAACGCCCCAGTGCACGATCCGTTCACTCTCAAAGGCAAGACGATTCTTGTCACTGGTGCGTCTTCCGGCCTTGGACGGCAGACTGCAATCACTTGTGCCCAGCGCGGAGCTCGCCTCATCATCACGGGACGCGACGCAAAGAGACTCGAAGAGACTTACACCCGGTTGAAGAAGGGGGCCGACCATGTACAGATGTCGGCAGATCTGACCTCTTCGGTAGACCGCGAGCGCCTGGCGACCATTGCTTCATCAGTCAATGGTTTGGTGCATTGCGCGGGACAGCAAAAGCACTGCCCAATCCGGCAGCTCAGTGAGCAAGCGATGACAGACATGTATGCCATCAACTTTCTCGCGCCTGTCATGTTGACCCAGCGCCTGCTCCAGACAGGAGCGCTCGAACCGAGCGGGTCCATCATTTTTCTGCTCTCCACGGCTGCACACATCGGCACTCGCGGTGTAGGCCCCTACTCGGCAATGAAGGCTGGCCTGACGGGCATCATTCGCTGTCTGGCACTGGAGCAGGCCAAGCGCAAGATCAGGGTCAACGGCATATCCCCTTCGGCCGTGGTCACGCCGATGTGGGGAGCCGACCAGCTTGAAGCCCAGAAAATCCGACACCCCCTAGGCCTCGGTACTCCAGAGGATGTCGCCAATGCGGCGGTGTACCTGCTTTCTGACGCCAGCCGCTGGGTCACCGGAACCAGCCTGGTCATGGATGGAGGAGCGATTCTTTGATACACAAGATACTGATCATTGGTGCGGGGGGATGGGGGCGCGAAGTCCTTGCACAAATGCAGGATGACCCCGCCAATGGCAAAGACTGGACAATCAAAGGTTTTCTGGACAGCCGCCCGGGATTGCTGGGCGATACCGGATGTGACACCCCCATTCTTGGCAACCCGCTGGACTATGTGCCAGCCCCAGAAGATGCCTTTGTATGCGCCATAGGCGCTCCAGCCGCAAGGCATGATTATTCCCAGCCCCTGCTCACGCGAGGTGCGGAGTTCATTCCCTTGCTTACCGGAGCTTTCCTGAATCCAAGGATTCGCATTGGAAAGGGCTGCATCCTCTGCAGCCGAGTTCAGATCAGTCCCGATGTATGGATTGGCGACTTCGCAAACATTCACACCATGACCGTGGTTGGGCATGACGCTCATATTGGCGACTACGCCCAGATTGGTGCCATGGTTTTTATTGGTGGCGGGACATGTATAGGCGCAAGAGCCGTAGTCAATCCGCACGCGACCATTCTCCCTGGAATACAAATCGGCGAGGGCGCCACCGTCGGTGCAGGAGCTGTGGTTGTCAAGGACGTCCCGGCCGGTTCGACGGTCTTTGGCAATCCCGCCAAAGTCATCTTTCATTCCATATTGCCTGAGAATTGAGCTGATGCGTTCCCGTATGCACCCAAGGTATTACCTGTGCTCCGAAGTATTTTCCCAGGAGCAGCAAAGAATCTTTCGAAAAACATGGCAATTTGCCGGACTCAAGACTTTGCTGCCCAAGAACAACTCGTACATCACACGAAAGATTGCAGGCCTACCTATAGTCATCCAAAATTTTCATGGGGAACTTCATGCATTCGAGAATGTTTGCCTGCATCGTAGTGCTGCCCTGCAGAAGGATGCCATCGGCTGCCGCCCGCTGATCTGCCCGTACCATGCGTGGAAATACAATGCGACGGGACAAGTCAGCAATATTCCACACTGTGATGCAATCTATCAGTTCGATGAAGCGCAAAAGCAGTCCCTGAAATTGCGCGAGTTCGCTTTACGCATCGTCGGTAATCTCATATTTGTCAACCTGGATCCGCAGCCCTACCCATTGGAAGAGCAGTTCTCAGCCGATTTTATAGAATCACTGGAAAGCAGTTCAAATTCCTATGACAACGAAGTCATGGTCACCACATGGAATTGCAATTTCAACTGGAAGTTGCCTTATGAGAATTTGCGCGATGCCAACCATGTCGCATACGTCCACCCTCGTAGCCTAGCCCCGGTTGTGAGTTTCGCAATCGATGTGGATTCGACTGCCGCGAAAGAGTCCGAGCAGCCACTATCGGACACCAGTCCCGAAGGGCTACGCCAAGAAATGCGTGGCTTTAGTTTGGGCGGCAAGCCAGAAGGGATAATCGAGAAGCTTTCACGCTTTGAATGGCATGGAAATGTAGACCGTTGGCACGCCTCGACACGATCGAAAGCAGACCCACGCACAGACGATGCATATTTCAACTGGCTTGCCTATCCCAACACCCATATCGCCAGTGGAGATGGTGGTCACACCTTCACGATCGAAAACCACACACCAATAGCGCCTGATCGCACGGATGTGGAGGTTTACTACTTCACCGCTCGGAAAAAGAATGCTTATGCGACCTCTGCCCAGGTTTTACTGGCCGCAATGCATGCTGGTCAGCGCATCCTGACAGAGGACTACGACATTCTTGAGCAACTGCAATCGACGCTGCACATGGATGCCCCGGTGCCAACTCAAGGTGCTTATGAATCAACCAATCAACAGATTGAGCGCTGGTACACCACCCTAATGGAAGACAGTCATGAACTGTAAATGGATTATTGGCCTCGATAGCTCCTTCCTTGATATTGCCCACGATGCCTGGAGTCGAGCGCATCCTGAGCTGCTTATCAAGAGAATAATCATACCTCAGGACTCTCAATACAGATTTGATCTGGAATCACTTAAAGATCTTCCAGAAAATGATGGCACTGCTTTTGTCGCGATTGACGAAAGATTTGGTAATTTCAAGAGAGCCGAGCTGATGCAGGCGGTCATGAATCACCGCATCAAACTGGCAAGCTTCATCAGCCCCAGAGCGGCCGTGGCGGGCAATGTTCAAGTGGGGCCCAATACTTTTATCGGCGATAACGCTGTCGTTGGTCTGGGCAGTCGAATAGGCTACAACAGTGTCCTGCTTCCAGGCTCTCGGGTTGGTGCAGGCGTCCAAATCCGCAACTCCTGCTGGATAGAAGGCGCTGCGGTGATTGGCGATGCAGCTCAGATCGGCGGGTTCTGCATTTTGCGAAATGGGGCAGTTGTTGCCCCACGCATAGAGATCGGACAAGGCTGTGAATTAGGCTGGCCACAGCACTACAACAAGGATATACGGGCAAAGACTTTTTTTGACCCCCGCTATTCTTCACCGATTTACACATATGGTAGGTGACGCCTCTCTTCACCCACACATCACTTAAGGGATTCTATGATTTACGGACTCATCCCAATTGGAGGGCAAGGCACAAGACTTGGGCTGCCGTTCTCCAAAGAAATGCTCCCCCAGAAGAACTACGGGTTCTACAATCCTGTATCCAATCATTTGGTTCAAAAAATGCTTTTCGCTGGAGCAGAAAAGATTTTCTTTATCCATGGAAAAAATACCAAGCAAGATGTTTCCGAATTTTATTCGGACGCCCAAAAATTCGTCCACATAGAGCAAAAGGAACTTGGATTCGCTCAGATTCTCCGGGATTTTTATCTGAATTCCAACATCAACGACAAAGATCAATGTCTTTTCGGCCTTCCAGACAGTATCTTTGATGGAAATCCATTTATGGAGATGCTCGGAAACTCCGGCATTTGCGCAGGACTTTTCACAACATCCAATAGCACCAGAGTTGATAGATTGACATTATGCGGAAATCGCTTTGAGGTAAAATCCGCGAAAACTGAAAACAACTCAGAAAGATTCTGGGGAATCATAAAATTTGACGGACGCAATCTTCGAAAATTCCACGAAGAGGACGTCTTCAGCAAAACAAAAGAGATTGGAGACATCCTAAATATATATGGATTCAACAAGTCCCACGGCAACAACTATATTGATATAGGAACTTGGGAAAATTACAACAAATACATCTCAAAAACCGGAATTTCCCCTGACACAGAAATTGAGAAAAAATATCTTGCAAATGAAGTTAGCGAGCAAGAATTCATAAAACTTTTTTCTGAAAACTCTGATTTCTCCTATGAATGCGTCAATTCTTCCGACTACTACTTCACTCCGGAAAACAAAAAGATCGAGTTCATTCGTTATAGAGAACAGCCTTCAGGCGCAACATTCCCATCCGATATCACCGTCAAGGATTCGAATGCAAATTCCCTGAATCGCTTTGAGCTGACTATTCCTCTCGCACACGAAGCCAAGACGCAATCGGTACTCACATTATTGAATCTTTTATCATCCCAGTTTGATTTCAAGATTCATAAAGATTGTCATATATTCACTTCCAACGAGGCAGTTGTTGTACTTTACAGCTTCACAGTTCGAGAAAGTGTAATTAAACTCATTGAAATTGAACTACTCCAGGCAGATTTCAACATTCTTGCGAAGTTCGAAAGCAAGCTTTCTCTTCTTGAGGGATTCGATGTCGCCAATCATGTCAACAAATCAAAATATCGGATGATCAAGGAATTACTCCATGACGCCCCACATTGAAGCCCAGCCCGGCGCCTACGCAGAAACGGTGCTAATGCCCGGCGATCCTCTGAGAGCGGCATTTATTGCAGAAAATTTCCTCAAAAAAGCAGAGCAGGTCAATAGCATTCGCAACTGCCTCGGATTTACTGGTTATTACAAAAATCAGCGTATTTCCGTTCAGGCATCCGGCATGGGCCAACCCAGCTTGGGAATTTATGCAACAGAGCTTTTCGATATTTATGGCGTGCAGCGCATCATCCGTATCGGCACCTGCGGTAGTTTCCAGGATCATGTACAGCTTGGCGATCTGGTCATTCCACTAACCGCATCAAGCGACAGCCAACTGGGCAAAAACCGTGCGGATGGAGCTCACTTATCTTCCTGCTGTAGTTATGACCTACTAGAAAAAGTAATGCACACGGCAAAAGGTTATCCTCACAAAGTACACGTAGGATCCTTCTTCGCTTCCGATAATTTCTACGATGACAGAACCAATTGGTGGCATGCCTACCGGGACGCCGGTGTACTTGGCGTGGATATGGAGACCTATTATCTATATCTGCTTGCCATGCTTCGCAAGAGGCAGGCTTTGACCATCAACATGGTTTCCGATAATTTCAATTCCAAGGAAACCCTCAATCCTAAGGCACGGGTCGAACTATCTGGCAAGTCAGTTCAAATTCTACTTGATGCCCTTTGCACAGAATCTCTATAAAATTCATCATGGCAATTATTCACGGCGGGCTATCGCGGATATCTATCAGATATCCCTCTCTTGATCTAAAAGGAATAAAATTTATCGGTTGGGGCGCCGGCCAGTTTTTTAAGAACTTCTATCAGTTGGTAGGTATCGATGTATCCTACACTATTTGCCCCTACTTAGAAAATCAGGGCAAGATAATTAACGGCATCGAAGTCAGATCACCTGATGCTCTAGCCAATGAAGATCCGGAAAAAATATTCATCCTCATCTTCTCCGGATCATGCGTAGAGATCACACACCAAATCAATAGCCTTGGAAAATTCAAAAGCATACAAGCACTTGAATATGGGACCCGTAGTCACGATATTCTTCAGGAATTGGGATATCTGCAGAAAAATATCGATTACCCACCCCCTCCCAAGCAGCGTTTCTCGGATATAGGCTTTTTTACCCAAGGACCAATTCTCCCGTTTACAGAGTTAGCCCTTGCCTATCAGCGCTATAGATACCCCAATGACTACCACTGTCTGGTGACTGACACTGGTCAGTCACCAGAGATATTGGGCCGTTGCGCCAGATGGGTAGATGACATTATAGAAGTCGATGCACCAAAAACCCCCGGGCCTTTGCGGCGAAACTATATGATTCGGACCGCCAAAGCTGGCGCAGAAATAATACACCGCAAAGGATTTAGATATTCCATTCGAGTCAGAAGTGGAAATATCATTCTCGGCGATGTTAGACGATATATAAGCGCGTCCTTCGGAATTCAGGGAAATTACCAAGCAGGCAAGATTGGATTCCATATGGGCTGGACCATGAGGAATATGCCATTTCAAATATCAGAGGCATTCATGGTCTCTCGCTCGGAGGACATGCTGGCTCTCTGGAGCATTCCTGAAGACAATCGCCCAAGCGACGATCCGAGCTTGCATGTATCTCCGGATATGCATTACTCCCAATTCGTCCGACTCTCAAATGAGAATTACGTTTGGTCAAGCTATGCAGCAATTCTGGGAATCCCAAACTCCACATTGGAAGACTCTCTCAATTTCATGAGAGCGAAGTTGATTCCTTTGGAGCCAGAACTTGAGACCTTCTCACTTAAATACATCTCGCTTTTCAGCATGGAGTACGACAATAATGCCATTCCAGATAAGCAGTGGTGGAACAACCTCATAAATAACTTTGATCATGAGCTGGACCGTAGTCTCGCAATCTTTGGTTCTCGCTCCACGATAGGCGACCATTTCACCAGGAAGATCGGATAGCTCCAGGCGAGGAATTGAGCCAAGCCTCGATTTTTCAAATCAAATTAACTTGTAGCAAACGTTTGCGCCACTGCATCCCTGATGGTGCTACGTTGCTGCAGTGTCATCCCCAGAAAAAAAGGAAGTCCCAACAGAGTTCTGCCCAACGCCTTGGCATTTGGAGCCTCGAGCACATGGCAATGATTTCGCAGTGCAGGCATATCTTGGAGTAGCGGTTGATACCAACGGCGTGTGACGATCCTACCTTTTTCACAAGTTTGTTCCAGACGCTGACGGGCAGACTCATCGGGCAATTGCACAGACATCAAGGTAGGCGCCACTCTGGGACCTCCATTGCCCTGAGCTTGAAACAGCAGACGGTATCCGCTCGCGCAATTCAACTCCTCAAGCAACTCAGCATGCAACCGCTGCCTTTCTTTTGCATGGTCATCCCATGTCTTCAAAGAAGCCAAAGCAATAGCTGCGTGATATTCGCTCATCTTGGCATTCGTTCCCATGCCAGCCAGTGCACCCACGGGCAATTTAGCGTGAGGATCCAAGTTGATGCCAAAGTTTGAAAGCTGACGCACTTTCGCGCTCAGTTGTGGGCGCGATGAAACAATGAGTCCACCCTCGCCGGCAGGCAGGCTCTTGGTTGTATGCATGCTGAATACCAGTGTTCCCTCCCCGCCGTCCAGCCATTGGCTACCGTAAGCGGCAGCAGCGTCGATGACTACAGGAATACCGGTTTCCAACTCGAACTGATGCCAAGCCCTCATGTCATGCGGTGTTCCGAAGGTCGCAACCGGCATAACAGCATCTATGCGGGTCGTTGCACAAACGGATCGTGCGATTTCCGGTGTCAGCATCCAATGCATCGCGTCTACGTCGGCAAGCACAGGCACATTGCCGGAACGCACAACGGCGGTAGCGCTGGCCACAAATGTGAAAGCCGGTAGCAGCACTCGGGATCCTTGGGATAAATCCAGTGCTTGCAAGACCAGCTCCAGCCCCTGAGTGGCATTGGAAACAGTTGTCAGTTGCTCCTGTGGAATATCAAAGACATTGGCAAAAGTGCTCTCTAACTCTTTAACCAATGGACCGAAATTGGAGTACTGCCGAGCAGAGTGCATGCGTTCAAGCCAGTATTGCAACGCCTGTGGGGCAGGCATATCAGGCACAAGCAACGGCACCCAGTCCGGCAGCTCAGAAGACAAGGCGTGATTCATGCCGCCGCCTTTGCACAGGCAGCGGCCAACAGGGGCTCCAACTCTTCTCCGACACTCAGCGTTTTTTGGTCACCACGCAACCAGTTAAGCCACATGAATCGATATGCCCGCTCAAGCTCGGCTGTACGGTTCCGATAGTCCATCAGCACACAATCGAGCATGCATGCCCGTACCTTTTGGCGTCGCTCGGCCAAAAGATCAGGGCTATTCATCAATCGCAGTGCGGTACTGACATAACCATCTATATCAAGCGAGACTTCGTCGTTGAATCCCAAGGTCTGCAACGTCCGCGCGGTGGATGCATCTCCGCCGCGCTCACCGTCCAAGGCCACGATCGGCAACCCCATCCACAAAGCATGCAATGTGGTTGTGCCACCAGATATAGGAGAGGTGTCCAGTGCGATATCTGCGATATGTCCCAACTCCATAAACCTTTCCAACGGCTGTTGATGCAGAACGCTGACCCGATCTAGGGGCATGCCTGCCAGTTGTACACGCGGCTGCATATGGGCTTGAGCCGCATCGGCGTCCTGCTCTTTCACCATGATGATCAGGTGTGCGTCCTGACGCGCATGAAGAATACTGGCCCAAACCGCAAGCATTTCATCGGTCAGCTTGGCTGAATTGTTCAGCGAGATGAGGGTCGGATGACCATTGCGCAGCATGGGAGGCTCTTCGCACAACGGTGAATCCTCTGGCGGTGCGTAGCTAGCCATGTAGTGCAGTTGGAACAGGTTTTCAGAGTAATACGGCGCATGGCTGGGCGGTGCAATACCGCCATCCACCAACCGGTAATCCATGGCCTTCATCCCCAGCGTATGCATATAGCCCAGCCAGGTCACCTGCACGGGCGCGGCGCGGCGGGCGAAGACTTCCAGGCGGTGGCCCAGGGTGAAGCCGGACAGGTCCACCAGCACATCGATGCCGTCGGCGCGGATCTGCTCGTAGAGCTGTTCGTCGGTCTGCTCGACCGCATCGTGCCAGTGCGGCACCAGGGCGCGCAGCTTTGCGGTCATCGCGTCGGGGCGGCCGCTGGAGTAGACGTGGATCTCGACGTTGTCCGGGTTGTGGTGCTCCAGCACGGGCCGCATGAAGAAGGCCACCGAGTGCTGGCGGAAGTCGGCCGTGACATAGCCGACCTTGAGCTTCTTGCGCGGGTTGCGATCGCGCGGGGGGAAGGGCTTGGCGTTGCGGGTCAGCGGGTCGGCGAAGCGCCGGCCCCAGTCGCGCGCCACTTCCAGGGATTTGAGCGGGTCGCTGCTGGTGTGCGAGTGGATGTAGGCCCGCGTCATCCAGTGCGCGTTCTCGTTCTTGGCATGGCGGCAGGCGTCGTCGATCAGGTCGCAGGCCTCCTGCCTGCGGCCCGTGCTGAACAGGGCCAGGGCCAGCAGGCGCTGGGCGTTGGGCATGCGGGGCTCTATCTCCAAGGCCATCTGCAACGCTTCCATGGCCTGTGGCCAGATGCTCATGCGCACGTAGACAAAGCCGATGTGCAGCCAGACCTTGGAGTTGCGCGGCTCCCGGGCCACCAGCTGCGCCAGCTCCGACAGGGCTTCGAGGAACTGCGCGCGATCGACCATGGCGCGGATGCGGGTCAGCTCGCTGTCGATGCTGGGCGGCTGCGCAGGGGCTGCAAAAGCGTTGGCAAGGGGTGAAGATGGCATGGCGGTGGAGCAGAGGAAGTATCAGGCCGGCCCGCGGTCGGCACGCTTGTGCGCGCGGTGACACAAAGAATAAAACTGTGCCGACTATCCTCGCATGCGCGCCGCGCGATCCACCGTTAAGCGCCCGCCTTGCAAGATTCAAACAGGCACCGATTTGCCGGCCTTTTCAGGCTTTTGGCGCGCAGCGGCGCGTTTACACCTTCATCTCAGGGCTCTCAAGTATGGATGCCTGCGGCCGATAGCTTGACAAGCCATGGGTTCGTCGATGGCCGCCACCCCGCCACGGCCCAGTGTCAAAACAAGCGCGCATTTCCAAGCCAGTTCCGACTTTTCCATCGGGACACCTCTGACAGAATCCACTCCCATGCTTGTCATCATCGGATACATCGTCGCCTTCGGTTGCATCTTCGGCACCTATGTGCTGCACGGGGGCAACGTCCAGGTCATTCTCAAGGCACTGCCTTTTGAAATGATCACCATTGGCGGCGGCGCCATCGGCGCCTTCATCGTGTGCAACCAGCCCAAGGTGCTCAAGGCCACGGCCAAGGCCATCCCTGGCGTGATGAAGAGTTCGCGCTACACCAAGGCCCGCTTCATGGAGCTGATGGCCCTGCTGTACGAGATTCTGCAAAAGGCCCGCAAGGAGGGCCTGATGTCCATCGAAGGCGATGTGGAGGCACCCAACGAGTCGCCCATCTTCACCAAGTACCCCGAGCTGCTGGCGGACCACCATGTGGTGGAGTTCCTGACCGACTATCTGCGCATGATGGTGTCGGGCAATCTCAATTCCCACGAGATCGAGTCGCTGATGGACAGCGAGATCGAGGCCCACCACGCCGAGGCCCATGCCCCCGTCAACGCACTGACCCGCCTGGCCGGCGCCCTGCCCGCCTTCGGGATCATTGCGGCCGTTCTGGGCGTGGTGAACACCATGGGCTCGGTGGGCCAGCCTCCTTCGGTGCTGGGCGGCATGATCGCCTCGGCCCTGGTCGGTACCTTCCTGGGCATCTTGCTGGCCTATGCGCTGGTGGAGCCCATGGCCGGCCTGGTGGAGCAGCGCGCCCAGGACGCCGCCAAGGAACTGGAGTGCATCAAGACCACCTTGCTGGCCAGCATGCAGGGCTACAACCCCGCCACCGCCATCGAGTTCGGCCGCAAGGTGCTGTTCTCTACCGAACGCCCCGGTTTCCTGGAACTGGAAACCCATGTCAAGGGCAAGAAGTAATCCTGCACCCAGCAGCGTCAAGCCATGGCAGAGAAAAAGTTACAGCCGATCATCATCAAGCGCGTCAAGAAGACGGCGCATGCGCCCCACGGCGGCGCCTGGAAGATCGCCTACGCCGACTTCGTGACCGCGATGATGGCCTTCTTCCTGCTGATGTGGCTGCTGGGCTCCACGGCCAAGGGCGAGCTGCAGGGCATCGCGGCGTATTTTTCCTCGCCGCTGAAGGTGGCGATGGCGGGCGGCGACGGTGCAGGCAACAGCTCCAGCGTGATTCCCGGCGGCGGCAACGACCTGGCCAAGGTGCACGGCCAGGTACGGCGCTCCGAGGCGGCCGACAGCTCCAACCGGCGCACCAGCGTCGATTCGGGCCGCGCCGATCAGGCCCAGGTGGACTCCAACCGCATCAAGGCGCTCAAGGCCAAGGTGGACGCGATGATCACCAGCAATGCGCGCCTGAACGAATTCCGTTCGCAGATCCGCACCGACGTGACGCCCGACGGCCTGCAGATCCAGATCGTGGACGAGCAAAACCGCCCCATGTTCGACAGCGGCAGCGCCCTGGTCAAACCGTATATGCGCGACATCCTGCGCGAGGTGGGCGCGGCGCTGGCAGGCGCGGAAAACCGCATCAGCCTGTCCGGTCACACCGACGCGGCCCCTTACGGCAATGCCGACCGCGGCTACAGCAACTGGGAGCTGTCGGCCGACCGCGCCAACGCCTCGCGCCGCGAGCTGGTGGCCGCCGGCATGCCCCTGAACCAGCTGGCACGCATCACGGGCCTGGCCAGCAGCGACCTGCTGCTGCCCGACGATCCGCGCGCGCCCCAGAACCGGCGCATCACCATCACCGTGCTCACGCAGGAGGCCGAAAAGCGCCTGCTGGGCCACCGTGGGCCCGTGACGCGCAACGCCTTGCCGCCGTCATTGGCCGGCGGCAACGGCGGCACCGCGAATGCAGCCGCAGCCGAAGCCACGGCCGGCGAGACTGCCGAGCAGCCCGCTGCCGCCGCGCCCGCAGCCGCAGCCGCCCCTTCGGCGCCCGCGTCACCTGATCGTGTAACAAATTAAGGTTTGAGCCCGATGCTGCCGAAAAGCAGGAAAATTCCCACATTGCGCCAAGAAGGTTTCATATTGTTACCATCGCGGCGGATTCTTACCAGTACCGAGCACCTACCGACCGAAAGGGCCTCACGTGGCTAATGCCCTGCGTTTTTTGATCGTTGACGACTTCTCCACCATGCGGCGCATCGTGCGCAATCTGCTCAAGGAGAGCGGCTTTCCCGAAGCCGATGAAGCCGAAGACGGCGTCGTGGCACTGCACAAGCTGCGCAACAGCAAGTTCGATTTCGTGGTGACGGACATCAACATGCCGAACATGAACGGCTTCCAGCTGCTCACCGAAATCAAGCAGGACGACAAACTCAAGCACCTTCCCGTGCTGATGGTGACGGCCGAGGCCCGCAAGGAGGACATCGTGGCAGCGGCCCAGGGCGGTGCGGCAGGCTACATCGTCAAGCCCTTCACCAAGGCCACGCTGGAAGAGAAAGTCAACCTGATCCTCAAAAAGCTGGGCCTGTAGGGCGCGCGCCATGAGCAACCCGGATGTCCCCGACAGCGTCCACTACAAGGTAGGCGTTCTCACGCGCCAGCTGCATGACTCGCTCAACGAGCTGGGCTATGCGGACCGATTGCGCGGCAGCATGGGAGAGCTGCCGGATGCGCAAAGCCGCCTTTCCTACATTGCGCGGCTGACCGGAGAGGCCGCCGAGAAGGTCCTCAACCGTGTCGAGCTGGCCAAGAGCCAGCAGGACCGGCTGGCCGAGCGCGTGCGCGCCATGCGCGCGCAGCTGGTCGAGGATCCCGTGGCGGCCGTGGCCAAGGGCCGGGTGATGAACTTCCTCGAAGAGGTCGAGCAGGACACGCAGCAGGCCGATGAGCACCTCACCGAGATCATGATGTCCCAGGACTTCCACGATCTCACGGGCCAGGTCATCGCCCGCGTGGTGTCGCTGGCCGCCGACCTGGAGGACCAGCTGGTGCAGCTGCTCATCCAGACCTCGCCCAACCCGCAGCAGACGGCGCTGGAGCCGCTGGAAAAGCCCAAGGAGCACCTGGCCGGCCCCGTGGTCGATCCCGAGAAGACACCCGATGTGGTGACTTCACAGTCCCAGGTGGACGATCTGCTGGCCAGCCTGGGGTTCTGACACACCCCGAGGCGCCATGCGCCTTTGCATTTGCATTTGCACGGCAACCCTTCCCGCTGCGGGGCAAGGGTTTGCCGGCATACCGCTGCCTGCCGCACCACACCCCAGACAGCGCATAAGCGCCGCTTGAGCCCTGCTTATCGGGGCTTCGCCCATCCGGCTTGTTCCGACAATGACGCAAATCCTTCCGTCATTGCGCCATGGACTCCAGCCAAGACAAAAACCTGCCAGCCACCGAACGCAAACTGCAGAAAACGCGTTCTGACGGCCAGGGTGCGCGCTCCCGGGACCTGTCCCACCTGGCCATCCTGGGCACGGGCGCGCTGATGATGCTGATGGGCGCCGAGCCCCTGATCCAGCACCTGCGCATGGCACTGGCCCAGCAACTGGCGTTCGACGCGCACACGGCCAAGACCCCGGCCCTGATGATGGAGCGCATGCTGTCCATGGGCAGCCTGGGCCTGAAGATTTCCCTGGGCGTTGCCGCCGTGACCACGGCCGCGGCCGTGCTGTCGGGCATGCTGGCCGGCGGCTGGATCCTGAGCCTCAAGCCGATACAGCCGCAGTTCAACCGCCTCAACCCGCTGTCGGGCCTGACCAATCTGTTTTCCAAGCAGCAGATGGTGACCGTGGCCAAGATGGTGGCGATGACGGCCATCCTCTCCTTCGTGGCCTGGAAGTTCCTGAGCAGCCACATCGCCGAGATCGCCGCCATCTCCTCCCAGCCTTCGGCCATGGCGCTGACCATGACCGGGCAGTGGCTGGCCAGCGGCGTGGCCCTGCTGCTGCTGGTGGTGTTCCTGATGGCCGTGATCGACGTGCCGCTGCAGGCCTACCTGTTCAAGTCGCGCCTGAAGATGAGCCACGAGGAAGTCAAGCAGGAGCACAAGGAGTCCGACGGCAACCCGCAGATCAAGAGCAAGATCCGCCAGAAGCAGCGCGAGATCGCCGACCGTGCCAGCGTCAACGCCGTGCCGCGCGCCGACTTCGTGGTCACCAACCCTACGCACTATGCCGTGGCGCTGCGCTACGACGAAAAGACCATGGCCGCCCCGCAGGTCATCTCCAAGGGCACGGACCTGGTGGCGCTGAAGATCCGCGAGGTCGCGGGCGCCCACAAGATACCGGTGCTCGAATCCCCGATGCTGGCGCGCGCCCTGTACGCGCACGCCGACCTGGACCAGGCCATTCCCGCCGCGCTGTACACGGCCGTGGCCCAGGTCCTGGCCTATGTCTACCGCCTGAAGGCCGCGCTGCGCGGCGAAGGCCCCATGCCTGGCGATCTCGGCGAACCCGCCGTGCCCGCCGAACTCGATCCGCACCAGGGCCGCCGCGCGCCCGCCGCCGCGACCACTGAAGGTACTGCTCCATGACGACGAATCCGCTCCAATCCCTGCAATCGATGTGGTCGGGCGAGAACACCAGGTTCGCCCAGGGCCTGATGGCGCCGCTGCTGGTGGTGGCCATCCTGGCGCTGATGGTGCTGCCGATTCCGCCGTGGCTGCTGGACACGTTCTTCACGCTGAACATCGCCGTGGCGCTGATGGTGATGATGGTGGCGGCCTACATGATCCGGCCGCTGGACTTTGCGGCCTTCCCCTCGGTGCTGCTGCTGACCACGCTGATGCGCCTGTCGCTGAACGTGGCCTCCACCCGCGTGGTGCTGCTGGAAGGCCACACCGGCCCCGGAGCGGCCGGTGCGGTGATCGAGGCCTTCGGCCACTTCCTGATCGGCGGCAACTTCGCGGTCGGCCTGATCGTGTTCGCCATCCTGGTGGTGATCAACTTCGTGGTGATCACCAAGGGTGCCGAGCGTATCGCCGAAGTCTCGGCCCGCTTCACCCTGGACGCCATGCCCGGCAAGCAGATGGCCGTGGATGCCGACCTGAACGCCGGCCTGATCGACGAAAAGGAAGCCAAGCGCCGCCGCGCCGAGGTGCAGGAGGAAGCCAACTTCTTCGGCTCCATGGACGGTGCCAGCAAGTTCGTGCGCGGCGACGCGGTCGCCGGCATCCTGATCCTGGTGATCAACATCATCGGCGGCTTCGCCATCGGCATGATCCAGCACGGCCTGTCGGCCGGCCAGGCCGCCGACAGCTACATCCTGCTGGCCGTGGGCGATGCGCTGGTCGCACAGATCCCCGGCCTGCTGATCTCGGTGGCCGCGGCCATGGTGATCTCGCGCGTGGGCAAGGAAACCGACATGGGCCAGCAGATCGCGCAGCAGCTGTTCATGTCGCCCAAGGTGCTGGGCATCACGGCCGGCGTGCTGGGCCTGCTGGGTGTCATTCCGGGCATGCCCCACGTCGTGTTCCTGAGCACGGGCGCACTGCTGGGCTGGCTGGCCTGGATGCTCTCGCGCCGCCAGCAGGAACGCGCCGCCCAGCAAACCCAGGCCCCCGCCCCCGTGGCCGCGCCCAGCGACGGCGAAGCCACCTGGGACGACCTGCAGCCCGTGGACCTGCTGGGCCTGGAGCTGGGCTACCGCCTGATCACCCTGGTGGACAAGGGCCGCCAGGGCGACCTGCTGACCCGCATCAAGGGCGTGCGCCGCAAGTTCGCACAGGAAGTGGGCTTTCTGCCCCCGGCCGTGCATGTGCGCGACAACCTGGAGCTCAAGCCCAGCGCCTACCGCATCACCCTGCGCGGCGTGATGGTGGGCGAGGGCGAGGCCTTCCCCGGCATGTTCCTGGCCATCAATCCGGGCGGCATCAGCACCCCGCTGATCGGCACCCAGACCACCGACCCGGCCTTCGGCCTGCCCGCCCACTGGATCGACGAACGCCAGAAGGAAGCGGCACAAATGGCAGGCTTTACCGTGGTTGATTCGGAAACCGTGATGGCCACCCATTTGTCACACTTGATGCAAGTGCATGCCGCCAAGCTGATCAGCCGTACCGAGACGCAGCAGTTGGTGGAGCATGTGGCCAAGCTGGCTCCCAAGTTGATCGAAGAAGTCATTCCGAAAATGGTGTCCATCACGACGTTCCAGAAAGTGCTCCAGCTGCTGCTGGAGGACTCTGTGCACGTCCGCGACATCCGCACCATCATCGAGACGCTGGCCGAGCACTCCTCGACCACCCAGGACCCCGTCGAGCTGGCCCGCCGCGTGCGCATTGCGCTGTCGCCGTCCATCGTCCAGCAGATCTACGGCCCGACCCGCGAGCTGAACGTCATCGCCATCGAGCCCGGACTCGAGCGCCTGCTGGTGCAGGCCCTGTCCAACCCCGGCGCCCCCTCACTGGATCCCGGCGTGGCCGAGATCCTCACCCAGAAGGCGGCCGACATGGCCAACCAGCAAGAAGAGCTGGGCCTGCCTGCCTGCCTGCTGGTCCCCGATTCCATCCGCAACTCCATTGCCCGCCTGGTGCGCCGCGTGGCGCCGCGTCTGCAGGTTCTCGCCCACAGCGAGATCCCCGAGACGCACACCATCCGCATCGGCTCGATTCTTAAAGGTGCATCCGCATGAACATCAAACGCTTCTACGCCCCTACCTCCCGCGAGGCCCTGGCCAAGGCGCGCATGGCTTTCGGAGCGGGCACCCTGATCCTGTCCAACCGCAGCACGCCCGACGGCGTCGAGGTCATGGCCACGGCCGAGGACACGCTGGAGCACAGCAAGGCCGCCGCCAGCAGCACGCCGCTGCAGCAGGCCATCGAGCGCCGCTCGGCCGAGGAGACCACGGGCCTGCGTCCCCAGCTGCAGGCCCAGCTGATCCAGGCACATACCCAGCCGCGCACGGCACAGCAGCCTTCGCCGGCGCCCTCACAGGCGGCTTCGCTGGCAGCCTCGCTGTCGGCAGATGGTGCCGAGCCTGCCGGCCTGCGCCAGAGCGTGCAGGAAGACACCGAGCAACTGGCCATGAGCACCCTGTCCTTCCAGGACTACGTGCGCGAACGCATGCTGCGCCGCCGCCACGAGGCCGGCGTCGACGAGCCCCTGCCCAGCTTTGCCCAGCGCCGCAGCCTGGGCGACGCCCTGCGCGAAGCGCCGGCCGCCGCGCCCATGGCCGCACAGCAGCCGTTCAAGGCACAGCCCGCGCCTTCCGTGGCCCGCCACAATCCGCTGCGCGCCAGCGCCGAGGCGCCGCTGCGCGAGCCCCTGCGCAGCGAACCCGCTCCAGCCATGGCCTCCCAGGCGCTGCGCGATGAGCTGCAGTCCGTGCGCGACCTGATCGAAGAGCGCTTCAACACCCTGACCTGGCTGGGCCAGACGCGCCAGAACCCCATCCACGCCAATCTCACGCACAAGCTGATCCGCGCGGGCTACTCCCCCGTGCTGGCCCGCGCCCTGGTCGAGCACATGCCCCAGGACCTGTCCGCCGGCGACGCCGTGCGCTGGCTGATGCAGGTGCTGGAACGCAATCTGCGCACCGACGCCGGCCAGGAGCCGCTGTACGAGCAAGGCGGCGTCTTCGCCCTGGTGGGCTCCACCGGCGTGGGCAAGACCACGACCACGGCCAAGCTGGCGGCCCTGTGCGCGGCCAAGTACGGCGCCTCCAGCGTCGGCCTGATCACCCTGGACACCTACCGCGTCGGCGCCCACGACCAGCTGCGCTCCTACGGCCGCATGCTGGGCATGGTCGCCCACCTGGCCCATGACCGCGCCGCGCTGCAGGACCTGCTGGGCCTGCTGGCCAACAAGCAGCTGGTGCTGATCGACACCACGGGCGTGGCCCCGCGCGATCCGCGCAAGGACGAAATCCTGGACCTGCTGGACCTGCCCGGCGTGCAAAAGCTGCTGGCCGTGAACGCGGCCGGCCAGGGCGATGCGCTGGACGATGTGATGCAGGCCTTCAAGGCACGCGGCTCCAGCCAGGCCATCCTCACCAAGGTGGACGAGGCCGTGAAGCTGGGCCCCTCGGTGGACACGCTGATCCGCCACCAGATGCAGCTGCGCGGCGTGACCAACGGCCAGCGCGTGCCCGAAGACTGGGAGCGCGCCGATGCGCAGCAGCTGGTCTCCGCCTCCATGCGCGCCTCCACCCGCTCGGCCTTCGATCCCAAGGCGCTGGACCTGGACTTCTTCTTCACCCCGTCCAGCCCCAGCACCATGGACAGCGAGGTCAGCCATGCTTGAGACCTTCCCCCAACTGCACCAGGGCCTGGGCCTGCACGGCCAGCCCGGCGCCGCAGCACCGTCCAGCCTGCGTGTGCTGGCCATGCTGCGCGACACGGCGGCCGACCCTGAAGGCCAGTCCGAGCAATCCCTGCTGTGGCCGGTCTGCGCCAGCCTGCAGCGTCTGGGCATGCCCGTCCTTGTGCTCGATGCCAGCCAGGGCGAGGCGGCCGACGCGCCTGGCCTGGCCCAGCTGCTGCAGCAAAGCGCCTGGCAGGCCCGTACCGGCCTGCACCCCGACCCCCGTCACAGCTCGGTGGCCGTGCTGCCTGCCCGCCAGGGCCTGGAGCTGCTGCCCCTGCAGGCACGGCAAGCCGGCATGACGCCCATGCAATGGCTGCAGCGCCATGTGCGCGGCTATGCCATCGTCATGCTGTATGCCGATGCCGACACGCTGGCCCGCAATCTGCCCGGCCAGGCCGTGCACCCGCTGATGGTGCTGCCCGAACACGGCCCCCGCGTGCTGGGCTGCTACCGCCAGCTCAAGCAGCTGGTCGTGCATGCCGGCCTGCGCTGCCTGCTGGCGCCGCTGCTGCCCGGTGCTGACCCCATGGATGTGACCAGCTACGATTGGCGCCGCGGACAGACCGGTGCCCGCAGCCAGGCCGAGGATGCGCAACGGCGCCAGTCACAGATCGACGCGCTGCTGCGCTGCGCACAGCGCCATCTGGGCCACGCGCCCGGGCTGCTGCCCGTGCGCCTGCACCATGCACCGGACCTGCAGCGCCTGGCGCTGCAGTTGCTCAACCATGCGGGCAGCGTATTGCCGCATGGCGGCCAGGACCTGGCCGCCGGCTACGCACCGCTGCCTGCATCCCATGCCTGGAGCCACTGACTGCCATGTACACCGCCAAAGGCCAACTCGACCGCGATGCACTGATCCGTCGGCACGTACCCCTGGTACGCCGGATCGCGCTGCACATGATCGCCAAGCTGCCTCCCAATGTGGAGCTTGATGATCTGATACAGGTCGGAATGATCGGCCTGGCCGAAGCCCTGTCCCGCTTCGAGAGCGAGCAGGGCGTGCAATTCGAGACCTTCGCCAGCCAGCGCATCCGCGGCGCCATGCTCGATGAACTGCGCGAGGGCGACTGGATGAGCCGCAGCTCGCGCAAGAGCCAGAAGGACATAGAGCACGCGCTGCACCGCCTGGAGCAGCGCCTGGGACGCACCCCGCTGGAGTCCGAGATCGCCGACGAGCTGGGCATGGACCTGGACGACTACCAGTCGCTGCTGGGCAAGGTGCGCGGCACGCAACTGGTCTACCTGGAAGACATGTCAGGCGGCGACGAGGGCGAGGACTTCCTCGAACGCCACGTGGCCGACAGCGGCGCCGACCCCTTTGCGCTGCTGCGCGACCACCGCCTGCGCGTGGCCCTGGTCGAAGCCATCAAGGCCCTGCCCGAGCGCGAGCAGTACATCATGGGCATGTACTACGAGCACGACATGAACCTCAAGGAAATCGCCGCCGTGCTGGGCGTGACCGAATCGCGTGTGTGCCAACTGCACAGCCAGGCGATTGCGCGCTTGCGTACGAAGATGCGGGCGCATTGACTGGGGGCACCCCCTGAGGCGCTGACGCGCCTTCCCCCTCTCTACCCGCTTCGCGGGGGAGGGGGACGACACCCTCGCGGCGGGGCGGCCCTTGCTCGGTGTCCCTCGCTTTGGGCCTCGTCGGTTTTTTGCGCTGCTGGTCTGATCTATGTTTGCGGGTCGATACAGCCTTCCCCGCCTTCCGCCCCCTCCCCCTCTCCTCTCTCCCATTCCCTTTTCTATGCGCTGCCGCGCATGGCTTGGACTTCGCGTTCGAAGATGCGCCAGAAGGCGGGTTCCTGCGTGGTGGCGAAGTTGATGCGCATGCAGGTGCTGGGCTGGCGGCCGGCGTGGAACATGGAGCCGGGGGCGATGAAGTAGCCGGCGTCCAGCAGGCGCTGGGCCAGGGTTTCGGTGTCCACGCCGGTGTCCACCCAGCCGAACATGCCGGCCGGCTCGGCCGCGAAGCGGGCTCCGGCCTGCTGGGCCAGTGCCACGCTGCGCATGCGGGCCTGGGCCAGGTGCTGGCGCAGGCGCTCGGCATGGCGGCGCAGCTGGCCCTGGTCCATGCAGTGGGCCAGGGCGCGTTCCGTCAGTGCGGGGGTGGTCAGCGTGGACAGCAGCTTGGTGTCCACCAGGCGCTCCACCAGCGCAGGCGGCGGCGCCAGATAGCCCACGCGCCAGTTGGGCGCCAGCAGCTTGGCGAAGCCGCTCACGTAGATGCTGTGGCCCAGGCGGTCCAGCACGGTCATGCGTGCGGCGTGGTCGGGCGCGATCTCGCCATAGGTATCGTCCTCCACCACGTAGAAGCCGAATCGCCGCGCCAGCTGCAGCACCTCGTGGGCGCTGGCCGGCGACAGGCTGTAGCCGGTGGGATTGTGCAGCACGCTCACGCTGACGTAGAGCTTGGGCGCGCAGCTTTCGCAGTACCGCTGCATCACGGCCAGGTCCGGCCCGTCGGGGCCGCGCGGCACGGGCAGCACGCGCATGCCCAGCGATGCCAGGCGCGCGAACTCCACGGCCCAGCCGGGCTCCTCCACCATCACCGGATCGCCCGGCTGCAGCAGGGCCCGGCTGACCACGTCCAGCCCATGCGTTGCGCCCATGGTGGTGATGATGTGCTGCGGCGCCGCCGCAATGCCCAGGCGCGCCAGGCGCCGCGACAGCGCCTCGCGCAGGCTGATGTCGCCCAGCGGGTCGCCATAGCCCACGCAGGAGTCGTGCAGGGATTTTCCCGAGCAGGCCTTGCGCATGGCAGCGGCCAGAAAGCCTGCCTCCAGCCATTGGGCCGGCAGCACGCCCGCGCCGGGCTGGGGCCTGCCGCCCACGCTCTGGTGGAACATGCCGCGCACCAGCATGGAGGCATTGATGCGCGTGCCCTTGGGCGCGCCGGTGGCCTCGTCCGCAGGCGCGGCGCGGGCCTGTTCGGACTGCAGCAGCGGTGCGTCCTGCACGAAATCGCGCACGAAAAAGCCGCTTTGCGGCCGCGCCTCGACCAGGCCCTGGGCCTGCAGCAGGTCATAGGCGGCCACCACCGTGTGCGTGCTCACGCCCTGCTGGCGCGCGCATTCGCGCACCGAGGGCAGGCGTGCGCCCGCCGGCAGCAGGCGCATGCGGATGCGCTCTCCCAGGCGTTCGGCCAGCTGGGTACTCAGGGTCTGCGGCGCCAGCCGCGAAAGGGGAACGGGCATGAGGGAGTCACCAAAACGTCACTGTATCGGGATGGGCGCCGATACAGAACATGCAATTGAGGGTTCAACTGTATTGGTACTGTACAGGTCTTGCACCTATATTGCAGGCATTCGTGCTGCGGAGCAGGCCTGCCGTGCCCTCCTCCCCAACAGCCCCTTGCCGCCTGTATGGAGACCTCCGGGGCCACCGCCTCATGCCACCGTCCGAACTCACCGCCTTGTTGCTGCTCGCCGCTTCCATGAGCTTCAGCCCCGGCCCCAACACCACGCTGTCCACGGCCCTGGCCGCCAACCACGGCCTGCGCCCGGCGCTGCGCTTCGTCCTGGCCGTGCCCGTGGGCTGGTGCTTGCTGCTGGTGCTGAGCACGGCCGGCGTGGGCGCGGCGATCGTGGCGGCACCGCTGCTGCTGTGGCTGGTCAAGGCCGCCGGCATCGGCTACCTGCTGTGGATGGCCTGGCGCCTGAGCCGCAGCGCACAGATGGCGTCACTGCAATCGCAGCAGCAGCTGCAGGTGGGTTTCTGGCAGGGCGTGGGATTGCAATTCGTGAACATCAAGGCCTGGCTGCTGGCCCTGGCCATCGTGGCCGGCTGGCTGGCGGGGCACGACGACCTGAGCGAGCGCCTGTCCGTGGTGCTGCCCGTCATGGCCGCCTATGCCTTCTCCAGCAATCTGCTGTATGCCTGCGTGGGCGCACTGCTGCGCCACTGGCTGGCCCAGGGACGCAGGCTGCTGTGGTTCAACCGTGCCATGGCGGCCATGCTGGCGCTGACGGCGATGTGGATGGTGGCCGCATGAGGGTCCGCCATCCACACCCAGGCAAAGGCCGTACTGGCCTGCCCAGCTATTGAAGGGAGGATGCGCAGACCCTTCACGGCCGCGACAAAATACCCTCATTGCCGGCGCAAGAGCGAAAGCACCATCCGCACTGCGCTCTTCACATGCGGCCGGCCCGTGCCCCACGACGGCATGGCAACCCATACCAGCCCGCCCGCATGGCGGGCACCGCAAAGACCTGGAACTGCTTTTTTTATGACGACCTGGACGCTGGCAGACCGTGCTGCCAAGATGAACCCCTCCGCCATCCGCGAAATCCTCAAGCTCACCGACCGTCCCGGCATCATCAGCATGGCGGGCGGCCTGCCCTCGCCGCTGGCCTTCCCGCTGGACGCGTTCACCCAGGCCTGCCAGACCGTGATGCAGCGCGATGGCGCAGCGGCCCTGCAATACGCCACCAGCGAAGGCTTCGCGCCCCTGCGCCAGGCCGTGGCCGACTTCCTGCCCTGGGAAGTGGACCCCGACCAGGTGCTGATCACCACGGGCTCGCAGCAGGCGCTGGACCTGATCGGCAAGGTCTTCCTGGACCGCGGCAGCCGCATGCTGGTCGAAAAGCCCACCTACCTGGGCGCGCTGCAGGCCTTTGCGCCGCAGGAACCGATTCCCGTGGGCGTGGACAGCGATGACGACGGCATCCTCGTCGAGGACTTCGCCGCCAAGGCCGGCACCGGCGCCGACAAGGCCCGCCTGGCCTACGTGCTGCCCAACTTCCAGAACCCCACCGGCCGCACCATGGCCGAGGCACGCCGCCAGGCCCTGGTGGACAAGGCGCGTGAACTCGGCATCCCGCTGATCGAGGACAACCCCTATGGCGACCTGTGGTTCGAGCAGCCCCCTGCCCTGCCGCTGGCCGCGCGCAACCCCGAAGGCGTGATCTACCTGGGCTCGTTTTCCAAGGTGCTGGCCCCTGGCCTGCGCATCGGCTTCCTGGTGGCGCCCAAGTCCGTCTACAACAAGCTGCTGCAGGCCAAGCAGGCGGCCGACCTGCACACGCCCGGCTTCAACCAGCGCGTGGTCTCCGAGGTCATCAAGGACGGCTTCCTGGACCGCCACGTGCCCACCATCCGCGCCATGTACAAGCGCCAGCGCGACGCCATGCTGGCCGCGCTGGAACGCGAAATGGCCGGCCTGGACGTGCAGTGGACCCGTCCCGTGGGCGGCATGTTCCTGTGGGTTCGCCTGCCCAAGGGCATGGATGCGCAAAAGCTGCTGCCCGCCGCTGTGGAACGCGGCACGGCCTTCGTGCCCGGCGCGCCGTTCTACGCGGACGAGCCCCAGGCCAACACGCTGCGCCTGTCCTACGTGACCGTGTCGGCCGAGCAGATCGACAAGGGCATCGCCGCCCTGGCTGCCGCCATCCGCTCCACGATGTAAACCACCCCCTGAGCGGCTAGCGCCGCTTCCCCCTCTCTACTTGCTTCGCAAGGGAGGGGGACGACGCCCTCGGCTAGGCGCCCCCGCCGTGAGGCGGCTCTTGCTCGGCGTCCCTGGTGTTTGGGCCAGTTACCTGCTTGGGCCAGAGGGAAGCCGACACGCAGTCGAACCAAAGTCCGGCTTGCCGTCGGCTTTTCCATCCTCCCTTCCATCTGCCCATTGCCATGACACCTGCATACGTCTCCCGCCAGCGCCCCTTCATGACCGTGGACGTGTTCACGGCACGGCCCTACCTGGGCAATCCGCTGGCCGTCGTGCTCGACGCCACCGGGTTGACCGATGCGCAGATGCAGTCCTTCGCGGCCTGGACCAATCTGTCGGAGACCACCTTCGTGCTGCCGCCCACCGAGGCCGGCCGCGCCGCAGGCGCCGACTACCGCGTGCGCATCTTCACGCCGGGTGGCGAGCTGCCCTTTGCCGGCCATCCCACGCTGGGCAGCTGCCACGCCTGGCTGGCGCAGGGCGGCGTGCCGCAGCAGGCGGGGCGCATCGTGCAGGAATGCGCCAAGGGGCTGATCTCGATTGCGCACCAGGACGGACGCCTGGCCTTCCAGGCACCGGCCACCGACATCGGCGTCGTGGAGCCGGGCCTGCTGGCCGAGGTGGCTGCCGCGCTGGGCGCGGAGCCCGGCCAGATCCTGCGCGCCGCCTGGCTGGACAACGGCCCGCGCTGGATGGGCGTGCTCTTCGAGCATCCCGATCAGGTGCTGGCGCTGGAGCCCGACCATGCAAGGCTCAAGGCGCTGAACACCAAGGTGGGTGCCTGCGCGCTGTACGAAAGCGCGCAAGATGCACCGGCACTGATCGGCCGCAGCAGCCGCGAGGCACGCGCCTTTGCCACGGGCCAGCGCCCGGCCGGGGCCGATGCGGATGCCGCCCCCAGCCTGGAAGTGCGAGGCTTCGCCAGCCCCGTCGGCGTCACCGAAGACCCCGTCACCGGCAGCCTCAACGCCAGCCTGGCCCTGTGGCTGCGCGGCGAAGGCCTGCTGCGCGCGCCCTACATCGCCAGCCAGGGCTGCTGCGTGGGCCGCGACGGCCGCGTGCATGTCAGCGAGGACGCCCAGGGCGCGCTGTGGATAGGCGGCCATGTGGTGGAGTGCGTGAGCGGCCAGGTGCTGTTGTAAGGGCTGCCGGGGTGCTGGAATCTGTCGCCAAGGCGGCAGCCAGTCGCCCGCAGGACAAACGCCGGCGCCAGCGCTGGCCACAATCCGCGCCATGGGAACCCTCTATCTTGTGCGCCATGGCCAGGCCTCGTTTGGTGCCGAAGACTACGACCAGCTCAGCGAACGCGGCCAGGCGCAATCGCAAAGGTTGGGTGCCTACTGGCGAGAGCGCGGCCTGCGCTTCGACGCGGTCTACACGGGCACGCTGCGCCGCCATGCGCAGACGCTGGCCGGCATCGCCGAAGGCCTGGGCAGCCTGCCTGCCGAGCAGCACCGCACCCAGGCGCTTGCAGGCCTCGATGAATACGACAGCGGCGCGCTGCTGCAGGCCATCCATCCGGCGCCCCTGCCCAAGCCCGACACACCCGAGCTGTACCGCCACCACTTCCGGCTGCTGTGCGATGCCCTGGCCCAGTGGATGGCCGGCACCATCAGCCCCAAGGGCATGCCCAGCTGGGACGACTTCTCCGGCGGCGTGCGCCAGGTGCTGGAGCGCGTGCGGCACGAACATGCCGACGAAAACGTGCTGCTGGTCAGCAGCGGCGGCCCCATCTCCACCGCCGTGGGCCATGTGCTGGGCACCTCGCCGGAGGTCACCATTGCGCTGAACATGCGCATCCGCAACAGCGCCGTGACCGAGTTCACCACCAGCCCCAAGCGCCTGATGCTGCAGACCTTCAACACGCTCAACCACCTGGACACGGACGAGCACCGCAGCTGGATCACGCACGCCTGATCCAGCCCCGGCCAGGCTGCCACACGGCTATTGCGCCAGGGCATAGCAGCCAGAACACGGGCGATCTGGGCCGGCCTGCGCTTTTGCGCCACACTGGCCGGCCAGGAGACAAAAGACCCATGAACAAACGCCGCTTCACGCGCAGCGCCCTGACCTGCGCGGCCCTGCTGCTGGCCGCCATCACCAGCCAGGCACAGCCCCTGTCGAACAAGCCCATCCGCATCGTCGTGCCCTTTGGCGCAGGCGGCGTGGCCGACGTCACCTCGCGCGTCGTTGCGCAAAAGCTGGCCTCGCAGCTGGGCCAGCCCGTCATCATCGACAACAAGCCCAGCGCGGGCGGCATCGTCGCAGCCGACACCGTGGCCAAGTCCGCACCTGACGGACACACGCTGTTCCTCCTGTCCAACGGCAGCGCCGTCACCGTGGGGCTTTTCAACCAGCTGCCCTTCGACATGGTCAAGGACTTCACGCCGATATCCACCCTGGGCTACTTCGACATCGGCGTGCTCACCGCCAGCGACTCGCGCTTCAGGAACCTGGGCGAGCTGGTGGCCTGGGCCAAGGCCCACCCCGGCAAGCTCAACATCGGCAGCATCGCCATCGGCAGCACCCAGCACCTGGCGGCCGAACTGTTCAAGACCACGGCCGGCATCGACGCCCAGATCGTGCCCTTCAACGGCACTCCCGCCGTGGTCACGGCCCTGCGGGGCAGGCAGATCGACGCGGCCGTGGAAATCCTCACGCCCATCATGGGCCAGATCAACTCCAAGGCCGTCAACCTGCTGGCCATCACCGGCGACAAGCGCTCGGCCCTGCTGCCCGGCGTGCCCACGGCCCAGGAGTCAGGCGTCAAGGGCTTCGTCGCCTCTTCCTGGAACGCCCTGGCCGCCCCCGCCAAGACCCCTCCGGAAATCATCGCCCGCCTGAACAAGGAAATCGCCGCCGCCGTGAACTCCCCCGAAGTCACGCAGAAGCTGCGCGAAATGAACGTCCAGGCCCAGTCCAGCACGCCCGAGCAGACCGCGCAATTGCTGCAATCGGAAATCAAGCGCTGGGGCGACGTGATCGTCCAGGCCAAGATCCCGAAACAGTAAAAAAGGCCGAGCGCAGCGAAGGCCCGCAACAACTCCCCGTATGTCAGCGCCTGCGTCGTGGCGGTTGCGGGGTTGCAGTCCTGCCGAAGGACAGGACTGCTTCGTCATCTGACTCGCCGTGATGTTTGAACGTAGCGCGCAGCGCGAAGAGAGTTTCACGGCGAACCCCGCAACCGTCACGGCGCAGGTGGCCCCGCAGCGCAGCGAAGGGGTCGCGGACATTTGGGTGTACGTGTCAAGGACATGGGTAACAACTCAGCTCACAGACATGGGTAACACTT
>NZ_JCABYI010000016.1:0-1623 GCF_059499305.1 Delftia sp.
CTCCCCACCACCGGATCGTAATACCGATGCCGGTTGTAATACAGCCCCGTTTCCCTGTCATGGTGCTGCCCCGGCAGCCGGATTGCTTGGTGCAGGCCCTGCGGGTTGTACTCCTGCAGCACATTGCCCCAGGGGTCCAGCTTGGCCGCCCAGGTGACTAGCCCCCGTTGGTCGGTCAGGGCCATGGGCGTGCCCAGATGGTCGCAGTGGTAGTGGTGGATGGCGATGCGGGCGTGCTGTTCTTTTTCCTGTTTCTGCAGTTGGGTCTGCATGCCGGTGAGCAGGCGTGCGGTGCTGTCTGCCTGTTCGCCCAGCATGGCCTGGGCGCCGGGCGGCAGGCCGTGGTCCAGGGTGTGGCGCAGGTGGCGGGCCGCGTCTTGCTGCATGTCGCGCGGCATGGCGTCGAGCATGGTTTGCATCAGGGCCAGGGCCGGCGCGTGGTTGGGGTCGTCCGGGTCGGGCAGGCCTGCGGCGATGGCTTGCACCAGCAGGTGGGGCTCGTCTTGGGGGTCGCCGCTGGCCGTGGTGCTCAGGCGCACCAGGGGGGTGAAGCTGCCGGGTTCGTAGATGGTGTGTTCTATGTGGCGCGTGTCATCGCCATGCTGCAGGCGCTCGGTGTGGATGAGGCGGTCGCCGTCCCAGCCGTAGTAGTGGGTGCGGGTGGGGGTGGTGGAGTCCGCGCTTTCGACCTGCTGCTTCAGGCGCCTGCCCAGGGCGTCGTAGGTGTAGCGGCTGTGGTGGCGCAACTGCTCGGCGTTGCCCTGGATCTGGCTGCTGCGCACGGCGATGAGCTGGTGTGCTCCGTCGTAGTGCAGTTGCTGCTGGCTGTGGTCTGCATGCATTTGCGCGATGCGGTTGCCGCAGGGGTCGTAGCGCCAGACGCGGTCTTCGGTGAAGCCGATGCGGTTGTCTTCCCAGCGCTGCACGGGGCCTTGCCGCTGGCCTGCAAGGTGGCCCAGGCCCATGAGGTTGAAGTCGGTGTGCCGCCAGTGGGCGTGGACCTGGGCGGCCCAGCTGTCCTGGGTGTTCGTCTGGCCCGGTGCACCGGGTGCACCGAGTGCTGGCAGGCGGTTGCCGGCAGGGTCGATCTGCCAGCGGGTGGTGGTCTGGGGGTCCTGGCTGTCGGTGGCCGCTCTGAGGCGACCGGCGCTGTCGTAGCCGTAGCGCAGCAGTTGTGCAGCCTGGCCCGGGGCGCCGGCCTGTTCGATGGCAACGAGCTGGCCCAGGCTGTCGTAGTGGTAGCGGCGGCCAAGGATCTGGCCGATGAGGGGCTGGACGAGGTGATCCCTGCCTTCCGTGCTTTGCAGGCCTGTGGTGCCCAGGGCCGTGAGGCGGCCCATGCTGTCCCATTGGCGTTGCACCTGCAGGGGGTGGTGTGCGTCTGCGTCTGCTTCTGCTGCGGGAGTGGGTGGGTGCAGGCTGCGGCGGACTTCGCGGTGCAGGGCGTCGCGTTCGAAGTCGATGAGGCCGGCGCCGTTGAGCTGCAGTCCGTGCACATGGCCTGAGCCGTAGGTGAGCCAGGCGATCTTTCCCAGGCCTTGCAGCTGGCTGTGCTGGCGTGCGCCCAGCGCATCCAGGGTGTGGGCGATGCGGTGTTCGTATTCGATCTGGTCTGCGCCGCCG
>NZ_JCABYI010000016.1:1723-4099 GCF_059499305.1 Delftia sp.
CTTGCCTGGGCGGTACAGCTGCTGCACTTCTGCGGTGATGCGGCCCAGGGCATCGCGTTCCAGTGCTATGCGGCTTTGCAGTTGGATGGTGTTCTCTGCGGTGTGCTGCCAGACGCTGGCGGCCATGAGGCGTCCGGCCGCATCCCATTCGTAGCGGTGGGTCTGGGCCGGCGCATGGGCCGTGGCGGGCAGCTGGCGTTCGACCAATCTGCCGCCTTCGTCCCAGCGATAGTGGCTGCTGCTTTGCCGTGCAGCGTTGCCGTCCGTGGCTTCCATGAGCTGGCCTGCCGCATCCCAGCGGTAGCGCTGCAGCCGCTGGTCGAACCCTTCTTCCTGCACGAGCCGGTCCAGCGCGTCCCAGGCAAAGCGGCTTTGCGCACCGTTTTCGTTGACGAGACGCGTGAGGCGGCCGGCGCTGTCGTATTCGAAGGCCAGGGTGAGGCCGCCATGTGTTCGCTGGACCAGCCTGCCCCAGAGGTCGTAGCGCAGGTGGATGCTGGGGTCGGCGGCCGGTGCAGCAGGGCTTTGTCCCCCCATGAGAGGGGTGAGCGGGGGCTGGGCCGGTTCGATGCGCGTGAGGTGGCCTGCGCTGTCGTAGTGGTAGCGCTCGATCTGGCCGTTGGGCAGTTCGCTGGCCACGATGCGGCCCTGGCCGTCGCGCTGGTGGCGTTGGCGCTGGCCCAGGGCGTTGCCCACTTCGATGAGCGCACCCCAGCGGTCGTAGTGGTAGTGCGTGCTGTGGCCCGAGCAGTCGGTGTAGCTGAGCAGTTGGCCCGCATCGCTCCAGGCCAGCTGTTTGCTGCCGCCCTGGGCGTCTTCGATGCGCCGGGGGCTGTCGCAGGTGAGCGGCGCTTCCTGGGGGTCGGGGTAGTGGTAGCGCTCGGTGCTGCCGTCGGCCTGGGTGATCTGGGTGAGGCGTCCCCAGGCGTCGTATTGGTAGCCGGTGGTGGCCCCTGCGGTGTCGGTGGAGGCGAGCAGGCGGCCCGTGGCTTCGTCGTGTTCCTGCTGGGTGCTGCGCCCATCGGGCAGTTGCACGCCGATGAGCCGGCCCTGTCCATCACGCCTGAGGTGGACGCTGCGGCCCAGCGGGTCGGTGCGCGAGGCCAGGCGGCCGAAGCTGTCGTAGCTTTGCAGCCAGCGGCTGCCGTCGGCCTTGTGGTGGGCGATGAGGCGCGACAGGCCCGCTGCGCCTTCGAAGTAGTAGGTCTCGATGCGATCCAGGCTGTCGCTGACGCGGGTGACCGCGCGCGGCTGGCCGTCCGGGCCCGGCGGTTGGCTGAGGTAGTCGAAGCGGTAGGACAGCCCTTCCTGGTTGCTGTGTTCGATGACGCGGGCGCCGGGCTGGGCGCTCTCGTAGCGGTAGCGGTGCCAGGGTCCGCTGGCATGGCGGTGGGCGCTGATGCGGTGGTGGTCCCATTCGAATTCGCGCACGAGCTGGCCTGCGCGGTCGTGGACGGTGATGAGATCGCCTGCACTGCTGTAGCCGTAGCGCACGAGCGTGATGGGGGTGGACAGGGGATGCAACGGGTCCTGCGTGAGGTCGACCCCGATGAGGCGCCAGCCGTCGTCGGCGCCCCACAGTCCGTTCAGGCCCTGCGCGTCGCTGCCGCCATGGATGCGCTGGTGCAGCAGCCGGTAGCGCCGGCCTGTGCCGTCGCTCAGCGAGACCAGGCGGCCTGCGGGCAGCGGTTCCGGACTGCCGTTGACGTCCGGGGCCGTGGTCTTGCCGTCGCTGTAGTGGTAGAGCTGGCGGCGCCCGAAGCGGTCGATCTGGGCCATGAGGCGCCAAGGGCCATCGACAGGTTCACCGGGCGCAGGACCAAAGCCCCAGAGGGTGTCGCCATCGCCGCTGAAGGCCAGGATGGCCTCGGGATTGCACGCCAGCGCCGCCTCCACATGCGACCAGCGCGGGTTCGCAGCCCAGGGCGCTGTGCCGCCGTCCGGCTCCGGGCTGCCGCCGCGCAGCAGCCAGATGTCTTCGCTGGCACTGTGCAGCTGGCCGCCCGGGGCCAGGGGCTGGTCGAAGGTGATGACGCGGCCGCTGGCGTCCAGCAGCAAGGTGGCCTCTTCCTGCAGGCGGATGCTGAGCTCCTGCAGCAGGTGCCAGCCATGGCCCAGCAGGCCGCAGGCAGCGCCGTGCTCGGGGTTGACGTAGCTGCTGTACTGGCGCTGCCAGGCCACAGGCAGCGCAGCCGATGGCAGGGCGAAGTCCAGGTCTTCTGCGCCCCGCAGGACCTTGGCGCCGAGCTGGGGGTTCACAGGGGATCCGACGGTGATGCCGTCCGGGCAGACGGAGCAGGCCAGGCCGCCCTGGCTGCCGATGAGCACGGTGCGCGAGCCGGTGACGATCTTGCCCTTGACGACGCTGTCGGTGAT
>NZ_JCABYI010000017.1:0-71066 GCF_059499305.1 Delftia sp.
GTCGCAGAGTATTTCCCGGTGGCCCGGCAGCTGGAACATGGCCTGGCAGTTGCGCGGCGCCAGCCGGGCCAGGGGATCGAGCAGGGCCTGGATCTGCGCGCGGTACGGGCCGTCCACGATGTTCTCCAGCGGCTGCCCTACGGCCTCGGAGCTGGGCTGGCCGGTCAGCTGTTCCCAGCGTGCGTTCACGAAGGTCAGCAGACCCTCGCTGTCAGTGCGAAAGATCAGCTCCTGCACGCTGCGCATGAGCACGGCCATCTCATGCTCGCTGCGCGCCAGGCGCGCCTGGGCCTGCTCCATGGCCTGCTGTGCCGTCTTCTGCTCCCTGCGCGTCTTGAGCACCGACCAGCTCAGGCCCAGCACCAGGGCCAGCAGGGCCACGCCGGCCACGAAGAAGGCGAAGGCGTCATCCCTCCAGCGCGCCACCAGGGCTGCGTAGGGCTCCTCCACCACCAGCAGCAGCGGCCAGTTGCGCACGGTGCGAAACGACACGATCTCATGGGAGCCGAGCATGCCCGCGCCGATGTAGGAGCCGAATTCGCTGTGCGGCAGCCATTGCCGGAACAGCGGTGTCTGCAGCACGGCGGTCGCCTGCACGCCCGTGCCCGCATTGGTGCTGGCCAGCGGCCGGCCGTCGTAGGTCAGCAGCACGGCCTCGTAGCTGAGGATCTCCAGCGTGGCCTGGTAGAAGTTGGCCACGGCGTCGGGGTTGATCAGGGCCACCAGCACGGCGGGCATGCCGTTGTCCTGGTGAAAGCCCAGCAGCTGCGGCAGAAACGATACGCCGCGCGGCGACGGGTGCGCGCGGGGCGCCAGGGCCGACAGGCCACGGCCGGGCACCAGCCGGCCCAGCAGGGGCTTGCCGGGCACGACGACGGCGCTCTTGTCGTGCAGCAGCTCCTGCATGTCGATCTGCTGGCCGGCCTCGCCCGCCTGGGTGCTGGCCAGGATGAGTCCCTTGTCGTCGAGCAGGGCCATGCTGCGCAGGTAGGGCAGCTGGGCGATCAGCTGGGCCATGGCGGCCTCGCGCGTGCTGCGCGTGCTGCCGGCGGCCAGGATGGCGGGGTGGTGCGCCAGGCTGGACAGGGCCATTTCGGTGTTCTCGAAGGTCTTGGCCGTCTGGTCCTCCAGCACGCGCGCCAGCAGTGCGGCCTGGGACTTGCTCTGGTCGGCCTCGGCGTGCAGCTGGCTCCAGACGAAGAGCACCAGCCCGGCAAGCACGCATAGGGCAAAGGTCAGCACCAGTGCCTTGATGTGGGCGCTGCGTCCGGCACCCAGGAAATGATGCGCGGTAGCTCGATCAGACATGATGAAGATGCTCCATCAGAAATTCCGGGGCGCGACGATGGCGGTCAACCCGTCGTGCGGCACAGGAACGGGCCGGGCCGGCGCGAACGCCTGCATCCAGTGCCAGCCGTCCGCCAGCCTGCGGCTGGACGGGCCGTCTGCCATGGACAGGTCCACGCGGCCGGTCTCCCGTGCGCGCATCATCATCAGTCGCTCCTTTCAAGGCTGGCCAGGATCTGCAGCAGCCGGGTCGGGCTGAAGGGCTTGACCAGGTATTCGTCGGCGCCCGCATTGAAGCCCGCCTCGCGGTCCTCTGCGCTGTCCCGGGCGGTGAGCAGCACCACCAGGGTATGCCGCAGATCGTAGGAGGTCTTGATGCGACAGCACACCTCCAGGCCGTCCAGCGTGCCGGGCATCATCATGTCCAGCAGCACGATATCGGGCTTGTTGCGCTGGGCCACGGCCCAGGCTTCGTCGGCGGTGGGCACCTCCATGACCTCGTAGGCGCCGGACTCCAGCGTCATGCGCAGCAGTTTGCGGATGTCGGCCTGGTCTTCGACGATCAGTATCTTCTTCATGGCGGACCTTTCACAACGCAGTTGAAGGGGGCTGCGTGAGGTTAAATCATAAATATCAAATTCATCAAATTTATATTGAATTTTTCAATCGTATTTGATGCAAAATTGCTGCCATGTCCGAGAACAGCACCCCATCAGGCCAAATTCCGCACTACACGACTGCCGAGGTGGCAAAGCTGCTGGGCATGGCCGTGCGATCGGTCCAGCTCATGGTCGATCGCGGCGAGCTGGAGGCCTGGAAGACGCCCGGAGGCCATCGCCGCATTACGCGCGCTTCCGTGGAGCGCTGGCGCAGCAGGCAGGGCGAGCGCGCAGCGCCCGGGGTGCCCGGCGCACCAGCGGTGGCACAGGCGCCGGCCCCTGCCCAGGCGGGTTCGGGCACCGGGCAGCGCGTGCTGCTGATCGAGGACTCCGTGCACTTCCAGAATCTGGTGCGCATGCTGGTGCAGCGTCACTTTCCCGACGTCCAGCTGCATGTGGCGAACGACGGGATCACGGGCATGGCGCTGTACGGCCAGATCCAGCCCGATGTGCTGCTGGTGGACATCCTGCTGCCCGACATCGACGGCGCCGCCCTGATCACCACCTTGCGCACCCATGAGCAGTTCGCGCGCTGCAAGCTGCTGGTGGTCACCTCGCTGGAGGCGTCAGAGCGCGAGGCCTATGCCTTCGCATTGGGCGGCGTGCGCGTGATCCACAAGCCCCAGCTGGTGCAGGAACTGCCCGAAGCGCTGGGCGGGCTGCTGGGCGGGCCGGCGGCGTGAACGCGCCCTTTCCCGCGGTCCTGCTGGTCGAGGACGATGCCTCGATTGCGCGGTTCGTTGCGCTGGCGCTGGAGGGCCTGCCGCTCACGCTGGTGTCCTGCACGAGTGCGGAGCAGGCCCAGCAACTGCTGCAAACCCAGTCCTTTGCCCTGCTGATCACCGATCTGATGCTGCCCGGCGCCTCCGGCGTGGAGCTGATCGAGTGGCTGCGCCGCTCGCCGCAGGCGGGCTGCTGCGCCGTGGTCTTCAGTGCCGGCGTGCGGGCCGATGTTGCGCTGCAGCTGGAGCAGTTGAAGGTGTGGCGCGTGCTGCTCAAGCCGGTGTCGGTGGCGCAACTGGTGGACTGCGTGGAGTCGGTGCTCCAGCAGCATGCGCCGCCTCCCCCTCCCAGGCAGGAGGCCGGGACGGGCGAGGGCGCCGATGCGCAGCCGGATGTGCGACCGGATGTGCAACCGGAGGCGCCGTCGGACGCGCTCGCCATCGCCAATTTCTTTGGTGGCGACGCAGGCCTGTTCCACAGCTACCGTGACATCTGCCTTGCACACTTGCCCGACGATATCGCCCGGATGGAGGTCCTTATCGCGGAGCAGAACGCCATGGCCCTGCGCAGGCAGGCGCACAGCCTGCAGAGCGTGTTGCGCCTGCTGGGACAGGAGCGGGCCAGCGGACTGACCAGGAGCCTGGAGCAGGCCTGCCTGGCCGGCGACTGGGCCGGTGTCACCGATGTCTGGCGGCCACTGGGCGCAGCCTTGCAGCAGCTGCTGGAAAGCGCAGGCCAGCGCGACCGGCGCGACTGAGCGCCGTGCCGGCCTGCCCCGGCTTCAGCCCGGCGGCCTGCGCCGCAGCCATCCATGCCAGATCCCTGCCGCCGTGGGAACGGCCAGGCAGACGCCGGCCAGCATGTCGCCAAGGCCGCCGTCGCTGAACAGGGCCGAGACCAGGCCGATGGCCGTCAGCACGCCCAGCGCGATGGGCCAGCCCCAGAGGGCGAGAAAGCCCCGGTGTTGCGTGCCGCTCATGCCGAGACCTCCTTGCCGCGCGGCGCGGGCTGCGGGGCCGGCAGGCTCTTGCCCTTTTTGACCCACAGGTACAGGCCCGTGCCCAGCACGATGATGCTGGCGATGTCCAGCAGCGCCCAGAGGATCTGCATGGCCCGCCCGCCGTAGTCGCCGAAGTGCAGCGGCTGGGACACCAGCAGCGCCGTCAGATACCAGGGCAGGGCGGGCGCTGCCGTGACCTGGGCGGTCTTGGCGTCCACCAGCACGGGCAGGAACAGGCGCGAGGTCAGGGGCTCGTTGCCGCGCAGGAAGAAGGTGTGGTGGTGCGGGCTGGAGAACGTGGTGCCGGGGAAGGCGATGAAGTACAGCCTGGTGCCCGGCACCTGCTGCTGGGCGGCCTGCAGCGATTGCTGCAGCGAGGCGCGCTCCGCCACCGGCACCGTGTCCTGGCCCTGGTAGGGCGCCAGCACGCTGCTGAGCTGGTCATGCTGCCAGTACTTGATCAGCAGGTCGGCCCAGGTATTGATCATGCCGGTGGCGCCCACCACGAACAGCCATACCAGGGTGACGATGCCCAGCAGGTTGTGCAGGTCCAGCCACTTCAGGCGCGGCTGGCGCGTGCGGCGCACGGTGCCGAAATCGAGCTTGCGCATGAAGGGCGTGTACAGCACCACGCCGCTGACGATGGCGATCAGCAGCAGCAGCCCCATGAAGCCCAGGAACAGCTTGCCCGGCAGCCCCGCGAACAGGTCCACGTGCAGCTTGAACATGACCCACATGAAGCCCTGGTCGAAGCGCGGCTGGGCCAGCAGCTCGGCCGTGCGCGCATCGATGACCACGGAGCGGAAATCGTCCGTGGGCGCCGGCGTGGGCGTCATGGTGACGAACCAGAGGTCGTCGGTGTCGTCGGACTTGGAGACGAACTGCACCACGCGGTCCGGGTGCTGGGCACGGGCCACCTCCAGCACCTTGTCCAGGCTGGCATGGGGCGTGCCCTGGGGCATGGGCGGGGCCTCCACCTCGGTGCCCAGCAGGTGGCCGATTTCGTGGTGGAAGATCAGCGGAAGGCCGGTCAGGCACAGCAGCAGCATGAAGACGGTGCAGACCAGGCTGCTCCATTTGTGCAACCAGGCCCAGGTCTTGATCGTGTGGCTTTGCATGGGGTGTTTTTTTCTCTGACAGAAGGGGGCCTGCGGCCCCCGCCATCACCGCGCCCCCGGCGCCATGCCGGGGGCGGGGCGGTTGCCGGTGGCCGGTGGCTTAGAAGTCCACTTGTGCCGACAGCATCAGCGTGCGAGGCGCGCCCGTGGTGGTGTAGCCGGCGGCAGTCACCCAGTAGCTCTTGTTGCTGACGTTCTCCAGGCTGGCGCGCAGCACCACCGGCTTGCCGGCCACGTGGGTGCGCAGGCGTGCGCCCAGGTCCAGGCGTGTCCAGCCGGGCATGCGCAGGATGTTGGCCGCGTCGTAGTACATGGACGAGGTGTGGATCACGCGGCCGTTCAGGCTCAGGCCCTCCACCCAGGGGGTATCCCAGTCCAGGCCCAGGTTGAAGGTGCGATCGGGCACGCCGTTGGCATCGTTGCCCTGGTTCACGCCGCCTGCCGTGCGCGAGAGCCTGGCGTTGTTGAAGGCCGCGCTGGCCAGCAGGCGCAGGCCCTTGTGGATCTCGCCGTAGGCGGTCAGCTCCAGGCCGCGGTTGCGCGTCTCGCCGCCGAAGCTGTAGACATTGGTCACCGGGTCTGTCATGGAGCCCGGGCGCTGGATCTGGTAGAGCGCGGCCTGCGTGGTCATGCGGCCCCAGTCCACCTTCACGCCCACTTCGTACTGCTTGGACTTCTGCGGCGCGAACACCTGGCCGGCATTGGCCGTGTTGGGCCCGGCCGTGCCGCCTGCCGACAGGCCCGCCGTGTAGTTGGCGTAGACCGCGACATGGTTCTGCGGCTTGAACACCACGCCGGCCAGCGGCGTCACGGCGCTGGCCTTGTACAGCGTGGTGCCGCTGGCGTTCTTCTGGTCGATGGTCTGGTCGCGCAGGCCCACGGTCACCAGCAGGCGGTCGCTGAACAGCGCCATGGTGTCGGCCAGCGCCAGGCTGTGCTGCGTCAGCTCGGCGTTCTTGGTGGGCGCGCCGCGCACGAAGTCGATGGCAGGCAGGGGCGAGGGGTTGTAGATGTTGGAGGGGACGGCTTTGGTGGTCAGCTGGTAGAAGTAGCCGCTCTCGCGGTCCATGTAGTTGGCCGCTGCCACCACGGTGTGGCCGATGGCGCCGGTCTTGAAGCGCGTGCGCAGGCCCACGTCGGCCGAGGTGGTCTTGTTGAACTCGTCGTAGAAGCCGTTGCGCACCGTGAAGTTGCCCAGCGAGTCGATGCGCTGCACGGCCGTGGGGAAGCTCTGGTCGCTGGACACATCGCTGTAGCCCACGCCGCCGTAGACGGAGGTGTTGGCGTTGATGTCGTATTCCACGCGCGAGATCACGGTCTTGGCCTTGTCCAGCAGCTCCGTGCCCGGGTTGAAGTTGATGCGGCTGTCGGGCACGGCGGGCACCTGGGTGATGCCGGCCAGGAAGGCGCTTTGCGGGCGGAATTCCGTGGTCTTGCCGCTGGTGGTCAGCGCGTCCAGCGACCAGCGCAGGCCCTGGCCTTCGTAGTCCAGGCCCACCGAGGCCAGGCCCAGGCGCTGGCGGCCGCCGTCGATATTGCCTTCGCCGTTGCGCCACACGCCGTTCACCCGCACGCCCCACTGGTTGTCTTCGCCAAAGCGGCGGCCCACGTCCAGGTGGGTGCCGAACTGGGCCTTGCCCATGTAGGTGGCGGTCAGGCGGTTCAGCGGCACGTCGCCCGCGCGCTTGGTCACCACGTTGATGCTGCCGCCGATGCTGCCGCTGGGACCCACGCCATTGGTCAGCGAGCCGGGGCCCTTGAGCACTTCCACGCGCTCGATCACCTCCAGCGGCAGTCGCGTGGAGGGCGACAGGCCGTACAGGCCGTTCACCGACACATCGCGCATGGACAGGGAAAAGCCCCGCACCTGGAAGTCATCGCCATAGCCGCCGCGCGCCTGCAGCGTGCGCACCGAGGCGTCGTTCATCACCACGTCGGCGATGGTCAGTGCCTGCTGGTTCTCGATCAGCTCCGAGGTGTAGTTGGTCGTGCTGAAGGGCACGTTCATCTGGTCGGTCTTGCCGAGGATGCCCAGGTCGCCGCCGCGCGCGATCTGGCCGCCGGCATAGGTCTTTTGCAGTCCGCCGATGGCCTCGGCCTGGTCGCTCACCGTCACCTCCTTGAGGGCCGGGCCCTCGGCCGTCTGGGCCGCCACGCCCACGGCGGCCAGGGCCAGGCCGGCGCCCAGGCATTGGCGGATCAGGCGCGTGAGGGGATGGGGAGCGAAGCGGAAGTCCGCAGGAGTGCTGTGGTGCGTCATGGCAGTCATGTGCAAAGGTTGGAAAAAGCGGGAGGAAAAACCGTGAAGAAAAACCGGGAAGAAAAGCCGGGAGGGGAGGGCAGGCCGGCCGTGGCCCTAGAAGCGCGCGCGCAGCGATACCGTGACGTTGCGCGGATCGCCGTAGTAGTTGTTGAAGTAGGTGCTGTTGGGCGAGAACTTGGCGTAGTAGCGCTTGTCCAGCAGGTTGCTCACGTTCAGCTGCAGCGAGTAGGTGTCGTCCAGGCGGTAGGCCAGCAGCGCGTCAAAAAGCGCATAGCCACCCTGGCGGGTGGTGACATCGCCCACGCTGGCGTAGGCATCGCTTTGCAGCCGCACGCCGGCGCCTGCGGTCCATCCCTGCAAGGGCCCCTTGAAGCGGTGGCTGGCAAACAGGCGCAGCGCATGGCGCGGGTCCACGGGCCGCAGCGGCTGGCCCACGTTGGCCTCGGAGGTGTCGCGCAGGTACCTGGCCTGGGTGTAGGTGTAGCCGGCCAGCACCTGCCAGCCTGGCGCGGGCTCGCCGGACAGCTCCAGCTCCCAGCCCTGGCTGCGGCTCTTGCCGCCGGCCATGAAGCAGTGGCTGGTCGGGTACCACGGCAGGCAGGGCATGGCCGATGCCGTGTCCTGCATGGCGCTGCCCACGCGCTGGATGCGGAACAACGACACGCTGGCCTGCAGCCGGCCGTCCATGAAACTGCCCTTGAGCCCGGCCTCCAGGTCCTCGCCCCGGGCGGGCGCCAGGATGCTGCCGTCGGCGGCCTTCTTGTCCTGGGGGCTGAAGATCTCGCTGTAGCTGGCATAGGCGTCGAGCGTGTCCGACAGCGCATGCACCAGGCCCGCATAGGGCGTCAGCTCGCGGCGCACGCTGTAGCCGCTTTGGGCATTGCCGGGTTCGAGATAGCTCCACCAGCTCAGGCGCGCGCCGGCAATGGCGGTGAGCGAGTCGGTCAGCGACAGCCGGGCCCGCGCGAATCCGCCGTACTGGTGGATGTGGGACACGGGCGATGAATAGGCGTTGCCGTTGCCCTCGCTGTAGAAGGGCTCGGGGTAGCTGGTGTACGGATTCCAGCCGCGGATGTCCACATTGCGCAGCGGGCTCACGCCCCAGTAGCCCGTGGCGCCCGTGCTGCGGATGCGCTGCAGGTCGGCGCCCAGCGACAGCTCGTGCCTGCGGCCCAGGGCCTCGAAGGGGCCGCTGGCCAGCAGGCTCAGCGCGTTCTGCGTGCTGCCGTCGCCGCCATAGATGGAGGTGCTCACGTCGAACAGGTAGGGATTGCTGTCGCTGGCCCTGGAAAACGAGGTCTGCTTGAACCCGTCCGACCGAAAGCGCGTGTGCGCCGCCTGGGCCTTCAGTTGCCAGCCGCTGTCCAGCCGGTGCTCCAGCTCGGCAAAGGCCTGCTGGTTGTGGCGGTCCCAGGTATTCCAGGGCGTGCCCAGGTAGGTGCTGCGCGGCAGGCCGAGCTGGCTGCCGTCGGCGGCGGCGGGCAGGCCGCCCCAGGAGCCCGTGGCCTGCAGGTCCGTGTGCTGCAGGCCGGCCGTGAGCGTGGTGCGCGGCCCCAGGTCCGCCTCCAGCACGCCGTACAGGCCCAGGCGCTTTTCCTTGCGCGCGGTCTGGAACGATGCCTTGTCGTCCGCCAGCGCCACCAGCCGGCCGCGCAGCGTGCCGGCTGCGTTCAGAGGGCCGGACAGGTCGGCCTCCATGCGCTGGCGGTCCCAGGAGCCCAGCGTCAGCGCGGCCGAGCCTTGCCATTGCGCCGTGGGCCGCTTGCGCACCATGTTCACCATGGCCGAGGGCGAGCCCGCGCCACGCAGCAGGCCCGTGGCGCCGCGCAGCACCTCCACGCGGTCCAGCATGGCCATGTCGGGCTGGATGAAGGTGGAGGCCGAGGCCACCTGGTTCACATTGAGCCCGTCCACCTGCAGCGAATCGATCTGGTAGCCGCGCGAGTAATAGGCGATGCGCTCGCTGTCGATGTACTCCACCGTCACGCCCGGCGTGTGCTGCAGCACGGCATGCAGGTCGGGCAGGGCCTGCTCGTCCAGCCACTGGCGCGTGAGCACGGTCACGGGCTGCGGGATGTCGCGCACCGACTGAAGCCCCTTGTAGCCCGTGACCAGGCTGGCGGCATAGCTGTCCGAGGTTTCGGTCGTTGCACTGGCCGGCGCCGTGGCCCGGACCGTGACCGTGCCCAGCGTCTGCCCGCTCGTGCCCAAGGCCGCCGCTGGCAGGGGCCGCAGCGTATAGACGCCGCCGGACTCGTGCACGGCCTGCAGCGCCGTGCCCTGCAGCAGCCTCGCAAAACCATCGTCCACGGCATAGCGGCCCTGCAGGCCCGGAGACTGCCGCCGACCCAGTTGGGCCGCATCGAACGAGAGCGCCACACCGGCCTGGTTGGCGTACTGGGCGATCACATGCGCGAGAGGTCCGGCCGCAACGGAAAAGCTGCGCTGCGCCGCCTGGGCTGACGACGCCGCCCGGGAGGGTGCCGGCGCCGCAGCGGCCAGCAGCAGCGCGATTGCCAGCAGCACGGCGCTGCCCCTGGACGCACGCCACCCCGGGGCGGCGGGGCAGCCGTGCTGGGGCTGTCGGGAGTGCGGGCGTGGCATGGTGGCTGGGAAAAGTGGCGTGACTCCCCGTATGCCGAACAAGCCATGCCCATCCTGCAAGTTCGGCTGGACTTTTTTTGCGCTGCCGCTGAGATTTTCTCCCTTATTTCCCGTTGATCACCAGGTGGGGTAAGGCTGGATTGCTATGGTTTTATTTTTACAGCCAACGCATCAGGACGCCACCACCGGCCTGGGCTGGCGCGTCCCCGCCAGCGCCAGGCCCGCGAACAGCATCAGCATCAGGCCGTAGGCATAGGTGACCGGCAACAGGCCGAAGCGCGCGGCGGCCATGCCCGCCGCGATGGCCGGCACGCTGAACGCCAGGTAGCTGGCGATGTAGATGGCCGAGATCAGGGCGCCGCGCTCGTGCGGCTCGGCCAGCGGGATCACGCTGCGCAGCGCGCCCTGGAAGCCCACGCCGAAGCCCGCGCCCGCCACCACTGATGCCCCCAGCACCAGGGGCAGGCTTTGCAGATGGGCGCCGACCAGCAGCAGGGCCACCCCGGCCAGCAGGCCGCTGCCGCCGAACTGCAGCATGGCGCGCGGCGCGCGGCTGCGCAGCGTCCAGATGGCGGCGGCGGCGCTCAGCGTGTTGATGCACACGGCAAAGCTGGCGGCGATTTCCGAGCCCGTGACCGAGCGGATCATCGACGGGCCCAGCGACAGGTAAAAGCCCCCCAGCGCCCACACCGTGATGCTCATGGGCAGCACGCGCATGAAGTCGGCCCGGGCCTGGCCCGGAATACGCACGCGGGGGCGCATGGCGGCCAGTGCGCCGGGGCGGCGCGCGCCCGTCTCGGGCAGCACGGCCATGGCGGCGGCCACGGCCACGAAGATCAGCGCCATGAGCCAGAACACCAGGCCCAGCTGCTGGCGCCACAGCTGCGCGAACTCGCCCGCCACGACAATGCCCGCCGCCATGCCGACCATGGGCGCCATGGTGCTCACCAGCGTGCCGCGCTCGCGGTGCAGGTCCAGCAGCGCCGCGCCCATGGCCGCACTGGCCATGCCGGTGGCATAGCCCTGCAGCACGCGCGCCAGCACCAGGGCCTGCACGTCGCCCGCGCGGGCGAACACCGCCAGCGAGACGATCTCCAGCACCAGCGCCGCCAGGATCACGGGCTTGCGGCCCAGGTGGTCCGACAGCGCGCCCGTGGTGAGCAGGGCCAGCAGCAGGCTCAGCGCATAGACCGCGAAGACCAGGGTCAGCATGCCGGAGGAAAAGCCCCAGTCCTGCTGGTAGAGCCGGTACAGCGGCGTGGGCGCGCTGGAGGCCGCGAAGAAGCTGCCCAGGCCGAATGCCAGGACGGCCAGGCTGCGGCCGGGCCGGGCAGCGGGAGTGGAGTTGGATGGTTGCAGTACCGACATGGTTAAGAGCCCTGCTGCACAATTAATGCAAAGTTTTTGCGTTAGCGAATTCTGCGCTTGTGCGCTGCTAACGCAAATTTTTAGCTTTAATAACCATGAGCACGCAAGTCCCATCCCTTTCCAAAACAGGCGGTCCCGCCCGTCCCGGCGGACGCAGCGCGCGCATCCAGGCCACGGTCTACCAGACCGTCAAGGGCCTGCTGGAAACCATGCCGCGCGAGGAATTGAGCTTTCCGCTCATCGCCGCCCAGGCGGGCGTGACGCCGTCCACCCTCTACCGGCGCTGGGGCGACATACAGCAGCTGCTGGCCGATGTGGCCGTGGAAATCATCCGGCCCACGGCGCCGCCGCTGGACACGGGCACGCTGGAGGGCGACCTGCTGGCCTGGGCCGAGCAGTTTCTGGAGGAATCGGCCTCGCCGCTGGGCCGCACCATGCTGCGCGACATGGCCGCCGCAGCGGGCAACGAGCACACGCCCTGCGCCTGCGTGGAAATCCTGCGCGGGCAACTGGCGCAGATCGGCGAGCGCGCAGCGCGGCGTGGCGAGGCGATGCCCGCTGCGGACACCCTGATCGACGCGCTGGCCGCGCCCATCGTCTACCGCGTGCTGTTCGACCTGCCGCCGTCCCTGGAACACGTGCAGGCGCGGGTGCGCGGCCTGCTGCAGGCTGAAACGGCCTAGCCCGTCAGCGCCCGCGCCAGCACCTCGAAGATCCGCGCATCCGAGCACTGCGCCACATTGAAGCGCAGGAAGTCGCCCGCGCTCTGCGACTGGCTGAAGGCATTGCCGGGCGCCAGCACCACGCCATCCTCCAGGCAGGTGCGCGCAAGCGCCGTGGCATCCATGCCCCCGGGCAACTGGCACCACAGGAACATGCCGGCCTGCGGCACCAGCCAGGGCTTCATGCCCAGGGCCTGCAGCCGCGCGGCCGTGCGTTCCATCTCCTGCGCCAGCCGCAGCCGCACGGACTCCATGTGCCTGCGGTAGCCGCTGTCGGTCAGCGTGCGCAGCACGATGTCGGCGGCCATGCGCCCGCCGCCGAAGTTGGTGGCGATCTTCAGGTCCGCCAGGTCCTGCGTCCAGTCGGGCCGCGCCGCGATGAAGCCGCAGCGCAGCGAGGCCGACACCGTCTTGGAGAAGCTGCCGATCTGGATCACGCGCGACAGGCCGTCGAAGGCCGCCAGCCGGGGCGCCGCATGGGTCTCCAGGTCGCAGAAGATGTCGTCCTCCACGATCACCAGGTCCGAGCTGTCGGCCAGCTTCAGGATGCGGTGCGCCACCAGTGGCGACAGCGTGGCGCCCGTCGGGTTGTGGATGGCCGAATTGGTGATGTACAGGCGTGGCGAATGCGCCTGCAGCGCGTCGGCGAACCGGGCCACGTCGGGCCCCTGCGGCGTGTAGGGCACGCTCACGGCTTGCACGCGGTGCGCCTTGAGCAGCGCATGGAAATTGAAATAGCAGGGGTCGTCGATCAGCACCGTATCGCCGGGCTCCAGCAGGAAACGGCAGACCAGGTCGATGGAGTGCGTGCCCGACTCCGTCAGCAGGATCTGCTCTGGCGAGGTCTCCAGCCCCATGGCGGCCATGCGCCGCGCCAGCAGGCGGCGCAGTGCCGGGTGGCCCAGCGGCGTTGCGTACTCCGTCAGCTCCAGCTTGCCCGAGCGCGCCAGGGAGCGCAGCGCGCGGCGCACGCCTTCCTCGTACAGCCATGAAGGCGGCAGCCAGCCGCAGCCCGGCTTGAGCGCGTGGGCATCTGCCTGCAGCGACTGGCGGGCCAGCCACAGGGGGTCGACCTCCCTGTCCACGCGCGGCCCGATACCGCCCAGCGCCAGCGGCGCCACCGGCCCCGCCACATAAAAGCCCGAGCCCGGGCGCGAGGCGATCACCCCCTCGGCCGCCAGCCGCTCATAGGCCTCCACCACCGTGGACACCGACACCTGCATGGCCTGCGCCTGCGCGCGCACCGAGGGCAGGCGCGTGCCGGGCAGGTAGGTGCGCGCGGCAATGCGCGACTGGATGTCCTCCATCACCGCCTGGATGCGTGTGCCGCTGCGCATGGCTGCTCTCTCTTCTGTAGTGGATTTGTGTGCATAACAGTTCTTTTGAATTGTATTGGACTGTCTATGGAAGATCCGGCCGTGCGATGGCCCACTGCCTGCTGCAAACCAAGGAGCTTTTTGATGGACAAGACAAGCAGCGGGTGGATCAACGGATTCATCGGCGTGGCGATCTTTGCGGGATCGCTGCCGGCCACCCGCGTGGCGGTCGCCGACCTGGACCCCACCTTCCTGACCTGTGCGCGCGCCAGCATCGCGGCATTGCTGGCCCTGGCCATGCTGCTGGCGCTGCGCCAGCCCCGGCCCGCGCGTGCCGACATGCCTTCGCTGGCGCTGAGTGCGCTGGGCGGCGTGGTGGGCTTTCCGCTTCTGACCGCGCTGGCGCTGCAGTACGTCACCTCGGCGCATTCCATCGTCTTCGTGGGCCTGCTGCCCCTGTCCACGGCCGTGTTCGCGGTGCTGCGCGGCGGCGAGCGCCCGCGCCCGGCGTTCTGGCTGTTCTCGCTGGCGGGCGCGGCCTTCGTGGCCGGCTATGCGGCCGTGGGCGGGGCCGGGGGCTCGCTGCGCGGCGACCTGCTGATGCTGGCTGCCATCATCGTCTGCGGCCTGGGCTATGCCGAGGGCGCGCGCCTGTCGCGCACGCTGGGCGGCTGGCAGGTCATCAGCTGGTCGCTGGTGCTGGCCCTGCCCGTCATGCTGCCGGCCGCCCTGCTCAGCATGCCGGCATCGCTGGCCGATGTGGGCCGGCCCGCATGGCTGGGCCTGGCCTATGTCTCGCTGTTCAGCATGCTCATCGGCTTTGTGTTCTGGTACCGGGGCCTGGCGCAGGGCGGCATTGCGGCCGTGGGCCAGATCCAGCTGCTGCAGCCCTTCATGGGCCTGGGCCTGGCGGCCCTGCTGCTGCATGAACAGGTGAGCTGGGGCATGGTGCTGGTCACCATGGCCGCCGTGGTCTGCGTGGCCGGGGCCAAGAAGTACGCGCGCTGAGCCCGTCCGGCGTGGTGCAGGGCGTGGTGCGGGGGGAGCGATGCAGGGCGGTCAGCGCCCGGCCTCGCGCATCACCTGCTGCGCGAACTCCGTGGCAGATCCTTCGAACGGCTGGTTGCTGGCCGCCTCCAGCCGGCTGCGGATGGCCGGGGCGCGCAGCGCCTGGGCCACCGCGGCATTGATGCGCTGGGCCAGCGCTGGCGCCATCTGCGGCGGCGCGAACAGGCCGAACAGCGAATCCAGATTGGCCTGCGCATGGCCCAGCTGCGCCAGCGTGGGCACATCGGGCAGGGCTGCCAGCCGCTGCGGCGCGCCCACGGCCAGGGCCTTGAGGCGGCCCGCGCGCAGCGCCTGCAGCTGCAGCGGCGCCACATTGGTGGACAGCAGCTCGAAATGCCCGGCCAGCGCATCGTTGAGCTGCTGGCCCCCGCCCTTGTAGGGCACATGCACGATGGGAATGCGCGTGGCCTGCTCTATGCGCTGCAGCACGGCGTGGCCCGTCGTGCCCTCGCCCGTGGTGGCCCAGCGTATGCCGCCGGGCATGCCGCGCGCCTCGGCCAGCATGCCCTCGAAATCTGCGGCCTTCAGCGCCGGCGTGCCCACCAGCAGCATGGGCGTGCGCATCACGCCGGCCACGGGCGTCACGGAGGCTGCGGCCAGGCCCACGGCGGTGGCGGCGGCAAAGACCAGGGTGCGGCCGTCGGGCGCGCTGCGCGCCAGCAGCTCCAGCGCCACGGTGCCGCTGGCGCCGGGGCGGTTGTCCACGATCACGGCCGTGCCCCATTGCTGCGCCAGTTGCTCGGCCAGGGCGCGGGCCACCATGTCGCTGACACCGCCTGCGGGGTAGGCCACCACGATCCGCACGCTGGCGCCCGGCCAGGCGGGCCGGGCCGGCCATGCCTGGGCGGGCCAGGCCAGCGCGCAGGCGCCCGCCGCCAGCAGGGCGCGCCGGCCGGTATCGGTGCCTTGCGGTGCCCGCATGCCTCAGCCGCCCGGCGCCTGGTGGCGCTGCGCCAGCTCGCGCGCCAGGGTGATGAAGGTGGCCGCGGGTCCTGCGCCGCCGGTTTCCGTGCCGGCCTCGCGGTGCACCAGGGTGAGCGGGGCGCTCAGCCGCACGGCGGGCTCGAAGGCGCGGTAGACCACCGCCTCGGGATGGGCGCCGCGCACCGAGGCCGGCACGATGGACAGGCCCACGCCCGCCGCCACCAGGTTCACATTGGTCATCATGCGTTCCACCTCGGCGGCCACCTCCACCTGTACCTTGTGCCGGGCGCACAGCGCCAGCAGGTTCGCATACAGCCCCGGCGCGCCCGTGCGCCGCACAAGGATCAGGCGTTCGCCATCGAGCTGCCTGAGCGCCACGGGCCGCGATGCATCGCGCGCCAGCCGGTGGTCCACGGGAATGGCCAGCAGCGCGGGCTCCTGCAGCAGCGTCTCGAACACCAGGCCTTCGGGCCGGGCCACCGGCACGCGCAGAAAGCCGCAGTGCATGCGCCCGGCCTGCACGGCCTCGGTGATCTCGGCGGCATTGTTCTCGCTCACATCCAGCGCAATGTCGGGATGGCGGCCACGGCACAGGCGCAGCACCTCGGGCGTGAAGGCATGGGCCGCCGCCGAGCTGGTGAAGCCCACATGGATGCGCCCGCGCTCGCCGCGCGCAAAGGCCTGCATGCGGTCGCGCATGGCGGTGAAGTCGGCCAGCAGCCGCGTGGCCTCGCCCTGCAGCTCCAGGCCCGCGTCGGTCAGGTCCACGCCCTTGGGGTGGCGCCGGAACAGGGCAATGCCCAGCTCCTCCTCCAGCGCGCGGATCTGCTGCGACAGCGGCGGCTGCTGCATGCCCAGCAGCTCGGCCGCGCGCGTGATGTGGCCGGTATCGGCAACGGCCAGGAAGTAACGGAGATGGCGCAGTTCCATATATGTGAAAAGTATCCAGCCGATATCCTAAAAATCTTTGAAATATTGGACAAGCCTCTACAGAATCCCATCCAGTCACCGATGCGACCGCTTGCCGCGGCGCGGCAGGTGACTTCCAACAAGAAGCCAAGACAGGAGACAAGGCATGCAAGCATCCGCGTATTTCCCCCTGCGTCCCGCCAGCGCCTCGCTGCTGGCCGCGCTCGCCCTGGCCGGCTGCGGCGGCGGCTCGGCCGTGCTGCACGGGCCGGTCACCTCCATCGAGACCGCTCCCAAGAGCACGGCCTGCCCTGCCGAGATTCCTGCGGGCATCAGCTGCTGGGCCGGGCAGGACTCCAAGGGCGCCTACTACCTGATCGCCAAGCCCGCGCAGTGGAACGGCACCCTGGTGCTGCACGCCCACGGCGGCCCGGACCTGGCCGCGCCCACCGCCGCCCGTGCGGCCGAAGACCTGGTGCGCTGGTCCATCATGGTGCGCGCAGGCTACGCCTGGGCCGGCTCCACCTACCGCCAGGGCGGCGTGGAAGTGCGGGCCGCCGCAGAGGACACCGAGCGCCTGCGCGGCATCTTCCGCCAGCATGTGGCCAAGCCGCAGCGCACCATCCTGCACGGCCAGTCCTGGGGTGCGGGCGTGGCGGCCAAGGGCGCGGAAATGTTCAACGAGCAGACCGTGGGCGAGCGCCCCTATGACGGCGTGCTGCTCACCAGCGGCGTGCTGGGCGGCGGCACCCATGCCTATGACTTCCGCACCGACCTGCGCGTGGTCTACCAGTACCTGTGCGCCAACCACCCGCGCCCCAATGAGCCGCAGTACGCGCTCAACCTGGGCCTGCCCGCAGATGCCAAGATGCGCCAGGCCGACGTGGCCCTGCGCGTGAACGAATGCCTGGCGCTGGACAAGCCCGCCGCCCAGCGCACGGCCGCGCAGCAGGCGAAGATCGACACCATCACCAAGGTCATCAAGATCCCCGAAAGCGCCATCCAGTCGCACATGAACTGGGGCACCATGCACTTCCAGGACATCTCGGCCAAGCGCACGGGCGGCGCCAGCCCCTTCGGCAACGAGGGTGCGGTCTATGCCGGCTCGGCCGACGATGCCGCACTCAATGCCGGCGTGCTGCGCTACCGCGCCGACCCTTCGGCCTACCGCAAGTTCGCCGATGACACCGACCCCGTGGGCAAGATTGGCGTGCCGGTCCTCTCGGCCAAGTGGATCAGCGACCCTACGGCCTTCGTGGAGCTGGATGCGCGGTTCCGTGCGGTGATGCAGCAGGGCGGCAGTGGGGACCGGCTGGTGCAGACCTTTACGCGGCAGGGGACGCACAGCTATATCAGCGATGCGACCTATCCCACGTTGATGACTGCGTTGATGCAGTGGGTGGAGGCGGGGGTGAAGCCGACTGCTGCGGGGATTGCTGCTGCTTGTGTGGGGAATGAGGCCAAGTTTGGGGTGGGGTGTAGTTTTGATGCGGCTTATGTGCCGGCTTCTTTGAGTACTCGGGTGCCTGAGAGGCAGCGGCCTTCTTTGCAGTGAGCGGGTTTTTGACCCTGCCGGGTGGTGGTTTTTCGAGGCCGGGTCTCGGCCCGGCAGCCGACCTACCTTTCTTTGATTCGTCACCGGTACGCCGGCCGAAGAAAGGTAGGCCAAAGAAAGACGACCCGGATGTCCGCGACCCCTTCGCTTCGCTGCGGGGCAACCTGCGTCGTGGCGGTTGCGGGGTTCGCCGTGAAACTCACTTCGCGCTGCGCGCTACGTTCAAACATCACGGCGAGTCAGATCACGAAGCAGGCGCTGACATACGGGGGTGGGTTCGGGCCTTCGCTTCGCTCGGCCTGGGGTTTTTTAGCGGGGCATGTTGGTTCTGGTGGCGGGGGCCAGTTGCGCCGCGAACTCGCGCGCGGCCGCACTGTAGCTGGCGCCTCGGCGCCACAGCAGGCCGGCGGTGCGGATGAGCTGGGGGGCGACCAGGTGGATGGCCACCATGTCCGTGGCCTGCTGGGCGGCGCGCTCGGGGACGATGGTGGCCATGTCGCCCCAGCGGCACAGCGCGATCAGCGATTCCACCGAGCCCATTTCCGCGCGCAGCAAGGGCGTGACGCCTGCGGTGCGCAGGCCGTCCTCGATCAGGCTGCGCGTGTAGAACGTGCGCGGCAGCAGGGCCAGGGGCACGCCGGCCAGCGACTTGACGGACAGCGTGCGGCGCCCGGCCAGCGGGTGCGATGGGTTGACCAGCAGCATCATGCGTTCGTCGAACAGCGGCAGCGCGTCCAGCTCGGCGCGCTGGGGCGGGTGAAAGCTCACGCCCAGGTCCAGGCTGCCGTCCAGCAATCCCTGCTCCACGGGCGGGGCCAGCAGCTCGATCACCACCACGTTGACCTTGGGATAGGCGCGCATGAAAGCCGCCACGGCCGGGGCGACCAGGGTGTTGAGGAAGGTGGGAATCACGCCGATGGTCAGCGTGCCGGTCTGCAGCTCGCTGAGGTCGGCCAGCGCCATGCGCCCGGCCTCCACCTCATGCAGCGCGCGCTCCGCATAGTTGCGGAACACCACGCCGGCCTGCGACAGCTTCAGCCCCCGGCCAATGCGCTCGAACAGCGCCATGCCCAGCTCCTCCTCCAGCTGGCGCAGCCCATGCGAGAGCGTGGACTGCGTGACATAGAGGTTCCTGGCCGATGTCGTCAGATGCTCGGTCTTGGCGATATCGACAAAGTAGCGCAGCTGGCGCAGTTCCATGGGTGAAGGCAAGGGGGTGTTCGGCGGGCCAGTTTCTCACAGAGATACGGGCGCGCCGCACAGTTCACTCGCCGTCGTCCTGGTCCACGAACTCCACCAGCTCCGGCAGCATCTCCAGTTGCTGGATGGCATCCTTGAGCCGCAGGCCAAAGCGTGATTCCGGCCGCCCGAAAGCGCCCTGCGCCAGCCGCAGCGCCGCCGTTGCCTTGATCCACTCCACCTCGAAGGCATAGCGGTCCGCGTGCTGCTGGACACTCATGCGCTTGATGTGCTCCAGCGCCAGCTCCACGGCGCAGTCCACATCGACTTCGCTGTCGTCCCTGTCGGGATCGTCGACCATCAGTTCGATCAACTGCTGCAGCGTGCTGTGCACCAGGCCCAGCGAGGCGTGCATGGCCTGCCGCCAGGTGGGAAGAAAAGGTGGTTGGGGAGAGGTCGCCTGTGCGGCGGTGAGAGGGTGCATGTCTTGGTTCCTGTATGAATCAAGAGAACCACACGCCACCGTACGACGGGCAACGGGTGGACGGGATGTTCGTAACACGTATACAGACGTGCGGCCATCCTTGCGGGTAAGCCCATCCCGTCCAAAACCGTTGGAGACGGACGCGCGATGACGCATCTGCCCCAGGAATCTGGACATGACAAAGCCCCCTTCAAGGTGGGGGCCGCACCTCTGTATTGGTGTTACGACACACCAAGCCTTTCGGCCTGCCGCAAGTTTAACGGCTGCGTATCAAGAAACCAGGCCGAGCGCAGCGAAGGCCCGAGCAAACTCCCCGTATGTCAGCGCCTGCGTCGTGGCGGTTGTGGGGTTGCAAGCCTGCCGAAGGACAGGCTTGCTTCGTGATCTGACTCGCCGTGATGTTTGAACGTAGCGCGCAGCGCGAAGTGAGTTTCACGGCGAACCCCGCAACCGCCACGACGCAGGTTGCCCCGCAGCGAAGCGAAGGGGTCGCGGACATCCGGATCGCCTTTGCTTTGCCTACTTTCCTTCGGCCGGCGTACCGGTGGCGAAACAAAGGAAAGTAGGTCGGCCGCCGGGCCGAAACCCGGCCTCGAAAAACAACCCCCCGGCAGGGACAAAAAACAGCACCTGACCAAGACCAGACCAGAACAGACCAGCTGTCACACCCCTGTAAACCCCCACCACCACACTCCCCCCCTTCACCACCCCCACAAAAACCACATGCCACTGAGCAACCTCCCCACATTGCAATCCCTGCTCCTGTCCCGCCGCCTGGCGCTGAGCGTCCTGGCCAGCGCCGCGCTGGTGGCCGCCTGCGGTGGCAGCGACAGCAACGACAGCACGACGCCCCCGGTGGCCAGCCAGCCCGCGACGGCCACGCTGGCCGTGCTGGAGACCACGGATCTGCACTTCAATGTGCGCAGCTATGACTATTTCAAGCTGGCCGAGGATGCCTCCTACGGCTTCGAGCGCACGGCCACGCTGGTGCGCGCGGCGCGCAAGGAGTTTGCCAATACGCTGCTGGTGGACAACGGCGACACCATCCAGGGCACGGCCCTGGCCGACTACGAGGCCGAGGTGGCCAAGATCCCCTGCACGCAGCAGCTGTCCATGTACAAGGCCATGGGCGCGCTGGGCTTCGATGCGGGCACGCTGGGCAACCATGAGTTCAACTACGGCCTGCCCTTCCTGAACCAGGTGCTGGGCGGCGGCCTGGACGTGGACGGCGTGGACAAGTCGGTCAAGTGCGCGGGCAATGGCTTTCCGGTGGCGCTGTCGAATGTCTACAGCAGCAAGACCAAGCAGCCGCTGGTGCAGCCCTACGTGATTCTGGAGCGCAAGATCGCGGCCAAGGACAAGGATGGCAAGGCGGTGGAACTGCCCATCAAGATCGGCGTGATCGGCTTCACCACGCCGGGCATCATGAACTGGGACAAGCGCTATCTGGAGGGCAAGCTCTACACCGAAGGTGCTGTGGAGTCCGCCCAGAAGTACCTGCCCGAGATGCGCGCCAAGGGCGCCGACGTGGTGGTGGCCATGCTGCACGGCGGCCTGGATGGCGCGGCCTACTCGCCGACGATGGAGAACCCCGGCCTGCACCTGAGCAAGGTGGCCGGCATCGACGCCATGGTCATGGGCCACCAGCACGGCGTGTTCCCCGATACGGCGGCCACGCCGGCGTTCACGCAGGCGGGCGTGGACAACAAGGCGGGCACCATCAACGGCGTTCAGTCAGTGATGGCCAGTTCCTGGGGCAAGGCGCTGGGCGTGATCCAGCTGGCGCTGAAGTGGGACGGCAAGCAGTGGAGCGTGGACAAGAGCGCGGGCAAGAGCGAGTTGCGCAATATCCAGACCGGCAAGGACGCCGCAGGCAAGGCCACCTATGTGGCCGTGGACCCGACGGTGGCGCCGCTGATCGAGAGCCAGCACCAGGCCGCCATCCAGTACGTGAAGACGCCCATCGGCAGCACGGACTTCCGCATGAGCACGCTGTTCGCCGATGTGGGCGACCCGGGCGCCATCCAGATCGTCAACCAGGCGCAGCGCGACTATGTGGCCGACTATGTGAAGGCCAGCCTGCCGCAGTACGCGCAGCTGCCCGTGCTGTCGGTGAGCGCGCCGTTCAAGTCGGGCTTCCAGGGCGGCGCCGACTACACCGACGTGGCCGTGGGCCCGCTGGCCATCTACAACGCGGCCGACCTGTACCTGTACCCCAACACCGTGTATGCGGTGAAGGTGAATGGCGCCGACATCAAGGACTGGCTGGAGGCCGCTGCCAAGCGCTTCAACCAGATCGATCCGGCCAAGACGGGTGAGCAGCAGCTGATCAGCACCTTCCCGGGCTACAACTTCGACATGTTCACCACGGCCGATGTGCAGTACGAGATCGACGTGACCCAGCCCGTGGGCAGCCGCATCAAGAACCTGCAGTACCTGGGCAAGGCCATCGACCCCGCGCAGGAGTTCGTGATCGCCACGAACAACTACCGCGCCACCAGCGGCAAGAGCTTCATCGCCAAGCTCGACGGCTCCAGCGCCATCTGGGCCTCGCCGGACGCCAACCGCGACGTGGTGATCGGCTACGTGCGCAAGAACGGCAGCATCACGCGCGCTGCCAATGGCGCGGCCAAGAGCTGGCGCTTCACCAAGGTGGCCACCTCGGCCAACGTGGTGTTCAGCTCCGGCGCCAACGCGCTGCCGGTGGCGCAGGCGGCGGGCCTGGCCAACATCTCGCTGGTGGCGGCCGATGACGGCTCGGGCAAGGGCACGTCCAAGTACCGCCTGGATCTGTCGAAGTAAGTTCCGGCAGGCAAGCAACAAAAAAGCCCCGTGCATCTGGCACGGGGCTTTTTTGCTTGTGCCGAACGGGCTTCAGCGCGCAGGCGGCATCTCGAACACCAGGCAGGTGGTGGTGGCGTGGGCGTAGAGCGTGCCGTCGGGGCCGACCAGGCGCGCCTCGGCCGTGGCCAGCTGGCGGCCGCAGTGCAGCACGCGGCCTTCGGCGCGCACGCGCGGCACGCGCGGGGTCAGGGCCTTGACCAGGTTCACCCCCAGCTCGGCCGTGGTGTAGCCCCGGCCCGGCGGCATGCAGGTGTGGACGGCGCAGCCCAGCGCCGAGTCCAGCAGGGTGGCGAACCAGCCGCCGTGCACCGTGCCCATGGGGTTGAGATGGTTGGCGCCGGGGCGGCCCTGGAAGACGGCGCTGCCTTCGCCCACGGAAATCAGCATGAAGTCCAGCGTGCGTGCAATGGGCGGGTAGGGCAGTTCGCCGCGCAGCATGGCCTGCATCAGCTCCAGCCCGCTGCGGCCTGCGACCTGGTCGGGGCGCGACACGCCTGCGCCGGGGCCGGCGTCCAGCCGGAGGGTGACCGCCTGTTCCTCGTCCAGCCAGGCTTGCAGGGCAGGGGAGATGGCGCCGGAGGTGACGCTGGAGGTTGTGTTGCGGGCGGCCTGCTCCGGGGAGTGGGTGCGGGTGTCCATGGAATGTCTCTCTTTCATTGGGAAAAGTGCGGGCGCCAGGCTGTCTGGGATGGCGGCGTGGATATTATTGTATCTACAACAGTTGTATATGCAATAATCTGCGCCATGCCAGTGAATCCAGACATCCTCGCCGTGCCCCAGGGCTGCACCAACCACCGCGTGCGCCAGCTCATGCGCAGCGTGGGCCAGGTGTACGACGCCCATCTGAACGAGACGGGGCTGCGCATCACCCAGTACTCGCTGCTCAGCCATGTGCTGGCCGCCAGTCCGGTGCGGCCCTCGGACCTGGCGCGGCGCATGCGCATGGACGCCTCGACGCTGACGCGCAACCTCAAGCCGCTGATCGACGCCGGCTGGGTGCGCATGGGCCAGGGCGAGGACCAGCGCAGCCGCCTGGTGCACATCACCGACGCGGGCCAGGCCAAGCGCGAAGAGGCCAAGCAAAGCTGGAAGACCGCACAGAACGAGCTCAACGCCCGCGTGGGCCTGGAGCGCGTGGCGGCCCTGCATGCGCTGATCGACGAATGCCTGGTGCTGCTCGATGGCGATGGCCACGCTGCAGACGGCCCGCAGGCGTAGGCCCTACCGAATTCCCAACCCCCGAAGAGACTCCCATGCTCTCCAACTCCACGGCGCGCTGGCTGCAGCGGCGCGGCATCCACTACGGCTGGCTGGTCGCGGCCATCACTTTCCTCACCATGCTGACCATGTCGGCGGCGCTGGGCCTGCCGGGCGCCATGCTGCAGCCGCTGTCGCGCGAGTTCGGCTGGAGTACGGAGCAGATATCGAGCAGCCTGGCGCTGCGCTTTGCGCTGTTCGGCCTGCTGGGGCCGTTTGCGGCGGTGATGATGGAGCGCTTCGGCCTGCGTGCCGTGATGTGCATGGGCCTGGCCCTGGTGGGCGGCGCCATGGCGATGGTGACGCAGGCCACGCAGCTGTGGCATCTGTTTTTGCTGTGGAGCCTGCTGCTGGGCATGGGCACGGGCCTGACGGCGCTGGTGCTGGGCGCCGTGGTGGCCAACCGCTGGTTTGCGGCGCGGCGGGGCCTGGTCATCGGCGTGCTCACGGCCAGTGCGGCCACGGGGCAGCTGGCCTTCCTGCCGCTGGCCGCCTGGATGATCGAGCACTGGGGCTGGCGCTCGGCCACGGTGCCGGTGTTCGTGGCCAGCGCCTTGATTGCCGTGCTGGCTTTGCTGTTCGTGCGGGACCGGCCTTCGGACCTGGGCCTGGCGCCCTTTGGCGGCGATGCCTCGGCCCCGCCGCCACCGGCCACGGCCATGAACTTCGGCACGCCCTTCAAGGTGCTGGCCGAGGCCGCGCGCAACCGCACCTTCTGGCTGCTGGCGGGCACCTTCTTCATCTGCGGCCTGTCCACCAACGGCCTGGTGCAGACGCACTTCATCTCGCTGTGCGGCGACAACGGCATGGGCGCCGTGCCCGCTGCGTCGGTGCTGGCCATGATGGGGGCCTTCGACTTCGTGGGCACCGTGCTGTCGGGCTGGCTGTCGGACCGCTACGACAACCGCAAGCTGCTGTTCTGGTACTACGGGCTGCGCGGCCTGTCGCTGTTCTGGCTGCCGCATTCGGAGTTCACCTTCTACGGCCTGGGCCTGTTCGCCATGTTCTACGGGCTGGACTGGATCGCCACGGTGCCGCCCACGGTCAAGCTCACGGCCCAGCATTTCGGGCCGCAGAAGGTGGGGCTGGTGTTCGGCTGGATCTTCGCGGCCCACCAGCTGGGCGCGGCCGCCGCTGCCTGGGGCGCGGGCCTGACGCGCACGTTGCTGCTGACCTATACGCCCGCGCTGTATGCGGCCGGCCTGGCCTGCCTGGTGGCGGCGGTGATGGCGCTGGTGATAGGGCGGGCGCGCAAGGCGGCGGCGGTGGCTGCGGCCTGAGCCCCATCACCGCTCACGCCATCCACGCCCTCAGTACAGCTGGCGCTTGCCCGGCTGCAGCAGGACGACCAGGGCGCCCGCGCCACCTTCGGCCGGGCGGGCCTGCACAAAGGCCAGCACTTCCTTTTTCTGCACCAGCCAGCGCAGCACGCGACCCTTGAGCACGGGGGTCTTGCCCGGCGAGCCCAGGCCCTTGCCGTGCACCACGCGCACGCAGCGTATGCCGGTGCGGTGGGACAGGCGGATGAACTGGCCCAGCGCCTCGCGCGCCTCGTCCACGCGCAGGCCGTGCAGGTCCAGCTGGCGCTGGATGCTCCACTGCCCGGCGCGCAGCTTGTGCGTCACGTCCAGGCCGATGCCGGGGCGCCGGAAGCTGAGCTGGTCGTCGGTGTCCAGCAGGGTGCTGACGTCGAACTCGTCGCTCATGGCCTCCTGCAGCACGCGCTGCTCGTCCAGCTCCAGCTGCAGGGGCAGCGGCTCGGGGGGCTCGGGGGCATGGAGGTGGCGGGCGTGCGCGGACTTGAGCGCATGTACCGGGCCCACGGTGTTTTCGAACAGCTTTTGCTCGGCCAGGAGGCGGCGCGCCGCCTCGGCGCGCTGCTGCTGGAGCAGGGCCTCTTGGGCGGCGGCTTCGGCCAGTGCGCGGCGCACTGGCGCGAGGTCCTGCAGGCTGGTGGCTTTCAAAGTCATGGTGACGCCGGTTGTACCGCAATTTCGGCACCCCGGCGGCCATGGCGGGCCCAGCCGGGGTCCTACAGCATCCCCTGGCCCGCCATGGACAGCGCGGCGCCCGGCGCGACGATCACATGGTCCAGCACCTGGATGTCCATCAGGCCCAGGGCAGCCTGCAGGCTCTGCGTGACGGCCCTGTCCGCAGCGCTGGCCTGGACATGGCCGCTGGGGTGGTTGTGGGCCAGGATGACGGCACCCGCGTGGTGGTGCAGGGCGCGCAGCACCACTTCCCGGGGGTAGACGCTGGTGCGCGTGAGCGTGCCGCGGAACATCTCCTCCAGCGCGATCAGCCGGTGCTGGCTGTCCAGGAACAGCACGGCGAACACCTCGTGCTGGCGTGCCGCCAGGTGCAGCTGCAGGTAGCGCGCCACGGCGTCGGGCGAGGCCAGGGCAGGGCGCTCGCGCAGTTGCTCGGCCGTGGCGCGGCGCGCCAGTTCGAGCACGGCCAGGAGTTGTGCGCACTTGGAAGGCCCCAGCCCCTTGATGGCCTTCAGGTCGGCGTGCCCGGCCTGCAGCAGCCCGGACAGGCCGGGCCGGCCGGGCAGCTGCAGCAGTTCCTGGGCCAGCTGCAGCACGCCCTTGCCGGCCATGCCGGTGCGCAGCACGATGGCCAGCAGTTCGATGTCGGAAAGCGCCGAGGGGCCGTGTGCCGCGAGCCTTTCGCGCGGCTGGGCCTGGGCGGGCAGGTCTTTGAGAGCCATGGTTCAGCCAGGTGAGGGGCGCCGCAGGGGCACCGTTGCACGGGGCGTGGGGACATGGATGTTTTTCTACAATACGGGCCAGTTTATCGGGACTTCCATGACCTCTAGCGCTTCTTCCCCGGCCCACCCCACGGTCCAGGCCGGCTCGTTTCTCACGCTGCACTACCGCCTGTCGGGGCCTGCAGGCGATGTGATCAACACCTTCAACGACAAGCCCGCCACGCTGTCCCTGGGCGCGGGCGAGCTGTCGCCCGCCGTCGAGCAGCGCCTGCTGGGCCTGGCCGAAGGCACGCGCACCACGTTCGAGATGCCGGCCGGCGAAGCCTTCGGCGAGCGCAACGGCGACATGATGCAGTGGGTGGCGCGCAAGCTGATGAACGAGCTGGGCGACCCGCACGAGCAGTACGCGCCCGGCGACGTGGTGCAGTTCCCCACGCCCGACGGCCTGGGCAGCTACGCGGGCGCCGTGGTGCAGGTGCGCGAGGACGGCGCCGTGCTGTTCGACTTCAACCACCCGCTGGCCGGCCAGCCGGTGACCTTCGAAGTGCAGATCATCGGGGTGCTCTGAGGTGCCGGATACGACCTCGCCCCAGGAAATCCTGCTGGCCGAGCCACGGGGCTTCTGTGCCGGCGTGGACCGCGCCATCGAGATCGTGGAGCGTGCGCTGGCCAAGTTCGGCGCGCCCATCTACGTGCGCCACGAGATCGTGCACAACACCTTCGTGGTCAACGATCTCAAGGCCAAGGGAGCGATCTTCATCGAGGAGCTGGACGACGTGCCGCCCGGCGCCACCCTGGTGTTCAGCGCCCACGGCGTGAGCCGGGCAGTGCAGGAGGAGGCGCGCAGGCGCGGTTTCTCCATCTTCGACGCCACCTGCCCGCTTGTGACCAAGGTGCATGTGGAAGTGGCCAAGCTGGCCAAGGAAGGCTACGAGTTCCTGATGATCGGCCACAAGGGGCATCCCGAGGTCGAGGGCACCATGGGCCAGCTGTCCGAGGGCATCCACCTGGTCGAGGACGAGGCCGATGTGGCCCGTGTCACCCCCCGCCAGACCGAGAAGCTGGCCGTGGTCACGCAGACCACGCTGTCGGTGGACGATGCCGCAGGCATCACGGCGGCCATCCGCGCCCGCTTTCCGCAGGTGCGCGAGCCCAAGCAGCAGGACATCTGCTACGCCACGCAAAACCGCCAGGACGCCGTCAAGGTGCTGGCGCCGCAGGTGGATGTGCTCATCGTCGTGGGCAGCCCCACCAGTTCCAACAGCAACCGCCTGCGCGAGCTGGCCGCGCGCCTGGGAACGCCCGCCTACATGGTGGACAACGCGGGCGAGCTGTGCGAGGAATGGTTTGCCAATGCCGGGCGCGTGGGCCTGACGGCCGGCGCCTCGGCGCCCGAGGTGCTGGTGGACGAGGTCATCCAGCGCCTGCGCCAGCTGGGCGCGCTGTCGGTGCGCAAGATGGATGGCATCGAGGAGACCGTGAAGTTCCCGCTGCCCAAGGGCCTGAAGATCGACGCGGCCACGGGCCTGGAGATCTCCGTGGGCAAGCAGCCCGAGACGGGCGGCTGAACCGCAGGCGCAGCGGGCATATTGGCCAAAAAGCAAACGGGCGCCTGGCGCCCGTTTTGCATGGTGGGGCCGAAAGCCTCAGCTCCACAGATCCAGCGGCGGATCGGAGGCCACGGCGCGCAGGATGTCGGTGCGGCTGATGAAGCCGGCCAGCAGGCCCTGCTCATCGGTCACGGGCAGGCCCGGCAGGCCGGTCTCCAGCAGCACGCCGGCCACGCGGCGCAGGTCGGTGGTGGTGGCCACCGTGGGTATGGGGGAGATCATGACCTCGTTCACGGGCCGGCGCGCCAGGGCAATGGCGTCCTTGATCGCACCGGGCTCGGGCAGCAGGTCCAGCGGCGCCATGTCGGCACGCAGCAGCAGCCCGACCACGCGGCCACCGGCATCCAGCACGGGGGCCTGGGCCACGCCGTGCTCGGCCAGCACGCGCCAGGCATCGTTGACACCGGCCTCGGGCGACACCGTCACGGCCTCGTGGCTCATCACGTCGGCCACGGTCTGCAGGGGCTGGCGTGGCTGGCTGGGGCCTTTTTCCGTGGAAAGGTAGGCATCGACCGCGCCGCGGCTGCGCGGAGCGGGCTCCGGCGCGCCGGCAGGCTGGCCCGCGAGGTCGGCCAGGATGGCGGGGAACGAGGCGGCTGCATCGCCCGCCATCACATCGGCCGAGCGCGTGCGCAGGGCCTGCGGGCGTTGTACGCGGCGCACGGGCGCCACCTGGCCCAGCCGCTCGGCGGGACCGCGAAACATCTGTCCGTTGGGACCGAAGACAAAAAACATGGGTGCTCCCGGGTGCGCAAACCGCTGTGGGCGGCATATTGGAAGTATCGGCGCCGGCGCGGGATTTCTGTAGCGGCAAGACCCCCAACGCCCAGGGGCGGGCGCTGCCATGGCGATACCGCCTAAAATTGCCGGCTATGCTCGATATCCTTCTTCTTCGCAAAGACCTTGACTCGGCCGTCGCACGGCTGGAGACCCGCAAAAAGCCCCAGGCCTTCCTGAACGTGGAGGCCTTCCAGTCCCTGGAAGCAGAGCGCAAGTCCCTGCAGACACGGACCGAGGAGCTGCAGTCCAAGCGCAACCAGCTGTCCAAGCAGATCGGCATGCTGATGGGCAAGGGCGAGAAGGACGCTGCCGAGGCCGCCAAGGCCGAAGTCGGCAGCCTCAAGACCGAGCTGGACCAGTCGGCCACGCGCCTGGAGCAGATCCAGGGCGAGCTGCACGCCATGCTGCTGGCCGTGCCCAACCTGCCGCACGAAAGCGTGCCCGTCGGTGCGGACGAAAGCGGCAATGTGGAGGCGCGCCGCTGGGGCACGCCCAAGACCTTTGATTTCGAGGTCAAGGACCATGTGGACGTGGGCCAGCCGCTGGGCCTGGATTTCGACATGGGCGTCAAGCTGTCGGGCTCGCGCTTCACCGTGATGAAGGGCCCCATCGCCCGCCTGCACCGCGCCCTGGCGCAGTTCATGATCGACCTGCAGACCGAGGAGCATGGCTACACCGAGTGCTATGTGCCCTACGCCGTCAATGCCGACTCGCTGCGCGGCACGGGCCAGTTGCCCAAGTTCGAGGGCGACCTGTTCGCCGCCAAGAAGGGCGGCCAGGATGGCGAGCCCGTGCCCGACAACGCGGCGCTCTACCTGATTCCCACGGCCGAGGTGCCGCTGACCAACTTCGTGCGCGACGTGGTCGTGGCCGAGGACCAGCTGCCCATCAAGCTCACGGCCCACAGCCCCTGCTTCCGCTCGGAGGCCGGCAGCTACGGCCGCGACACGCGCGGCATGATCCGCCAGCACCAGTTCGACAAGGTCGAGATGGTGCAGATCGTGCATCCGGAAAAGAGCTACGAGGCGCTGGAAGAGATGACCGGCCACGCCGAGGCCGTGCTGCAGAAGCTGGGCCTGCCCTACCGCGTGATGAGCCTGTGCACGGGCGACATGGGCTTTGGCTCGGCCAAGACCTATGACCTGGAAGTCTGGCTGCCTGCGCAGAACACTTACCGCGAGATCAGCTCGGTCTCCAACTGCGAGGCCTTCCAGGCGCGCCGCCTGCAGGCGCGCTTCAAGAATGCCCAGGGCAAGAACGAGCTGGTGCACACCCTCAACGGTTCCGGCCTGGCCGTGGGCCGCACGCTGGTGGCGGTGCTGGAGAACTACCAGAACGCCGACGGCTCGGTGACCATTCCCGAGGCGCTGCGCCCGTACATGGGTGGACAGACTTTGCTGAAGGCCTGAATTTTTAGGCTATAATTTCAGCTTCGACGCTGCGGAGAGGTGGCAGAGTGGTCGATTGTACCTGACTCGAAATCAGGCGTACGTGCGAACGTACCGAGGGTTCGAATCCCTCCCTCTCCGCCAGAAACATGAAACCCAGTGCTGTGAAAACGGCACTGGGTTTTTCTGTTTCTGGCGTGCCGGTGGCCGCCTGCAATGGGAAGGCCTTGCCCGGTTGCTTACTTGCAATCGCGCCTGACAAGTGCGCCATGCTCCGCTGAGGCAGCACGCCGCTTCCAAATCACCCCGTCAACCAGGTAGTGATGAAAACCAAGGGTGAAGTGCGCTATCAGCACAGTGGGCAGCCCCAGCCAGAGCAGTTGTGTGCCTGCCCAGTCGATGGCCAGGTAGAGCATTGAGCCCAGTGCCAGGCACACACCACCATATCGGGCAGCGTTCTTCCACAAGCCGGTCTCCGACGCCTTGTCGGCTTGTGTCTGTCGCTCGCGGCGGATGTTCTGCACCCAGACGAATAGCAGGTATTGCAGGTTGTGCCACAGATTGATCAGGAGCCATCCGAGCGTGATGTCGGTGATCCAGATGTAGGCCACGAAGCAGGTGAATGCATGCGAGGCCACAAAGCCATCGTGACGCCAATCGATGTTTCCCGTCAGAGCCAGGCGAGCCTGTCGCCATAGCCAGCAGGCGCTGCAAGCGATGGCCGCAACGCCCATCGCATTGGCCGCCTGGGCGGGTACGGCAGGCAGTTGGATGGGATAGCCCAGAAAAGTCTCGGGCGCCTGGGCGCAGCGGGCAAGCAGCCCCCACGCGGCAACGAGGTAGATGACGGCTTCTGCGAGCTTGTCCTGGCGAAAGGGATGCATCCCTGAACGCCGATAGGCCCTGGCGATGCCGAAGGACTGCCTCGCCACGTGATAGCTCTGCGCGCAGAAATATAGTGTGAACAGCCCGGCGACCTCGAATGCCAGCACGGTCGCCACCACACCGCCGAGCACGATCACGGGCAGGCCAAAGATCAGGAAGCGATGGCGTCGGATATCGGCCATGCTGGCTCCGATCCGGGTCAAGGTGGCCATGACATGAGGATTGGCGAAAAGCCAGGTATCCACCAGCACGATGGCGAGCAGCATGGCAGGCGATATCGAAGCCATGGCCGCCATGCCGAGGGCCAATGCCAGCGTGCCTGCAATGAACAGGCCGTCGAACCCTGGATGCCGAGCCAGCAGGCCGGCACGCATGGCGTTTGCGTGTGGCAGGGCAGTCATGTGACGATGGGTGGCTGGATCTGCGGCCGGGGCGACCCGAGCGGTGCGGGCTTTGGCGGGATGGTGAAAACGGTTTCCGGGCGCAAGTAGTGCTCGGTGCCACTCTTGAGCTTTTCAAGCGCCTGCATGCGGGCAGCGGTAAAGCGTGACTCGAGCGTCAGCCGGCTGGACATGCCAGACAGGCCCGCTGCCGGCAGTCGCTGGTGAGGGTCATAGACCTCACTGATCTCACAGGGATAGCAGCGATTGCTTGCGTCGAGTTGGCTTGCCAGAGAAATCTTGTAGACAACGCCTTCGGTTTGATCTGGAGCGATGGGAAAAGAGAAGGTCAATTCGGAAAGGATGGAATCCTTCGTTGCATCGCCTGCAAGCTTGAAACCGGCAACGCTGTATGCGTCGATGATCATGGTCTTCAGACTTGATGGATCAATGCCGACAAATGAGTTTTCGTATAGATTTCTTTCTCCTCGCCACTTGTTTCTATAGTTGAATCCGAAATCCGCGTCCATGGATTTTTGCCCGAGATCGTGAATGCTGGCATAGGCTTGATCGATGGCCGAAAAAACCTGGCGACTCAGATCGTACTGAAGCATCCACGAAGAAGATTGAAGGCTGGGGAGATCGGGAATCATGGTCAGCCGCAAGAAGCAGCTGGCGCATCTCTTGCTCTTGTCAAGGTTCTCGTCCACCCGCAGGACCACATCAACGCGCTGAATTTTTCCACCTGTCGCCACGGAATAGAAGAATTTGTATTGCGCCGTTCCATCCTTCGATTTTTCAATGGCCGTATGGGAAAACCGGGCGCTTTCGAAAGCACTGATCACCAGTTTTCTGAAATCATCCACCTTGATGCCACGATAAATGGCGACTGGAAAAGCAGTGGGCGATGTTCTTTCATGAAGCAAGATCGGTGATTGGATGTTTTGCCCTGATGCACCATGGACTATGGTCATCCAAAAGAAAGCAATCATCACCAGTGTTTTTGATCCATCAAGCATGATGTCTTTTCGATGCAGTATGAATAATGATCGCTGAAGCCGCGCGGCGTGGGCCGATTTGCATGAGATCAGATGTGCTGCGCAAAGGCATCTTGGCTTGCGGCGCAGACTCCTGGCAGGGGAGCGTCTTTGCCAAAGGCCCTGTGAGTTGCTCAAGGCTCTGTTGCCTTTGCAGAACAACGCAATGATGGTAATGCAACTGCAGCCTGTGCTGACGCAGCAGGCAGTTGCGGCCATAAAAAAGGCCCGCGTTGGCGGGCCGTGCTCAGATCTCGAGGGCCTTGCGGTCCTTGCCTTCAATCCAGCGCGGCGGTTTGCCCCGGCCGGTCCAGGTGGCTCCGCTGGCGGGGTCGCGGTATTTGGCCACGCCAATGCTGGCGGACTTGGCCTTGCCGGTGCTGAAGATGTCATCCTGGGTCAGACCGAACTGCTCGACGAGTTCGCGGACCTTGGCGATGACTCCGCCTTTTTCCGCCTTCAGGGTGGCGGCGATCTTTGCCTCAAGCTCGGCCTTCTGCTGGAGGAGGGTTTTGTAATCTGCTGTCATATGTTCCTCATGGATAGTGTGCTACACAATGACGCATTTTATGGAGACAGGGTCGATGTCGCATGTGGGACATCGTCGGTGTTTGCACCTAGGTTTTTCAATATTTCGCCATTGTTCGGGATTGAGCGCGAGGCCTTTGTCTACGCCTCGACAAACTCCCGGTGGCTGCTGAAGTGCAGGATTTCGGAATCCTGCGCTCCGCCCTGTCTTTGAATGACGATGGTGCCATTGGCATGCAGATAGATTCGGATGCCCGGCGTGGTCTCCGAATCCCAGTAGCAGGGGTTTTTGTCGAGGTTTTTCCAGCCGTGCTCTGCGCACAGCGTGCGCTGGCGCATGCTGTTGAGCAATTGCCTGCGCGCGCCTGCGCCTTCGCAGATGCGCATCCACAGCAGCAGGAGCATGTCGTGCGCTTCCTGGCGGGATGAGCAGGGAGGCATGTGCTTCAACTGGCCCAGGAGGGTAAGGAACCGCTGTTCTATGCTGATGTTCAGTGCCATGCCCATCTCCTTTGTGCGTGGATATGCATCAAAGTGTAGGCAGCGTCGAAGGCTGCCGATATAGGGCGGATGACGACAGCGCCGGTGGCTTTTTTTCCTGCCGGTTTGCAGGATGGGCGCCTGGCCGGCTGTCGTGACAAAGGCCAGCGGCGTCAGTGCGATTGCATGCCCATGAGATTGCACGACATGGCGCATTGCTGGCAGGCTGCCGCGCAGGTCTGGCAATGGGCGTGGGAATGCTTGCCGCATTCGTCGGCGCAGGCCTGGCAGATCCGGGCGCACAGGCGGCAGATGTCTGAGACATGCGGACTTTGGCGCGCCATTGAGGCCACGGCCAGTTCGCAGACCTGCGCGCATTCAAGATCCTGGGCAATGCAGACGGCCATCATCTGGACGTCTGTTTCCTTCAGGCAGGCGGCGGCACAGGTATTGCAGGCAATGATGCAGGCCTGGCAGGCATCCATGCAGGCCTTGTAGTCGATGGCCGGTGGGGTGGTATTCATGGGAGTTCTCCTGGAATGAGGGAGTGAAGTCGCGCAGGGCGTTCTTCCTTGGCCAGCTATCCGCACCAAAGAAAACGCCCCGCGAACGGGGCTGTGTCAAAGACCGCAAGGGTCGGGATTTACAGGTAGGGCACGCCGTAGTAATCGTTCACGCGGCGTCCATATTCATCGGTGTAGGCCGGTGCCGTGTCGCGCTCATAGCGGGGCGCGTTGTCCAGCTGCTCGCGCGTGAGCGACACCACGTAGCCGTTCATGTCGGGCTCGTACTTGAGGGATTCCCAGGGCAGCGGATAGCGGTCCGTGCCGATGCCCAGGAAGCCGCCGAATTCCATCACGGCGTAGCGCACTTTGCCGGACAGCTTGTCGATCATCAGCGTGTCTATGCTGCCCAGCTTGTCGCCTGCGGGGTTGTAGACATTGGTGCCGCTGACGGTTTCGGAAGAAATGACGCTCGATACGGTGTTGGGTGTGACCATGAGGCTCTCCATTGAGTGGGTTGGTGCTGGCACGCCGACGCTGTGCATCTGGCGGCTGGGCGATGCGGCATGGGAAAAGGCGCGGGAGGCGGCCCCTTCAAAGCCCGTGCATCGCCTGGCGAAGTCGAAGCCTGTGTGCTTCTGGGTTCCAGCTTAGGACCGCAATGAAGTGCTCCGGGTAGTCGGTGCGCCGCGACCGGCGTAGGAGGGTCCTTGGGTGCCGGAGGCCAGGTCCTACGAGCCCTTGTAGTCAAGGTCTGCGCAGCTGCGGCCCTTTGCTGACGCGGCAGCGCAGCCTGGGCCGGCGTCGGTCTGGCGGGCACAGGCGTACAACGAAAACTGCAAGAGGGATGCAGCGGATGCAGTCCCGCGTCCACGGTCCATCCCCGAAGGAGATTCCCATGAATGCAAGCAACAAGCCATCCATCCCGCCGGTGTCTGCAGATGCGGTGGAGGACGAAGACCTGGCCGAACAGGCACGACCGGGCCACGGCGTACCTTCCCAGGACCCCGAGGCAGCTGCCCAGTACCAGCTGTCGCCGCAGGATGCGCAGCGCGAGTCACGCTCGGTGTTCATCGGCGGCGGCGTACTGGCCGGAGCCGCTGCCGGCGCTGCCGCCGGTGCGGTCATTGCAGGCCCGGTGGGTGTGGTGGTGGGCGGCACGGTAGGCAGCGTGGCCGGTGCGCTGGGCGGTGCGGCCGCAGGTGCCGTGGCGCCGGCAGAGAGTGCGCAAAAGCCAGTGGAAAAGCCCGTGCCACCCGGCAGCAAGTCTTCCGGGTGACACGGGCAGGCCGTTGCAGGCCATGTGTGGCGCGGCGGGCATGGACGGCGGCGGATGCATCCCGTATACAGGGGCCTGTTCACTTTCCTATCCACCCAGATGGCCAACGTTCTCATAGGCATCGTCGCCGCAATCCATGTCTACATCCTCGTGCTGGAGATGTTTCTCTGGGACCGGCCGGCTGGCAGGAAGGCCTTTGGGCTGACGCCGGAATTTGCGCAGCAGACCAGGACGCTGGCCGCCAACCAGGGGCTTTACAACGGCTTTCTCGCCGCAGGGCTGATCTGGGGGCTGGCGCAGGGCGCCGACGGCCTGGCGTTCAAGTACTTTTTTCTCCTGTGCGTGCTGGTGGCAGGCCTGTATGGCGCCGCCACCGCCAGCCGCAAGATCCTCTGGGTGCAGGCCGTGCCGGCCGCCGTTTCGCTGCTGGCCCTGTACCTGGGGCTGTGAGAACGCCCGGGCACCGGTGGGCGAAACCGCTGCAGCTGCTGCTGGACCGTGACCCCGGCGTGCGAGGCGCGGGCCGGCATAGCCGGCATGGCCGGCGTCAGTCCACCAGCGCCTGTATGGCCTGCAATTGCGCCGCCAGCCCAGGCCGCGCGGCCGGAAAAGTCTCCTCGAAGGCGGCAGTGCCTATCGTGAAGCCCGCTGCGCCGCCGGCCAGCACGGCCGCGATGCGTTCACTGCGATCAATGGAGCCGGCCACGACCACGGGTTTGTCCACCGCATCGCAGACGGCCTTGATCAGGGCCGGCACATCGCCGTGGAAGCGGTAGGCCAGCAGATCCAGGCCATGCACGCCGTCCAGCCCCGCCATGCGGCGGGCGCTGGCCACGATGTCCTGTACCGGGCCTGAAAGCACGCTCGGATGCCCGCTCACCTTGCCGGGAAACGGGTAGTACGCAATGCCGCTGCCGCGCAGCACGGGCAGCACCGCCTCGGGCCGCGTGCCGCCCATGAGAACGTCCACACCGAGCTCGACCGCCGCGCGGGCCGAGGCCACTTCGCTGGCCTCGTCCAGGCTGACAACCTCCAGATAGACCCTGGCGCCGCCCGCACGGATGTCCCGGGCCAGGGCATGCAGCTCGGGCAGGGCCAGGCCGATGTCCTTGAAGCCCACATGGCGAACGCCCTGGGCCAGCACCTCGCGCAGCCGCTCGCGCGCATCGGCAATGGTCCTGTCCTGCTGCGTGAGCATGAAGATGAAGTCCGGGCGTTGCGTTCGTGCACTGGTACCGGTACGGGTGGCCTGCACCATGGCTGCCGCCTGGCGCAGCGCGCAGGCCAGGCTGGCGTGGTCGGCGCGGCCCGTGCCCGCGATGTCGAAGGCCGTGCCATGGTCCACCGAGGTGCGCACAAAGGGCAGGCCCACGGTGATGTTCACGCCTTGCTCCACACCCAGGTATTTCACGGGAATCAGCCCCTGGTCATGGAACTGGGCGACCACCACGTCGAACTCGCCCCGGCGCGCCCGCATGAAGACCGTGTCGCCGGGCCAGGGGCCGCTGGCGTCGATGCCTTCGGCGCGCGCGGCGGCAATGGCGGGGATGATCACCGAGCGGTCCTCGTCCCCGAACAGACCGTTTTCACCGGCATGCGGATTGAGCCCTGCCACGGCCACCCGGGGCCGGGGGATGCCGAACGCGCGGCAGGCCTGGTGCGCGAGGCGAATGGCGCGCAGCTCGTTGTCCATGGTCACGGAGGCGATGGCCTGCTGCAGCGGCACATGGATGGAGACCAGCAGCACCCGCAGCTCATCATTGGCGAGCATCATGGCGAAGTCGCGTGTGCCGGAACGCTCGGCCAGCATCTCGGTATGGCCCGGATGCGGGCAGCCTGCCGCGCGCAGCGCTTCCTTGTGGATGGGGGCGGTCACCAGGCCCGAGACGTCGCCAGCCAGGGCCAGGTCGATGCCGCGCTGGATATAGGCATGGCAGGCCGCGCCGGCGCGTGCATCGACGCAGCCCCAGGGCAGGTCCGGCGGCAGGTCCTCGCCGGTCTGCAGCACGAAGAGCGTGGCGGGCGGTACCAGGGCAGGGACCTGGGCCGGTGTCTCGATGGCCCGGATCTGCGGATGGACGCCCAGCCCATCGGCCGCCCGCTGCAGCCGGGCGATGTCGCCGATGACGAGAAACGGCGTGCAGGGCCGCGCAGGGTCCATTGCCAGCTTGACGATGATCTCGGGCCCGATGCCCAATGGATCGCCCATGGTGATGGCCAGGGGCGCGCTGGCCGGGGTGCTGGCCGAGGGGTTGGCGGAGTTGGGGCTGGAGTGCTTCATGGTTCTTGCTGAAACCTCAATCGATAGGCTTACTTTGCATGAAGATGCTCCAGTAATAAATCGATATAGACTCATCATTCAATTGAGAAATGTTCAACTGAAAGTCCGCTGTTCCACCTGTCTAGAGCCGCCATTGCCATGCCCGCACCCGTCCACATGCCGCCGCTGTCTGCCCTGCGCGCCTTCGAGGCCACGGTGCGCCATGGCAGTGTCTCCAAGGCCGCGCGCGAGCTGCACCTGACCGATGGCGCCGTGAGCCGTGCCGTGCGCGACATGGAGGAGGCGCTGGGCTTTGCGCTGTTCCAGCGCAGCAACCGCAGCATCATTGCCACGCCCACGGCCCGCGTGCTGGCCGAGGAGGTGGCCCTGGCGCTGGAGCGCCTGCGCGGCGCGCTGGGCCGCGCGCGGCAGGCGGCAGGGCCGGACCGGCCGCTGGTGCTGTCGTGCGAGCCCACGTTTTTGATGCGCTGGCTGATTCCGCGTCTGGGCGGTTTGCAGGAAGCGATCGGCACGCAGCGCGAGCTGCGCCTGGTATCGGCCGGCGGCTCCGTGCCCTTTGCGCGCGAGGGCATTGATCTGGCCATACGCCGCGCGGATTTCGACATGGGCGCCGATGTGGTGGCCGAGCCCTTTCTGCAAGAGCGCGTGGGGCCCGTCTGCAAGCCCGCGCTTGCCAAGGCGCTGGCACGCTCAGGGCCGCTGGGCGGGGTGCTGCTGCATACGCAGTCGCGGCCGGACGCATGGCGGCATTGGAGCGAACTGACCGGCGTGCCGCTGCGGGCCGGTCGCGAGGTGCGCTTCGAGCATTTCTACCTGAGCCTGCAGGCCGCCGTGGCCGGGGCCGGCGTCGCCATCGGCCCGCTGGCACTGGTGGCCGATGACCTGGCCAGCGGCACGCTGTGCGCGCCGCACGGCTTCGTGGCCGATGGCTCGCACTACGTGCTCATGTCGCCCCGGCCGGTGCAGGACGAGGCCAGCTTCGCCCTTGTGCTGGACTGGCTGCGCGCGCAGACCTTGCCGCTGGGCCTGGCGCATGCACAGGCAGAGGCCCCGGCGGCCGGCTGAGCATCGATCAACCGGGCTCCTGATCGTGCTCCGACAGTTCGCGCCAGTGCGTGCGCGTGAAGGCGTAGGCCGTGTCCAGCGCCGGTGACAGGGTGCGCGCGGCCATGCGCGCCATGCCGTAGCGGCCGCATCGGCGGGGATCGGCGGGCAGGGGCACTTCGGCCATGGCGCCGCTGGCGCGCTCCTTGCGGGTGATGGACAGCACGCCGAACAGCAAGGTGTCCGTGGCCAGGGTCACGCCGCGCAGCAGGTCCAGGTCGTTGCAGTGCAGGGTGAACAGCTTGTCGGGCTCGGCGCCTTCGCCCCACAGCTCGGCCAGCTGCCGCGCCATGGCCGTGCTCAACGTGGTGGTGGCCAGCGGGTAGCGGCGGATCTCGTCCATGCCGGGGTTTTGCAGCACGGGGTGGCCCGCGCGGCAGACCAGGCCGGCTGGCAGCTCGCCCAGCAGTTCCATCTCCACGTCATCGGCGGCGCGCAGCACGTAGGCGTCGCCGACGATGGCATCGATGGATTCGTTGCGCAGCAGCTGCAGCAATGCGCTGGTGGCACCCATTTCGGCGCGCACCTTCACGCGCGGATGCGCCTGCGCCATGTGGATCAGAAAGGGCTTGAGCAGCAGCGCCGCGGGCGCGGGCGCCACGCCAATGGCGAGCGCGCCTTCCTGGCCGCCGCGCAGCAGCTCCAGGTCACGCCGCAACTGGGTTTCCTCCAGCCGCATGCGGCGTGCGCGCTCGGCCACGAGCTCGCCAAACACCGTCAGCCGGGCGCGCCGCGCGCCCCGGTCGAACAGCTGCGCCCTGAGTTCATCTTCCAGCGCGCGGATGCTGCGGCTCAGCGCCGGCTGGGTGAGATGCACGGCGCGCGCTGCGTCGGAAAAGGTGCCGTGCTCGACGATGGCCAGCAGGTGCCGCAGCTTCTGTGTATCCATGCGGAGTCCTCATGGTTTGTTGGCAAATTTTTCATTTGAATTATAGGTAGGCGCTTCCTAAGATCGCATCCAGGAACATTGAAATGTTCTATAGAGCGGCCACAACCGCCAACTCTTTCATCGGAGCAAAAGGAGACAAACCATGCTCAAGCTGTTCATCGGCATAGGCATCCCGTACATCGCGGTGATCGGCCTGCTTCCCTGGGTCGCGTCCGTCGATCGCTTCGTGTTCGGCGTGCCCTTCATCTACCTGTGGATCTTCATGTGGTTCGTGCTGACGTCGCTGTGCATGCTCGTGTGCTGGCTGATGTTCGACCGCCACGAAGCCGACGACGCGCAGTCTGCCTGAAGGGAGCACCGCCATGACCACCGCAGTCTTTCTGGGCTTCATCGCGCTGTCCCTGTACCTGGCCATCCGCTCGCGCACGGGCAAGGGTGCGCAAAGCGTGCATGACTTCTTCGTCGCCTCCCGCCAGTTCGGCGCCTACCTGGTGTTCTTCCTGGCCGCCGGCGAGATCTACAGCATCGGCACCATGGTCGGCTTTCCGGGCGGCATCTACGCCAAGGGGCCGACCTATGGCGTCTGGTTCCTGGGCTACATCCTGCTGGCCTATCCGCTGGGCTACTTCCTCGGCCCCATGATCTGGAAGGCGGGGCTGCGGCACAACGCCATCACGCTGCCGGACCTGTTCAAGGGCCACTTCGGCAGCCGTGCGCTGGAGCTGATCGTGGCCGGCTCGGCCATCCTGTTCCTGCTGCCCTGGGGCCAGCTGCAGTTCACGGGGCTGGTGGCCGCGCTCAAGGGCCTGGGATGGAATTTCCAGCCGCTGCACCTGCTGCTGATCTCTGCAGGCCTGGCCTTCACCTACATCGCCATCTCGGGGGTGCGCGCCTCGGCCTATATCGCCATCCTCAAGGACATCCTGATGGTGGTGGCCATCATCGCCACGGGCGTGGCCGTGGGCTGGCATGCGGGCGTGGGCGATGTGTTCACCGCCGCCAGTGCCAAGGTCAGCAACCACATGACCGATACGCAGCTGCGCTTTTCCATGAGCACCATGCTGTTCCAGGCGCTGGGCTTCTACATGATGCCGTTCGCCGTGCAGAACTTCTTTACGGCCAAGAGTTCGCACACCATCCGCCGCACCCAGATCGCCATGCCGCTGTACATGCTGATGTACCCGTTCCTGGTGCTGGCCTCGTACTACGCCATCAGCCAGAACCTGCAGCTGGCATCGCCCAACGAGGCCTTCTTCGCGGCTGCCGTGCGACTGCTGCCCGACTGGCTGCTGGGCCTGGTGGCCGCAGGCGCCGCGCTGTCGGGCCTGCTGGTGCTGGCGGGCATCTGCCTGGCCATCGGCCCCATCGTGGCCCGCAACCTGCTGCCCGGCCTGCCCGAGGCCAAGCAAAAGCAGGGCGCCAAGGTGGTGATCGTCATCTACCTGGTGCTGTCCATCGTGATGACGCTGCTCACGCCCAACCTGATGCTGACGCTGATCAACACCACCTACTACGGCGTGACGCAGTTCTTCCCCGGAATGATGGCCATCCTCTTCGGCTGGCGCATCCGGCCCATGGCCGTTGCCCTGGGCATTGCCTGCGGCCAGGCGCTGGCCATTGCGCTGTACATCCAGCAGCCGGATTTCGGCGGCATCAACCTGGGCTTCATCAGCCTGGCGCTGAACCTGCTGGTCACGGCCATCGTCCACTATCTGCCCGGTGCCGCGCGCGTCAAGGCCGCCTGAAAAAGACCACCACCATGAACCACGACGAGAACGCGCGCACGCAGGTCTTTGTGGCGCGCACCATCCTCACCATGAACCCGGCCCAGCCGCAGGCCACCCATGTGGCCGTGCAGGGCGGCCGCATCTTGGCCGTTGGCCAGGAGGCCGACATGGCTGCCTGGCCCGAGGCCGAACGCATCGACCACCTGCACGGCAAGGTCCTCATGCCCGGCCTGATCGAGGCGCACAGCCACCTGATGGAAGGCGCCATGTGGGAGGCCGTGTACCTGGGCTACTTCGATCGGCGCGATCCCGAGGGCCGCCTGTGGCCCGGCCTGCGCACGCTGGACGCCGTGCTGGCGCGCCTGGCCGAGGCCGAGCGTGCCCTGCCCGATGCGCAGGCCACGCTGCTGGCCTGGGGCTTCGATCCCATCCTCTTCGGCAGCAGCCGGCTGTCGGTGCGCGAGCTGGACCGTGTCTCCGCCACGCGGCCCATCGTCATCCTGCACGCCAGCGTGCACCTGATGAATGTGAACTCGGCCATGCTGGCGCTGGCCGGCATCGACGAGGACACCGACATCGACGGCATCCACAAGGACGCCGAGGGCCAGCCCACGGGCGAGCTGCAGGAATTCGCCGCCATGTATCCGGTGCAGAAGGTGATCGGCAGCGCGCTGTCTCTGGCTGCCGCCGAGCAGCGCGAGGCGATCTGGAAGTTCGGCCGCGTGGCCCAGCTCGCGGGCGTGACCACGGCCACCGACCTGGTCAGCGATCTCTCGCCCCAGGGCCTGGCCGCGCTGCGCGAAGTCACGGGCGACGCGGCCTATCCGCTGCGCATCGTCCCGGCCTTCGCGCCGCAGCGCAACCCGGAAGGCGGTGCCGCGCGCGTGCATGCTGCAGCGGCGTCCTCGGCCAGCGACAAGCTGCAGTTCGGCCCCGTCAAGTTCATCGTGGACGGCTCCATCCAGGGCTTCACGGCGCGCCTGCGCGCTCCCGGCTATGCGGGCGGGCAGCCCAACGGCCTGTGGCTGATTCCCCCGTCGCAGCTGCCCGCGCTGTTCGAGCCCTTCCACCTGGCCGGTCTGCAACTGCACATCCACACCAACGGAGACGAAGCCACCGAAGTGGTGCTGGATGTGATCGAGGACCTGCTGGCCAGGCACCCGCGCGCCGACCATCGCCACACCCTGCAGCACTGCCAGCTGGCCAGCAGCGCCCAGCTGCAGCGCGCCGCGCGCCTGGGAATGTGCGTCAACTTCTTCTCCAACCATCTCTACTACTGGGGGGATGCCCACGCCGAGCAGACCGTGGGCATGCAGTGGGCCTCGCGCATGAACGCAGCGGGCACGGCGCGGCGCCTGGGCATGGATTTCGCCATGCATTCCGATGCGCCCATCACTCCCATCCACCCCCTGTTCACCGCATGGTGCGCCGTGCAGCGCGAAACCGCTTCAGGCCGCGTGCTGGGTGAGGCCGAGCGCCTGTCGGTGGACGACGCCCTGCATGCCATCACCATGGGCGCGGCCCGCACCCTGAAACTGGAGCAGCGCGTGGGCAGCATCGAGCCCGGCAAGCTGGCGGACTTCGCCGTGCTGGAGGACGATCCCCGCGCGGTGGCGCCAGCGGCCCTCAAGGACGTGAAGGTCTGGGGCACCGTGCTGGGCGGCCGCATCTTCCCCGCGCCCGGGTCAGCGCCATGAGCACGCCGGCCGCCGCGGCGCAGCGGGCGCCCATTCCCATGGTCGTCGTGGGCGGCTATCTGGGCGCGGGCAAGACCACCTTGCTCAACCGGCTGCTGGAGCGCGCCGATGGCCTGCGCGTGGCCGTGCTGGTCAACGACTTCGGCGAGATCAACATCGACGCCGCCCTGATCCGCACGCGCAGCAGCGACGTGCTGCAGCTGGAAAACGGCTGCATCTGCTGCTCCATCGGCGGCCGGCTGGCCGAAGCCCTGGCCGCCGTGGGCGCGCGGCCTGACCGACCGGACCTGCTGGTCATCGAGGCCAGCGGCGTCTCCGACCCCGTGCGCATCGCCCAGGTCGGCATGCTCGACCCCGCACTGCAGCTCAACGCCATCCTGGTGGCGGTGGATGTCCAGGACGTCGATGAGCAACTGTGCGACCCGCTGGTCGGCGACATGGTCCGCCGCCAGATCTCGGGCGCGACGGCGCTGGTGCTGACCAAGGCCGATCTGGCCGGCGCATGTGCCACCGAAAAGGTGGCCGCGCGCGTGGCCGGCATGGCGCCCGGTGCCGTGGTGCTGGCTGCCCGACATGGCGAGATACCGCTGGCCGTGTTCATTGATGCGGCTGCCTCGCCACGCCGCCCGCAAGGCCTGCTGCAAGCGGGCGGCTCCTGGAAAAGCCAGGCCGGGAACATGGCCGGCATGGCCGATGTGGGCAGCTTTTCCTACGCAACGCGCCGCTGCTTTGACCGGCAGCGGTTGCGGCAGGCGCTGCGTACGCTGCCTGTCCCCCTGTTGCGGGCCAAGGGCATCGTGCGGCTGGGCGGGCAGGACAGCGTCCAGGAAGTCCACGTGGTGGGTGGGCGCTTGCGCATTGCCAGCCTGCATGGGGCCAGGGTCTCGGAGTCCGTGTTTGTCTTCATTGGCTGTTTCACGGCGATGGGGCGGGAGGCGATACTCCGCTGTCTTGAGGGAGCCCTGGCCGCGCCATGAAGACAACTTTGGCGGTGTCGAAATTTTTGGAATTTTGGATTTCGGGCCAAAAAAACGTATTAGAATTTAGGTCTTCTAGGGGAGTCGCCAAGTTGGTAAAGGCACCGGATTTTGATTCCGGCATGCGAGGGTTCGAGTCCTTCCTCCCCTGCCAGATAGACGAAAGCCCTGACAGTTCTGCTGTCAGGGCTTTTTTGTTTTCAGGCCGTGGCCTGCTGCGGGCTGGAGTTCACAGCTGAACCCGCGCCCGCCCTGGCGGCATCCAGCGTTGCGCGTATGCCCTGCGCATAGGGCGTCTTGGCGATGGGGCCCAGCAGGGCGTGCAGGGCGGAGTCCTCCATGATCAGCGGATCGGTCAGCAGGTAGTGCATCTCGGCCAGCTCGCGCATGAAGGGGTTGAACAGGCCGGCCAGGCGCAGCGCGGTCTTTCCTGCAACGCGCAGCTTCAACGGCCTGCCGGTCAGGCGTTCGATCTCCGAAACGACGTCGCGCTGCGTGATCGCCCCCGCGCCGGCGAGGTGCCAGACCTTGCCGAAAGCCTGCGGCGTGCCGATCAGGCGCGCCACGACGGGGCCCACATCGGGCACATAGACAAACTCATGCGGCCGGTCCAGCGGGCCGACCATGTCGGCCCGGCCGCCACGGGCCGCCGCCTCGAAGGCTCCGTGCAGCAGGCTGTTGTGCACGCCCGGGCCGTAGAAGTCGGGCAGGCGCAGTACGGCGGCCTCGATGCGGCCCTGTGCGTGGGCCTGCAGCAGCAGGTCTTCCTGCGCCTTGCGCATGCGTCCCTTGAAGGTATGCGGGTTGCGTGGATGGTCTTCCTTCACGGCATGGGCCTGCGCCTTTCCATAGGGATAGACGGTGCCGATCAGTACGATGCGGCGCACGCCGGCGGCAATGGCGCCGTCCAGCGTCCTGCGCATGAGCTCGGGATGCAATGCGAACTGCCAGTAGTTCACGCCCACCAGGTAGACCAGCGTGTCCACGCCGTGGGCGGCAGCCTCGACGGAGCCGGTGCTGTCCGGGTTCCAGGGGACGATCTCGGCCAGCGGGTCGGCGCCGAAGGTCTGGCGCAGGCTGGCTGCGTTGCGGCCGACTACGCGGTAGGCGCGGCCCTGTTGTCTGAGCGCGGTGGCCAGGCTCTGGCCGATGGCGCCTGCGGCGCCGAAGAGTGCAATGGATGGCATGGGCTGGGTCCTGTGGTGACAGCCTCAGTGTCAGCAACCCGCTGCAAAAAGAAAATTGCCTAGAATTCTCTGGTGTCCATGCATAAATGAATGGATGAGTGATGTCGGAACCCCACTGGGAGTGGTATCGCAGTTTTTTGCAGGTGCTGGAGTCCGGGTCGCTGTCAGCGGCGGGCCGGGCCATGGGTGTGGCGCAGCCGACCGTGGGCCGGCACATCGACGGGCTGGAGTCGGCGCTGGGCCTGCAACTGTTCACCCGCTCATCCGATGGCTTCGCGCCCACGGAGGCGGCCTACGAGCTTCAGCCCTATGCAGCCAGCATGGCCGCGACGGCGGCCGCGCTGCGCCGCGTGGCGGCCAGCCATGGCTCGGGCGTGCGCGGCACGGTGCGGCTGACGGCCAGCGAGGTGGTGGGCGTGGAGGTGCTGCCGCCTGTGCTTGCGCAATTGCGCGCGGCACACCCTGAACTGGGCATCGAGCTGGTGCTGTCCAACGCGGTGGACGACCTGTTGCGCCGCGAGGCCGACGTGGCCGTGCGCATGTTCCGGCCGCAGCAGGAGGCGCTGGTGGCACGCCATATCGGCGCCATCGAGCTGGGGCTGCATGCCCATGAAAGCTATCTGTCCGCACGCGGCGTGCCGGAATCGCTGGAGGACCTGGCCGGGCATTCGCTCATCGGCTTCGACCATGAAAGCGCCCTGATCCGAAAGATGCAGCAGCAGTTTCCCATGCTCACGCGCGAAGGCATGGCGCTGCGCTCGGACAGCGACCTGGCCCAGTTGGGCGCCATCCGCGCGGGCTTTGGCATTGGCGTGTGCCAGTCGGCATTGGCGGCCCGGGAGCCGGGCCTGGTGCGGGTGCTGCCCCAGGCGTTTTCATGGAAGCTCGATACCTGGGTGGCCATGCACGAGGACCTGCGCAAGAGCGAGCGCTGCGCCGTGGTCTTCAAGGCCGTGGCCCAGGCGCTGACGGCCTATGCCAGAGGCGGTGCCTGACGCCCGGCACCCAGGGGCACTTGTGCTTCAGCCGGCGTGCAGCAGGCAGGAGCGCGCGAGATGGCGCAGCGTGGACTTTCTGCGCTGGGTGGCGACAAAGGACTGGCAGTTGTGGGCGATGTAGGCGGCCATGACCACGGTCAGGCTGGCGATGGCCCACAGCGGAATGGGCAGCAGGGAATCGAGCAGCACCGCGCACACGGCCAGCATCGACAGGCAGGGCAGCAGCCGCAGCAGGGCGGCTTGCCGGGGTTGCTGATTGCGCAGCAGGGTGAGGATTTGGGTGGCGGTCAGCCTGCGGAATCTGCCGGCTTGCTTGCGAAAAACGTTCACGGCGCGGAAGGGCGTTGATGTGGATCAAAAATTTGTGTGCAAATGTATCATCTTGGTGCATGCCCATCAAGCGATGTGTGGCGCCATGACAAAGGCCCGCGCAGGGCGGGCCTCTTGCGGCAATGCCTGTGCAGGCGTCAGCGCATCTCGATCTCGATGGCGATCAGCACGAAGGCTGCCATCCACAGCGTCTCCACCACCAGCAGTGCAAAAGGCCGCCAGCCGGCCTGGGCCAGTTGCTGGAACGAGGTCTTCAGGCCCAGGGCCGCAATGGCCAGCACCAGGCAGTTGCGCGACAGGTCGCTCAACTGGTGCTGCAGGCCCGGCGGTACCCAGCCCAGCGAGTTGATGGCCACTAGCGCGACGAACACCCACAGGAACCAGGGCACCAGGCCCGGCTTCTTGCCGTGGTGCTGCTCGGCCGCTGCCTCGCGCTGGCGCTTTAACAGGGCCGAGACCATGACCACCACCACGGCCAGCATGGACACGCGGAACAGCTTGACGATGGTGGCGTAGTCGCCCGTGGCCTGGTCGATGGTGTAGCCCGCGCCCACCACCTGGGCCACATCGTGGATGGTGCCGCCGATGAACAGGCCCGCCAGCTCGGGCGGCAGATGCAAGGCGCGCGCCACCAGCGGATACAGCACCATGGCGGCCGTGGACAGCACGGTGACCGTGACCACCACGGTGAGCGTGAAGCGGTCGCTGTCCTTGTCGCGCGGCAGCACCGACGAGATGGCCAGCGCCGCCGAGGCACCGCAGATGGCCACCGCGCCGCCCGACAGCACGCCCTGCGGGCGTGTCAGGCCCAGGCGCCGGCCCAGCAGCGTGCCGCACAGCAGCGTGGTGACCACGGCCGCGATGACGATCAGCGCCGTGGTCCAGCCCAGGCCCGCGATCTGCGTGGCCGTGATGCGCGCACCCAGCAGGCCCACGCCCAGGCGCAGCACGCCGCGCGCGCAGAACTCGATGCCCGGCTTGGCGCGCGCGTCCTGGCTCAGGAAGTGGAAGGCCACGCCGAAGAACAGCGCGAACAGCAGCTGTGGCCCGCCATGCAGCGTGGAGACGAAGGTCGCCGCCAGCGCGATCACGCCCGACAGGCCCGTGCCGGGCAGGAGCCTGAGCCACTGCAGCATGCGCGGCACGGGCGCCTGCGCAGCCACCTGTGCTTGGACCTGGCTCATGACTGCTCCTTGCCGCCCGCCGCGCTGGCCAGCACGGCCAGCGCGCAGGACGCAATGCGGCTGGCCACCGAGTCCGAACGGCTGGTCAGCACGATGGGCACGCGCATGCCCAGCACCAGGCCCGCGCATTCGGCGTCGGCCATGTAGACCAGCTGCTTGTAGATCATGTTGCCGGCCTCCAGGCTGGGCACCAGCAGCACGTCGGGCTGTCCCGCCACGTCGGAGACGATGCCCTTGTGGTGCGCCGAGCGCAGCGAGATGGCGTTGTCATAGGCCAGCGGCCCGTCGAGGATGGCGCCGCTGATCTGCCCCCGGTCGGCCATCTTGCACAGCGCGGCCGCGTCGATGGTGCCGGGAATGGCGGGGTTGACCGTCTCCACCGCCGAGAGCACGGCCACGCGCGGCCGGGCAATGCCGATGGCACGGGCCAGGTCGATGGCGTTCTGCGCAATGTCGCGCTTGTCCATCAGCGTGGGGAAGATGTTGACCACGCAATCGGTCATCAGCAGCGGGCGCTCGAAGCCCGGCAGGTCCATCACGAACACATGGCTGGCGCGGCGGCTGCCGCGCAGGCCGGCCTCGCGCGCCACGGCGGCGCCCAGCAACTCGTCGCTGTGCAGGCTGCCCTTCATCAGCGCGCGCGCCTGGCCGCTGCCGCACAGCGCCGCCGCCTGGGCAGCCGCCCCGCGTGGATCGTCGGCTGTGGAGTGGATGGATGCGCCCGCCAGGTCCAGCCCGGCTGCCTGGGCCGCCGCCCGGATGCGTGCCTCGGGGCCGACCAGCAGCGGCGTGATCAGGCCCGCCTGCGCGGCCTGCATGGCGGCCTGCAGCGAGCCTGCATCGCAGGGATAGGCCACGGCCACGGGAATGGGGCCTTGCGCCTTGGCCTGGTCGAGCAAGTGCTGGAGATGGGGACGGGGCGTGGCGGGCGCATCGTCGGCGGCCACGGCAAGTGAAAGTGGGGGGACCATGAAAGCTCCTGCGGGAAAGTACAGGGCCCGGCGCGAGCAACGCAGGGAATCTGGGAATCGGCTTTCGAGGGCCTTGCGCTTCACCCAGGCGCATGAAACCGGCGCGGCCCATCCCAGGGACACCGAGGAAGGGCCGCCCCGCACCGAGGGTGTCGTCCCCCTCCCCCGCGCAGCGGGTAGAGAGGGGGAAGGCGCGTCAGCGCCTCAGGGGGTTAGACAAAGTCCTTGTACTTTTCGAGGAAGCGCACGGGCTTGGAGAGCGCATCGCGGCGGAACGGGTCACCCAGTTCGCGCGTGCACATCACCTCGATCACGCAGGTCTTGCCGTGGTTCATCTGCAGGTCGATGGCCTTCTTCAGCGCCGGGCCCACGTCCTCGATCTGGTCGACCACGATGCTCTCGGCGCCCATGGCGCTGGCAATGGCTGCGAAGCTCTCGCTTTCCAGCTCGCCGGCCACGAAGCGGCGGTTGTAGAAGTCCACCTGGTTCTTCTTCTCGGCGCCCCACTGGCGGTTGTGGAAGACCACGGCCGTGACGGGAATGTCATGGCGCACGGCGGTCATGATCTCCACCATGCTCATGCCCCAGGCGCCGTCGCCGGCGTAGGCGATGGCCGGGCGGTCGGGCGCCGCGCACTTGGCACCGATGATGGTGGGCAGGGCATAGCCGCAGTTGCCGAAGCTCATGGGCGCGAAGAAGCTGCGCGGCTCGTCGAAGCGCAGGTAGCTGTTGGCCACGGAGTTGATGTTGCCGATGTCGGTGGAGACCATCACGCGCGGCGGCATGGCCTTCTCCAGCTCGCGCAGCACCTGGCGCGGGTGCAGGTACTTGCCGCCCGTGGGCGTGCGCTCGCCCTTGGCCTCTTCGATCATGTCCAGGCTGTAGGGGTCGCGCTCATGCGTCCACTCGTCCAGCTCCTTTTCCCAGGCCGCCTTCTCGGTGGCGATGGTGTCGGCGCGCGCGGCCTTGGTGGCGTCGCAGGCCAGGGTCTGGCCCTGCAGGCGGCGGCCCAGCTCGCGTGCCACGGCCTTGGCGTCGCCGTGGATGCCCACCGAGATCTTCTTGACCAGGCCCAGGTTGGTGTGGTCGGCCTCGACCTGGATGATCTTGGCGTTCTTGGGCCAGTAGTCCATGCCGTGCTGGGGCAGGGTGCCGAAGGGGCCCATGCGCGAGCCCAGCGCGATCACCACGTCGGCCTGGGCGATGAGCTTCATCGCGGCCTTGGAGCCTTGGTAGCCCAGCGGGCCGGCCCACAGCGGGTGCTTGGCGGGGAAGGCGTCATTGCGCAGATAGCCCGTGACCACGGGTGCGCCCAGGCGCTCGGCCAGCTGCCGGCACTCCTCGACCGCATCGCCCATGACCACGCCGCCGCCGGCCAGGATCACGGGGAACTTGGCCGTGGCCAGCAGTTCCGTGGCGGCCTGCAGGCTGTTTTCGCCGCCCGAGCCGCGCTCCACGCGCATGGGCTTGGGGATTTCGCACTGCACTTCGCCATAGAAGTAGTCGCGCGGAATGTTCAGCTGGGTGGGGCCCATCTCGGAGATGGCGCGGTCAAAGCAGCGGGCCGTGAACTCGGCCATGCGCTTGGGGTTGCAGACATGGCCCTGGTACTTGGTGAACTCCTGGAACATGGGCAGCTGGTTGGCTTCCTGGAAGCCCCCCAGGCCCATGCCCATGGTGCCGGTCTCGGGCGTGATCATGACCACGGGGCTGTGGGCCCAGTAGGCGGCAGCAATGGCGGTCACGCAGTTGCTGATGCCGGGGCCGTTCTGGCCGATCACCACGCCGTGGCGGCCCGAGACGCGCGCATAGCCGTCGGCCATGTGGGCCGCGCCCTGCTCGTGCACCACGGGGATCAGGCGAATGCCGGCGGGCGCGAAGATGTCCATGGCATCCATGAAGGCCGAGCCCATGATGCCGAACATCTCCGTGACGCCGTTGGCCACGCAGGTCTCCACAAAGGCTTCGGAAGGGGTCATCTTCTGGACGCCTTCGACCACCGTACGATTGTTGGCTGCAGTCATGTTGTCTCCTTGAAAATGGAACTTTAAGTTCCGAAAAAAGAAATTACGGCGCAAGTCTAGGTGTGATTTCGCCTGGATGTCAAACAAATTTCTTTTTTCGGAACAAATTGACTCGAAAAATTGAAAAACATATGATGGCCAACACCATGAACACCCGAGACCCTGTCCCTGCCCGTATCGATGGCGATACCCCCAACCTGCGGCTGTTCGCGCTGCTGGAGGCCATTGCGCAGAAGAACGAGCCCTTCACGCTGCAGACCATGGTCGAGGAGACAGGCCTGCCCAAGCCCACCATGCACCGCATGCTCCAGCAGCTCGAAGGCGCGGGCATCCTGCAGCGCGAGGGCAACGGACGGCACTACGGCACGGGCCGGCGCCTGATGCGGCTGGCCGAAAGCGTGCTGCTCAACAACACCACGCATGGCGCGCGCCACGCGGTGCTGGCGCAACTGGTGCGCGACATCGGCGAGAGCTGCAACATCACCGCCTTCTCGGGCAGCGAGGTGCTCTACCTGGACCGGGTGGAAACGCCCGCGCCGCTGCGCTTTTATCTGCACCCGGGCTCGCGCGTGCCGGCCCATTGCTCGGCCACGGGCAAGCTGTTCCTGAGCCAGATGGCGCCCGCGCAGCGCAGGCGGCTGCTGTCGGCCGTGCCGCTGGAAGGCTTCACGGCCAATACGTTGACGACCTTTGACGCGCTGGACGCCGAGCTGGACCAGGTGCGCGCCCAGGGCCATGCCTTCGACAACGAGGAATTCCTTCCCGGCCTGCTGTGCCTGGGCGTGCTCGTGCCCTCCATCCAGGGCGGTCCCTCGAACATGGGGCTGGCCGTGCAGGCGCCCATCTTGCGTTTCACGCGCGAACGGGCGCTGTCCTTTCTTCCCCAACTGCGCGCGGCGGCCGAGGCGATTGCGCGCATCAACGACGAAGTCCCCCCGGGAGCCCCTGACGATGACTGAGCTGACCCTGATGCATCCCACGCGCACGCTTGGCGTGCGCGAGACCTTCGGCCTGGACACCGACATGCAGGTGCCGGCCTTTGCCGAACGCAGCGAGCATGTGCCGGCCGTGGACCCGGCCTACCGCTTCAACCCGCAGGCCACGCTGGCCATCCTGGCGGGCTTTGCGCACAACCGGCGCGTGGTCATCCAGGGGCTGCACGGCACGGGCAAGTCCACCCATATCGAGCAGGTGGCGGCGCGGCTGAACTGGCCCTGCGTGCGCGTCAACCTCGACGGCCACATCAGCCGGCTGGACCTGGTGGGCAAGGACGCCATCGTGCTGCAGGAGGGGCGCCAGGTCACGCAGTTCCAGGAAGGCATCCTGCCCTGGGCGCTGCAGCGGCCCGTGGCCCTGGTCTTCGATGAATACGACGCGGGCCGGCCCGACGTGATGTTCGTCATCCAGCGCGTGCTCGAACGCGAGGGCAGCTTCACCCTGCTGGACCAAAAGCGCGTGCTCCAGCCGCATGCGCAGTTCCGCCTCTTCGCCACCATGAACACCCTGGGCCAGGGCAACCTCAGCGGCCTGTACCACGGCACGCAGATGCTCAACCACGCCCAGCTCGACCGCTGGAACCTGGTCACCAGCCTGGACTACCTGGCACCGGCCGAGGAAGCCGCCATCGTGCTGGCGCGCGTGCCGCAGTTGGCCACGCCGCAGGGGCGCGAGCAGGTGGCCGCCATGGTGGCGCTGGCCGCGCTCACGCGCAAGGGCTTTGCGGTGGGCGACCTGTCGCTGCTGATGTCGCCGCGCACCGTCATCACCTGGGCCGAGAACGCGCAGATCTTCCATGACCTGCGGCTGGCCTTCGAGCTGTCCTTCCTCAACAAGTGCGAGCCGGCCGAGCGGGCCATCGTGGCCGAGTACTTCCAGCGCTGCTTCGGCCAGGAACTGGCGCTGCGCGACGAGCCCGCCCATGCCTGCTGAGGCATCCCCCTCGCTGGCGCGCATGGAGGCCTGGGGCGGCGCGCTGCTGCGCGCCATGGCGGGCGATGCCTCGCTGCAATGGAGCGGGCAGACGCTGTACCGGGGCACGGCGCCCGTGGTGCTGGCAGCGGCCCACCAGGCCGATGTGCCGGCCCGATTGGCCGACCAGCGCGGCCTGCTCGACGGTGCCAGCCTGCGCCTGCGCCTGAGCGATGCCGCGCTGCACGCGCGCCACCTGCCCGGCGACCCGGTCGAGCGGCTGGTGTTCGAACTGCTGGAGCAGTTGCGCGTGGAAAGCCTGGCGCCCGAGGAATGGCCCGGTGCACGCGCCAACCTGCATGCGCGCTTTGTGCACTGGAGCCAGGCCTTTGCCGATTCGGGCCTGACCGAAAGCAGCCTGGGTATCCTGCTGTTCACCGTGGCGCTGACCGCCTGGAGCCGCCTGAGCGGCCATGAGCCGCCCGATGCCCTGGCCGACCTGGCCGAGGCCACGCGCGCCGGCCTGTCGGCGCAACTGGGCGCGCAGTGGGCCCTGCTGCGCCGCCACCGGCAGGACCAGCAGGCCTTCATTGCGCCGGCCCTGGCCATCAGCCGCTGGGTGGGCCAGGCCGTGCGGTCAGCCCAGGAAGAGGCGCCGCGCGGCGCTGGCGGGCCGCGCCGGCGGGGCAGCTTCGCGCTGCCGCTGCACTTTGAATCGCAAAGCCTGGATGCGCCGCCCGTGGCGCTCAGCGGCGACAGCCGCGCCTGGGCCGGCTCGGCCCACAGCTACCGCGTGTTCACGCGCGCCTATGACCGCGAGGCGCAGGCCACCGAGCTGATCCGCGCCGCGCAACTGGCCGAGTTCCGCGAGCAGATGGATGAGGAACTGGCGCGCAGCGGCTTCCATGCGGGCCGGCTGGCCTGCCACCTGCAGCAGCGCCTGGCCGTGCCGCGCCACGACGGCTGGCAGTTCGGCCTGGAGGATGGGCACCTGGATGCAAGCCGGCTGGCGCAACTGGTCAGCGATCCGCAGCAGCGCGCCATCTTCAGGAACGAGCTGCCGCGCCCCGTCAGCGATGCGGCCGTGGCCCTCCTGCTGGACTGCTCGGGCTCGATGAAGGCGCATGCGCGCCCGCTGTCCCTGCTGGTGGACCTGCTGGGCCGCGCGCTGTCCATGGCCGGCGTGCCGGTGGACGTGCTGGGCTTTTCCACCCAGGCCTGGAACGGCGGCCGCGCCCGCCGCGACTGGCAGCGCGCGGGCCAGCCCTACATCCCGGGCCGGCTCAACGAGCGGCTGCACATCGTCTTCAAGGATGCCGCCAGACCCTGGCGCCACGCCCGCCACGGCATTGCCGCGCTGCGCAGGCCCGACCTGTTTCGCGAGGGCGTGGACGGCGAGGCCGTGGAATGGGCCTGCGAGCGGCTGCTGGCGCGGCCCGCGCAGCGCCGCATCCTGCTCGTCATCTCGGACGGCTGCCCCATGGACACGGCCACGCACCAGGCCAACGACGAGCACTACCTGGACCAGCACCTGCGCCAGGTCATCGCCCGGCACGAGCGCGCGGGCGATGTGCAGATCCGCGCGCTGGGCGTGGGCCTGGACCTGGGCGTGTTCTACCGGCGCAGGCTGGCCGTGGACCTGCGCGAGCAGATCGATGAGGCCTTGCTGATGGACGTGGCGGAGTTGATCTGCCGGCCGTGATGCCGGCCTGCTAGCGGCGTCGCTCAGCGACCATTTCGTCCGGGCAGGGCGGCAGATCTAGCGGATCTGCGCGACAAAGTCGCTCACCAACTGCGCAAATTCCACCGGCATTTCCACGGCACTCAAATGCGCGGCGGGCAGCGACACCAGCTGCGCGCCCGGAATCTGCGCCTGCATGTCTTCGGACAGGGAAGGGGGCGTGGCCTCGTCGCGGCTGCCTGCAATGACCAGCGTGGGGCAGGCGATGCGCCGGTTGCTCTCGCGCAGATCGATGCCGCCCACGGCCGCACAGGCCGCCGCATAGGGCGCGGCCGCCGTGGCCTCCAGCCCGGCGCGCAAGGCTGCCACTCGGGCGGCCTGCCCGGCGCGGAATTCGGGCGTGAACCAGCGCTGCATGGCGCCATCGGCAATCGCGGCCACGCCCTGGGCGCGCACCGTGGCAATGCGCGCCTGCCAGCCTGCGCGCGCGGCCTCGTCGTAGTAGCTGGCCGAATTGGCGATGGTGATGCTGCGCACCAGCGCCGGATGGCGCGCGGCCAGGGCCTGGGCCGTCATGCCGCCCATGGACAGGCCCACGAAGTGCACCGGCCCCTGGTCCAGCGCCTCGATCACGCCAGCGGCGTCGTCGGCCAGATCGTTCATGTCGAAGGCCTCGCCGATGGCGGGCGAGCGGCCATGGCCCCGGTGGTCGTAGCGCACCACGGTGAAGCGGTCTTGCAGGGCCTGGGCCACGCCGTCCCACATCTGGAGGTCACAACCGAGCGCGTGGCTCAGAACGAGGGCCGGGCCTTGGCCCTGCTGCACAACATGGAGTTTCGACATGGCGGTCACTGCTTGGGGAAAAGGTGATTATGGGATGGCCGGTGCAGGCTGGCGGATACGGATACCACGCATATCCGGCATCCGGCCAAGGCGCGGCGATGGCGGCGCTCAGGCCACCCTGTCCCAGAACTGCAGCTGTGCCGACCCCGGCGCGATCAGTTCCAGATAGTCCTGGCAGGCCGGATCGAACGGTCCCTGGCCCCACTTGCTGCACAGCTGGTGGGCGCGGCCGGCGCTGTCGGCCAGCACCACGTCGGCATACAGGCCGGGGTCGTGGGCGCTTCGCATCACGCCATGGGCCGTGAAGCCGGGCTCATTCCGGTACAGGCCATCGGCCATGCGGTGCGCGGCGGCGGCCAAGGCATGGGAATCGGCGCCGGGGCGCAGCCGGAACAACGAGAACTCCATGCCCTGCGGCAGCCCATGTTCCCCGCCGTGGCTGAACACGCTGGCGCCCAGCAAGGGAGGATGCTCCACGCGCATCAGCCCGAAGTAGGCCGCGCAGGCAGCCGACCGGCCGGCCTGCGCCAGGGCGGCACGGGCAGCCTCCTGTGATTGCCAGGTGACGACATCCGCATAGCGCCCCTGGCCCAGCTGGACCAGATGGCGTGACAGGCATCCGCCCTGCACATCCAGGAACTGGTGCTGCATGGCGCTGGCGGCTTGCAGCAGGGTGTTTTCCGTCACACCGGGCAGCAGGCTGAACGCTGCCCATTCGATGACTTGCATGGCATTTTTCCGTGGATTGAACATGCCGCCCATGGTCCCTGCATCGCTGCCATTCAATGGCTGTCAATTGCGCCATGATGCCGGCCATGAAACCGCGCACGCTGCCCGCCCGTCTGTGCCGGCTTGAAGCCCTTTCCCAACGCCTGTCCGATGGCGCCGTGCACGGCGTGGCGGCGCTGTCCGAGGAACTGGGCGTCAGCCAGCGCACGCTGGCGCGCGACCTGTCGTTGCTCAGGCAGCAGGGCTGGGAGCTGGACAGCTCCTCGGGCAGGGGCGGCGGTGTCCGCGTGGTCCATCGCTGGCCCTCCGGCCGCGTGACCCTGCGGGGTGACGACGCGCTGGAGCTGCTGATGTCCCTGGCGCTGTCGGAAGCCCTGGGCCTGTCGCTGGCGGGGCGTCATGGCGAACTGCGCCGCCAGTTCGCGCGCTGCTTTGCGCCGGCCGATCGCGCAGATATCGCGCAACTGCGCCAGCGCATCCGCGTGGCCTCGCCGGTGTCCGTCGAAGTCCAGGCTTCGCTGCGCGAGCGTGCGCAGGGCGTGGAGGCGCGCGCCAGCGTCTACCAGGCATTTGCACAGCAATGGATGCTGGCCTTGACCTACCTGGACGGACGCCAGCGCCGCAGCGAGCGCGTGGTGGAGCCGCAATGTCTGCTGCTGGCCTGGCCGTTCTGGTACCTGCTGGCCTGGGACTGCGAGCGCGAGGGCGTGCGCACCTTCCGGCTGGACCGCATCGTGCAGGCGCGTCGCGGCGGACAGCGCTTTCAGGTGCGCGACCCGGCCCGGTTTTGGGCCGCCTGCGACGAGGTCGGCGTGGCCCTGTGACGGCCTGCCCCCATAATCCCCAGCCATGCAAGCCCTGCGCAACTCCGTCCCACTGGCCCGCCTGGTCATGGCGTGGTTCGCGCTGACGCTGGGCCTGGCCATTGCATCGCCCCTGGTGCACCCCCAGGCCATGGAGCTGGTCTGCACGGCTGGCGGCAGCGTCAGGCTGGTCGTGGTCAACGGTGAAGAAGGACAGGCGGTGTCTGCCCAGCATTCGCTGGACTGCCCTCTGTGCCTGGCGGTGACGCCGCCGCCGGCGCATGTCCCTCCCTCCTGGGCGCAACTGCAGCCGATGGGCCGCGCGCTGCAGCCCATCGTCTCTGCCCGCATTGCCTCCCTGGTCGGCGCGCCGCTGCCGCCGCGCGGGCCTCCCTTGTTGATGTTGATCGCCTGAGCCCTTGGCTGCTTGCAGCGCTGTCCCGCGCTGTCTGGCCGCTGGCCTGTCTCAGAACATTGCCGCACCGGCCGGGCGCAGCCTTGGCGGCGCGGCTTCGCCAAGATTCCACGCAGGGATGCCATGTTCCGTTCCGATTGCCATGCGGCGCCGCAGCGCGCCGCCGATTTTTCTTCGACCCGCCCATCCGTTGCTTCCGTCGCCCTGTCTCGCCGTGCCTGCCTTGGCGGCGGCCTGGCCGCACTGGCGCTGCTGGCCGGCTGCAAGCCCGCCGCCGTACCGTTCAAGGGCATAGACCTGACCGGCGCCCAGTACGGCCGGGACTTCCGCCTGCGCGATGCCGATGGCCGCGAGCGTACGCTGGCCGACTTCAAGGGCCAGGCCCTGATGGTCTTTTTCGGCTTCACCCAATGCCCCGATGTCTGCCCCACGGCGCTGACGCGCGCCCTGGAAATACGCCAGCTGCTGGGGCCCGATGGCCAGCGCCTGGCCGTGGCCTTCATCACTATCGACCCCGAGCGCGATACGCCCGAGGTGCTCAAGGCCTATGTGGGCGCCTTCGACCCCGGCTTTGTCGCGCTGCGCGGTGACGAGGCGCAGACGGCCGAGGTCGCCAGGGAATTCAAGGTCTTCTACAAGAAGGTGCCCACGGGTGCGTCCTACACCATGGACCACTCGGCCATCACCTATGTCTTCGATCCCGAGGGCCAGCTGCGCGTGGCGTTCCGCCATGAGCAGGACGCGCAGGACTGCGCAGCCGACCTGCGGCAGATCCTGCAGGCTGCATGACGGCTCTGCACTTTCTCAGGAGGCCGGCGCAACAGGCCTTTGCGCAGCGGCCCCCGCCCTGGCCCAGGCAGCGACCATTCTTGCGGGGGTGAAGGTACGCCAGCGGCGCGAGCGCCGTTGCCATCGGTCAAAACCTTGTCTGGATCGTCCCGTCCTTGTGCTAAAAATGTGCGGCTCCATCCACCCGGACGCTCATCCAGCCAGACGGAAAGGGACACCCGGCGCCATGAAGACGCTTCTTTCTGACAAGGTGCTGCGGCGCCTGGTGCTTGGCAACCTGCTGGTCGCCGGCCTGCTGGGCCTGGCCACCTGGCTGAGCCTGCGCGCCAACCACCAGGCCGACCTGGACCTGGGCGTGGCTGTCACCCAGAACCAGGCCCGCAGCCTGAGCCTGGAGCTGACGGCCGAGATGCGGCTGGTGGACAACGCATTGGCCACCGTGGCAGGCCGCTACCGCAGCCGGGGCCTGGACGGCGACGATGTGGCGGCCCTCGCCCTCTATGAAATTCTGCAGGAGCAGCGTGCCCTGCTGCCCTTTGTCACCGCGCTGCGCGTGACCGACGCCAAGGGCCAGGTGCTGCTGACGGCCAACGAGGAAGAGCCCCCGTTTTCCGTGGCCGACCGCAGCTACTTCGAGCGCGCGCGCCACTCCGACCGCATGGTGATCTCCGATCCGCTGGTCAGCCACTCCTTCAACAAATGGGCCATCGTGATGGCACGCCGGCTGCAGTCCGGGGACGGGGATTTCAAGGGCATCGTCTATGCCGTGGTCTCGGCCACGCATTTCCAGTCGCTGTTCCGTCGCCAGGCCTTCGGGCCCGACAGCGCCATTGCGCTGCGCTCGGACAAGGACCTGCTGGTGGCCCGCTACTCGGCGGCCGATCCGTGGTCGGTGGCCGGCATTGGCGGCTCTGCGGTCTCCAGCGAGTACCACCATGCCCTCGCCGGCAACCGGGACAGCGGCTGGTACATCACGCCCACGGTGATGGACGACGTGGAGCGCATCACGGCCTACCAGCGGCTGGCCGGCTATCCCCTGACCGTCTTCACGGGCCTGGGCACACAAAGCTACCTGGCCGCATGGCGTGCATCGGCCTGGCGCGCCTGGGCACTCACGGGTCTCAGCATGGCACTGATCGCGCTGGGCTCGGTCAGCCTCTACCTGCTGCAGCAGCGCGAGCGCGTGGCGCGCATCCGGCTTGCCGAGCTGCTGCGCCAGCAGGAACTGTTCATGGACAACGACCTCATCGGCATCGCCCGCCTGCGCGAGCGCCGGCTGCTGTGGACCAACCAGGCCCTGCAGCGCATGCTCAAGCGCCCGGCCGGCGAGCTGCAGGGCACCTCGGCGCGCATCCTCTACCCGGATGAGGAAACCTATGAACGCTCCGGCGAGCTGGCCTATGGCGCACTGCGCTCCAGCGGCAAATGCCATGCCCAGATGCAGCTGAAGACCAGCGATGGCAGCCTGCTCTGGGTCGATGTCAGCGGCGCAGGCCTGGCCGACGGCGAATCGATCTGGGTCTTCGTGGACATAGACGCGCTCAAGCGTGACGAGCAAGCCGCACAGCACCAGGCGCTGCACGACGTGCTGACCGGCCTGGCCAACCGCCGCGCACTGCAGGCCCGGCTGCAGCGCGAACTGGCCCAGGCCTGCGGACCGGGGCAACTGGCCGTCTGCTTCATGGACCTGGACGGCTTCAAGCAGATCAACGATACCGAAGGCCACGATGCCGGCGACGAAGTGCTGCGCATCGTCGCCCGCCGCCTCACCACCCAGGCCCGCGAAACCGACTGCGTGGCCCGCATGGGTGGAGACGAATTCGTGCTGCTGCTGGGCGAACTGGCCTCGGCCAACGACGCCCTTCAGGCCATGCAGCGCTGCCTGGCCTCCATCTGCCAGCCCATCCGCCTGGAAAACGGTGCAACCGTCCAGGTCGGCGCCAGCATCGGCATCGCCCTCAATGCCGCCCGGGAAAACACCACCCAGCTGCTGCAGCGCGCCGACGAGGCCATGTATGCGGCCAAGCGCGCGGGCAAGGGGAGGGTGGTGGTGGCGGAGGAGTAAAGGCGGAAAATATGGTAATCCCTCGGATAAATCCGAAAATTGGATTGTGGAGTCTCTCTTTGGGGAAGCTCTGATGGAGAGATCACTTCTCCAAGCCTGTCTTATGGCGCTCCATATTTTCCGATGCAGATTTTATGGCGGGTATATAAGAATAGCTGGTCATGAACTTATCAAGATTCTCAAGGCCTATTTGGTGATCTTTGCTTGCTATCACTTTCTTCATGATTTTTAATCCAATATCCGGAGAAATGGATAGCGCCAGCAGCTCTCTGGGATCTATGAGTGGATTTTTGAAGGGGGCAGAAAGAATATCCACGGAATCTGCCCCATTGAGGATTGACTCAACGTTTGCTTTGGCCATGGCCCATTCATTGTATTGAATGGCTTCTGTCAGGCTGAAACTGAAAGGAGCGCCGGAAAATTTTATGGGATGGCTGTTTATGTAAACCAATAGTTCTTGATCTATGATCTTTTTTCCGTTGCTTTCTGTTATGCCGGATATGTAATTGTATAGCACAATATTTGAATATTCGTCCCCTGTGTTTAAACCGTTTTTGATCATCGCTTTGTCGTCAAAAAGAAAACCCATGTGTATAGATTCTCCAGCATATTCTGCGGTGGTCAGGATCCCATTTTTCAGTCCCAAGTCGAGAACTCTGATGGCTTCGGAGGCGTTATCCAGACTATTGAGTGATCTCGTATAGTCGAAAATTGCGGATTTGACTATGTCTTTGGATCTGTTGCTGTCAATGACGCTAAGCAGTTCTTGGCGGAGGGATTCTCTGACCTCTCTGCGTTGGGTCGATCGAATGATGTTGTGAAGCCGGTTAGTTGCTTGCAATTTCTCATCGTGGGATAACGGATCTGCAAGAGATGTGCGAAATCTATCAATTTCATCCTGAATGAATGCGGAAGTCTGGGATGCACTTGATTGTTGCTGTTCCACTGTGACTTGATTCGCATTTTGTGTGTCTTCGTTTGCTGTGCTTTTTGATTGTTGATTAAAAATTTCGGTCTTTACATTTGGTGTGATGTGGTTCTGCGGTTTTAAAGATTCGTTTATAAATAGATAGGCTGCATATAATGCGGCGACAATGATGGAGTAAGATATTATTCGCTTCATTGCCATTGCTTGAGTTTGTTGTACAAGGCAGCAGGTGCTTTGACATTGGCTCCTGTTGCATCAATATATTTTTGATACCATGAGGCTATATTTGCATCAATAATTCGTAAAGGTAGCCATCGGCCCTGAATGTGTGAGTGAGTATGTGATCCAGGACTTCGAACCGTTGCGCCCATAATATCCGTTATAAAAGTATCACACCGATATCTTCCTTTCGTCGGAGGCCAGGTTACGTATTTATTCCAGTCCCTGCTGGGTGGAATATTCACCGTAGGCTCGGCTGGAATAACGTAAGGTGTCACAATATATGTTGCACCTATGACATATATTTGATTTGCTCTCGCAACCATCGCATACAAGGCTGGGTAAGATTGCTTGTTAGCTCTTGGTCTGTCAAAATCCTCTGTGCATGCAGAAGAGAAGCAAGAGAGTACGTTGTGGGCAGGCCATTTGGTTCTGCTTATTGGCCAAACTTTGCTGCGTTTGAAAAAATTCTCGTAGTTGTTTTTCTGAACAACCTGCGGCTCGTTGAGAACTTCAATTACGGAAGTTCCATCCCATATTCCGATGTGCCCAGCACCTTCGATAACTGGCCAATCTAGATTTCTCGCAACTATGTCTCCGACATAATATGGGCGCTCTTTAATTCCGTCGCCAGGGAACTTGATTTTTACAGGTGAGTTGTTCAATTGCTCGACGAAACCATTACGTCCTATGGAGTAAACTAGAACTCTGTGTTCCTGTCCGTCTTTCAAGTCTTCAGTAAGATTTATGGGTATGGAGAAACCATGCGCACTGTGGCTGCCAAGGCAAGCCGATCCTACAGCGGGTTCCCTGATTATATTTGCGCTGCTCCCACCAAGAAATTGGTTGTCATCGCGCCAAACGTGTACGGCCACTATGTCATTCGGAAATCTGACATCACACGCCCAGCCAGTAACCATTGCGACCGAATAGTTGTCAATGTATCCTTTTGAAAATACATTGTTTGCATAGATGAGAAATGCAAGAAGGAAATAGTATTTTATATTGCGCATGGAATTTCATTTCAATTTTCGGTTGATATATGAATGCGGCGGCAATAGATGTCGTAGATTGCCTAGAAACTAAAGATGATTGGATTTTCATGCGCGAGGAATTCATGCTATTCTCTATGCGTCTCGTTGAAAATAAGACAACTCCTATTTTTCTTTGTTTTTGAAGGAAAAATAGGAGTGTTCCTAGTTCGGGTGCGCGGAGCTAGGTGGTGAAGCCATATGGCGGCATCGCGTTAATGCCGCAGACAAGGCTCTGCCGAAACCAATTTGGCAGTTTGGGCTGTTCACGGTTGTGAACAGCAAAAATGGGCGTTGCGAGACGCTCGCTCCGCGTGCGGCAAATGCCAGCAGGCTAAGAAAGCCCCAATTTCGAGAGTCGAACCAAAAGTCGACGCCATGCCATTGATAGCCCGAGGCCGGGCGGCAGACCCGGCCTTTTCTTTTCTTGCTTTCGCTTTTCAGCGCTCGGCCTCTTCAATCCATATCCGGATCCTCGTCGCAGCCCGAGCCATTGACGGAGCACATGGAGCCTATCTTGATTTTCCGCATGGGCTGCTTGGCCAGCCTTTCACAGCGCGACATTTGCTCGGCATACATATCGTCCATGTGCGTGCCGTCAATCATGATCACCCCATTGCGAATGATGGGCTTTGCCTGACCATCGGCAAGGGCGAAGGCCATTTTCCTGAGAAGAAAACCGGCATGGTGGCAAGGGCCGAGGGCCATGGCAATCCTGGCCATTTCAGGATCAGGAACGCGATTTTTGGCCTGCGTCAGGCTGTCCATCTTTTCCATGAAAGCCCCATCGTTCTGCGCGATCTGCCCCACCAGCTTGGTCATGCCCGCCTGATTGCGCTTTTTCACAAGATCCGCGATCTGGTCCTCCAGGCGTCTTGCCGCAGCGGCATCACCGAATGCAGCCAGAGAGGCAGATAGTGCATCGTTCTCTGCCGCCGATACTCCGTTCGGCACACACAGTACAGCGCTCGCAGCGAGCAAGGCAGCCATGATCCGGCGAGTCCGGATTGCGCCTTGCGGCCGCAGGCGTCCTCCCAATGCAATGGTGTTCATGTTCTTTGAAGATGGATTGAAATGAAAAATCTCCATTGCACAGGTGCAGTGGAGAAGAAGGGCTTGGGCGGGAATGGCCAAGCCGCCGAACTCTATCTCAATATGCGAATTGATATGCAGGCATCAGCCAGTCAATTGCTTTGTCGCACCACCAGCTCATGACCCAGATCCAGGCTTGGCGATTCACCGGTATCTCCCCGCATCCATTGCCGCAGCATGCGCACACCTTCGGTGCCGACGCGGCCAAGGTGCGGATTGTGGTGGCGGGTGGGTAGGGCTATGGAGGCCGTACCGCTGCTGTGATCGGGGCAGTTACCGGGCCAAGGTGGGCCTTGGGCTCAACAAGGCAAGACCTCGAATGCCGAGCCAAAAGACGACGCAAGGCCGTTGATGGCCCGTGTGCACACGCGTGCCCGGTTGAATGCGATGTCGCACAGCAGCGCGATGGCAAAGGCCAGATAGGCCATGTAGGCCAGGCCGATGTAGCTGCCAAACACAATGGTGTGCAGCCAGTCCTGTGCGAACAGATACAGCATGGCAGTCACCGCCGAGGCGGTCACCAGCACGATGGCGGGCAGTGCCAGCTGCAGCCCCGCCCGCCTGCGTCGCGCCGTCACGCCGGTCAGGGCCAGAAACACCAGCGCATTGGACGCAGTGAAGATCCTGAACTCCCGCAGCAGGCTGGCCGTGGTCTGGTGGTAGGCCGACTCGATGAATTCCACCAGCCGGGCGCGCATCTGGATCAGCGATGCCAGCTGGGTGGCTTGGCGCTGCTGCATGTAGACGGCATTGCGCTTGCGGCATTCGCAGTCGGCGCGGCGCATGTCGGTCATGACCGAAGCCAGCTTGTCGGGGATGCCTGCCTCGATCTCGCGCCGCACTGCGGCGATCTCGCTATCTGTCCTGCCAAGCGCTTTCTGGGCCAGGTCCGCCATGCGCGAGCCTGTCAGCGTGTCCAGCTGGGTGCCCAGCCTGTGCTCGATCTCGATGCGGATGATCTCCTTGCCCAGGTTCTCGACCAGCAATGGCGAGGAAAACGAGAGCACGAAGGCCGATCCGAACAGAACCGTGCCCACGATGCCGAAAACCAGGATGAGAGCCCGCATATCGTCGCAGTGCAGTGGCTTGTCAGCGCTTTTGCGGCGCCATGCCCAGCGTGGCCAGCAGCCCCCTGCAGCCGTCCTCCACCAGGTCCAGCACGTCCTCGAAACCCCGTTCGCCGCCGTAGTAGGGGTCGGGCACTTCGCGCGCGGTGTGCTCGGTGCAGAAGTCCGTCAGCCGCTGCACGCGGTGCCATTCGGACTCGGGGCAGATCCTGCGCGCGGCGGATTCGTTGGCGCCATCCATCACCAGCACCTGGTCGAATGCCGTGAAGTCCTCGGCCCGCAGCTGCCGCGCGCGCTGCTGCGAAAGGTCATAGCCGCGCCGCGCGGCATGGGCCTGGGAGCGGCGGTCGGGTGCCTCGCCCACGTGGTAGCCGTGCGTGCCTGCAGAGTCCACTTCGATGCGGCCCGCCAGGCCCGCGTCGGCCACCATTTTCTCGAGCACGCCGTGGGCCGTGGGGCTGCGGCAGATGTTCCCTGTGCAGACCATGAGGATTCTTTTCCTCTTGGTGGCTGGCCTGCTGCCAGCTGACTGTTCCCGAATCTGTTCCATAAATCTCCCTGTGGGTAACGGGCTTCACGACATCTGGATGGCCTGCGATGCCCAGGCGCTCGCCGGCATTTTCCACGCCCCGCACCTGATCTGCCGGGCCGCTTATGCTGCGCCCATGGTGGAACTGCTTTGTTTCTGGATGGCCCGGGTGGGTGCGGCCCTGCTGGAGTTGCGGTTGCTGCGCAGCAGCGACGGCGGCTTCAGGGTGATGGTCATCACGGCGGCCATCGTGGTCATCGTGTGCCTGGCGTTGCTGTCCTTTTACGCCTGAGCCCGCAGTCCCGGGTACCGTCGGGCCGGTTGTCAGGGGTCCGCGCCATGGGCAGCTGACGAACCCAATGCAGCGCCATCTCGCATTCCAGTGCGGATGCTTAGATCACGGCGCAGGCGAGGCATCAAACATGGGCGGCCGCTTTCCCGGCTCGGCACCCCCGAATGTCTCGGGCACGCAAAAGTGGACGACATGCTCCAGACATAAACGCTCGCCAGTCATTAATTGGCCATGGCTTTTTATTGATTAAATCAATTGAGATCCCTGAAATTTCCAGGATATATTTTTGACGTGACTTCTCGAGGCAATGGATTGGAATAGTTGCTTCATTGATTCTGTTTTTATCTTCATTCAGCCACTGAAGGAAAGATTGATGAGAATAAGGCCTTTAGTTGCCAGCGTATGCCTTTCCTTCTCAGGCCTTGGATCTGCATGGGCAGATACCCAGTACACCTATGCGGGCGTCAACTACAACGATGCCCATGCGCCTTACACCACCGCCATGGGCATCAGCGGCTCGATGGTCCTGCCTGCGTCCCTGCCGGCCAGCCAGACGGACATCGTCATCGGCCCGGGAACGTCCTACCCGATCAGCAGTTGGTCGTTCAGCGACGGCGTGAATACCTATACGCAGGCCAATGCACAGATCCTGGCTGGTATTTCGATCGGTGATCCGCCGCGCTTCAAGGTTTCTACCGATGGCAGCGGCAATATCACTGCCTGGAACCTGGCGATGGTTTCACCTGCTGCGCCCCATGTCCCAGGCCAGCCGGTGGACGTTTTCAATATCGCCTCAGGCTCGGGGGACATCGCTGGTGACCATTCGGACACCACATGCGTCTTGTTGAATGGCAATGTGTGCAGGCAGGTGCTTGCTGGTGGTACAGGATTCACTTTTTCGCCTGCCCAAGGCAGTTGGAGCATGCAACCCTACATTCCCCCGCAGCCCGGCCCGGTGGCGGTGCCGCTGCTGGGGTGGCCTGCGCTGCTGGCGCTGATGGGCGGCGTGGCCGGTCTTGCAGCGTGGCAACGGCGCAGGGATGGTGTGGGAAGCTAGGCACGCAGGACCTTCCTGCGCGGCTGTGCTCCGCACGAATCTCAGTGCAGCGCCACCATCAACTGCCCGTTCTCATTGCGCACCGCATGCACGCGCACGGAGTGCTCGGGCGCTTCCAGGCATTCGCCGGTGGACAGGTCGAAGTGGTGCTTGTAGATAGGCGAGGCGACGACGACGCGCTCGCCCAGGCTGCCGACCAGGCCGCGCGCGAGCACGCTGGCGCCGCAGCGCGGGTCCACGTTGTCTATGGCGTAGAAGCGGTCGTCGCCGATGCGAAAGACCGCCACATGGCGGCCCTGGACGAGGGCGCAGACGCCCGTGTCGGGGACGATGTCCTGGGTGGCGCAAACGGGCAGCCAGTGTTCTTGGGAGGCATGTGCCATGGCGGGTCCTTGTCGCGGGTCTCTAGGGGGTGTCAGGCCGTGGCCTCGCTGCGCTCCTCGGCGCGCGCCGGGCGGATCTGGCCGCGCTCCTGCACGAAGACGATGTGCTCGTCGGGCTGGTCGCTGTTGATGAAGCTGCGAAAGCGCTGGCGCACTTCGGGCGTGGTGACGGCGGTCTTCCACTCGCACTGGTAGGTGTCCACCACATGCTGCATCTGGGCCTCGAGTTCGGCGCCCAGGCCCAGGCTGTCGTTGACCACCACGTCCTTGAGGTAGTCCAGGCCGCCTTCCAGGTTTTCGCGCCAGGTGCTGGTGCGCTGCAGGCGGTCGGCCGTGCGCACGTAGAACATCAGGAAGCGGTCGATGAGCTGCAGCAGCCTGTCCTTGGACAGGTCGGAGGCGATCAGCTCGGCATGGCGCGGCTTCATGCCGCCGTTGCCGCAGACGTAGAGGTTCCAGCCCTTGTCGGTGGCGATCACGCCCACGTCCTTGCCCTGGGCCTCGGCGCATTCGCGCGTGCAGCCCGAGACGCCGAACTTGATCTTGTGCGGCGCGCGCAGGCCCTTGTAGCGGTTTTCCAGCTGCACGGCCAGGCCCACGCTGTCGTCCACGCCGTAGCGGCACCAGGTGGAGCCCACGCAGCTTTTGACAGTGCGCAGCGACTTGCCGTAGGCATGGCCGGACTCGAAGCCGGCCGCGATCAGCTCCTCCCAGATCAGTGGCAACTGCTCCACGCGCGCGCCGAACAGGTCCACGCGGGCGCCGCCCGTGAGCTTGGTGTACAGGCCGTATTTCTTGGCCACCTGGCCGACGGCGATCAGGCCGTCCGGCGTGACTTCGCCGCCGGGCATGCGCGGCACCACGGAGTAGCTGCCGTCCTTCTGGATGTTGCCCAGGTAGTAGTCGTTGCTGTCCTGCAGGCTGGCCAGCTGGGGCTGCAGCACGAACTCGTTCCAGCACGAGGCCAGGATGCTGGCGGCCAGCGGCTTGCAGACATCGCAGCCCAGGCCCTTGCCGTGTCGGTGCAGCAGCTCGTCGAAGGTCTTGATGCCGCCCACACGCACCAAGTGGTACAGCTCCTGGCGCGAGTGCGGGAAATGCTCGCAGACATGGTTGTTGACGGCCATGCCGCGCCGGGCCATCTCGGCCTTCATGACCTGGGTGGCCAGCGGCACGCAGCCGCCGCAGGTGGCGCCGGCCTGGGTGCAGGACTTGAGCTCGGCCATGGTGCAGGCGCCTTCGCCCACAGCCGCGCAGATCTGCGCCTTGGTGACGTTGTTGCACGAGCAGATCTGCGCCGTGTCGGGCAGGGCGTCCACGCCCAGGCCGGGCCTGGCCTTGCCGTCGCTGGAGGGCAGGATGAGGAACTCCGGCTCCTCGGGCAGCGCGATGCTGTTGAGCGTCATCTGCAGCAGCGTGCCGTACTCATCGGCATTGCCCACCAGCACGGCGCCCAGCAGCTGGCGGCCGTCCTCGCTGACCACGATCTTCTTGTAGACCTGCTTGCGCTCGTCGATGAACTGGTAGTTGCGGCTGCGCGGCGTCTTGCCCTGTGCGTCGCCGATGCTGGCCACATCCACGCCCATGAGCTTGAGCTTGGTGCTGAGATCGGCCCCACCGAAGGCGGCCTCGGCCTCGCCCGCAATGTGGCGTGCCGCCACGCGCGCCATGTCGTAGCCGGGTGCCACCAGGCCGAAGGTCTGCTCGCGCCAGGAGGCGCATTCGCCAATGGCGTAGACGCTGCGGTCGCTGGTGCGGCAATGGTCGTCCACGGCCACGCCGCCGCGCGGGCCTATGGCCAGGGCGCATTGGCGGGCGATCTCGTCGCGCGGGCGTATGCCGGCGGAGAAGACGATCATGTCCGTCTCCAGGTGCGTGCCGTCGGCAAACACCATGCGGTGGCGTGCCGTGGCGCCGTCGGTGATCTCCAGCGTATTGCGGCCCGTGTGCACCTGCACGCCCAGGTCCTCGATCTTGCTGCGCAGCACGCGGCCGCCGCCGTCGTCCACCTGTACGGCCATCAGGCGCGGGGCGAACTCGACCACATGGGTCTCCAGGCCCAGGTCGCGCAGGGCCTTGGCGCATTCCAGGCCCAGCAGGCCGCCGCCCACCACCACGCCGACGCGTGATTTCGCGGCCGAGGCCTGCATGGCCTCCAGGTCCTCGATGGTGCGGTAGACAAAGCAGTGCGGCCGGTCGCGCCCCGGCACGGGCGGCACGAAGGGCGCCGAGCCCGTGGCCAGCACCAGCCTGTCGTAGGAGATGACTTCGCCATCGGCCGTGGTCACGGTGCGCTCGCGCCGCTCCACGGCTGCCGCCCTGGCCGCCAGGCGCAGCGTGAAGCCGCTGGCCTCGAAGAAGCCGGGCGCCACCAGGCTCAGGTCCTCGGCGCTCTTGCCGGAGAAGAATTCCGACAGGTGAACACGGTCGTAGGCGGCGCGCGGCTCCTCGCACAGCACGGTGACGTTCGCATCTGCCACGCCCAGGGCATGCAGCTGCTCGAGAAATTTGTGGCCCACCATGCCGTGGCCGATCACAACGATGTTCATCTGGCGTCCTGCGTTGCGCATCCAGTGTTTTGCGGGCCGCAGGCCAGGGCCGGCGGGTCAGGGCTGCCAATGCAAGTGCCGTGCCAGCACCGCGGCGCGGTGCCTGCCCGTGGTGCACGCTGTCTGGTGCGCAGACAGCGTGCACCGCAATGCGCCCGCCGCACCGTGCAGGGGCGGGGTGCGCCGTGGTGGTGCGTCAAGTGCGATCAAGTGCGCCAGGTGCGCCAGGAACGCTGGGTACGTCAGGCGCGAGGCAGTCCCTGCGCGCGGCTGCGCCAGGCCTCGGGCGCGCAGCCGAATTGCGCAGCGAACCAGCGCGTGAAGGCGCTGTGGCTGGCATAGCCGAGCATGGCGGCGACCTGGCCCACGCTGTAGTGGGGGTGGTCCAGGTAGCGCAGGGCCAGTTCGTGGCGCACTTCGGTCAGCAGCTCGCTGAAGCTCAGGCCCTCGCGGTCCAGTTCACGCTGCAGCGTGCGCAGGCTGCGCCCCATGCCCTGCGCCACGCCCGCGCAGGTGGCGTTGCCCGAGGGCAGCAGCAGGTAGATGACCCGGCGCGCCTGATGGCCCACGGAGGCGGCACGGTGGGCCGGCATGGCCTCCACCAGCCGCAGCGCATAGCGCGCCAGCGCGGGGTCGGCCAGCGGGTTGGGCTCGTCCAGGTCGGTGGCGCGGCAGGCGATGCCGTTGAACTCGGCGCCGAACGTGATGCGGCAGCGGAACATGCGGCGGTGCTCGGACAGGTCGGCCGGTGGCGCGTGGCTGAAGCTGACGCCCTGCGGCCGCCAGCGCTCGCGCAGCAATGCCTCGCACATGCGCCACAGCACGCCCATGGCCAGTTCCACGGACTGGCGCATGGCGCCGTGCAGGACGAAGTCCTCGCGCAGGATGACGATGCCCCCTGCATCCTCCAGGTGGATCAGCAGCGATTCGTTGACCAGGTGCATGTGCGCGACCAGCGTGTCCAGCGCATGGCGCAGCGTGGGCTGGTGCTGCAGCAGCAGGCTCACGGCGCCGAAGCTCGACAGTTGGCGGTGCCGGGCCATGCGCAGGCCCAGGGACTCGCAGTCCGTGGACTGGGCCGCGTCTTCCAGCAGGCGCGCGACGATGGCCACGTCGATCAGCTGGTCCTGCTCGCGCAGCAGCGCGGGCCGCAGGCCGGCCTGGCGCAGTGCCTTGTCGGGGTCGCCGCCCAGTTCGCGCATGACGTCCGAAAAATGGGTCAAGGCCGCCGCGCGCACCATGGTGACCATGCTTGCCCTCCTGTCAGTCCGTGCCCTGGTGGCACGAAATGCAAAGAGGATGGCATGGCTTGCATAGTCCGCGGAACCGGGTTTTCCTACATTGCAGAGACCGGCCCCACGCCGGGCGGACCGTGCCGCCACGGGCCTTAACAACAATGACAGGAGACAGGCATGCGCATAGAGCCCATGACATGCGCCATCGGCGCCGAATTGCTCGGCGTGCGGCTGGCCGACGCGGTGCGCGACGACGCACTTTTCTCGGAGATCCGGGCGGCGCTGCTGCGCCACAAGGTGCTGTTCCTGCGCGACCAGGGCCTGGCGCGCGCCGAGCACGTGGCCTTTGCACGGCGCTTCGGCGAGCTGGAGGACCATCCGGTGGCCGGCAGCGACCCCGAGCATCCGGGCCTGGTGCGCATCTACAGGACGCCCGAGCAGCCCAACGACCGCTACGAGAATTCCTGGCACTGCGACGCCACCTGGCGCGAGGCGCCGCCCATGGGCTGCGTGCTGCACTGCGTGGAATGCCCGCCCGTGGGCGGCGACACCCTGTGGGCCAACATGGCGCTGGCCTACGAACGCCTGCCGGACGCCGTCAAGGCGCTGATCGCGCCGCTGCGCGCGCGCCACAGCATCGAATGCACGTTCGGCGCGGCCATGCCCATCGAAAGGCGGCTGGCGCTCAAGGCCCAGTACCCCGATGCCGAGCATCCCGTGGTGCGCACCCATCCCGAGACCGGCGAGAAGGTGCTGTTCGTGAACGGCTTCACCACGCATTTCACCAATTTCCATACGCCCGCCAATGTGCGCGTGGGCCAGGACTTCACGCAGGGCGCCTCCGGCCTGCTGCAGTACCTGATCGGCCAGGCTGCCATTCCCGAGTACCAGGTGCGCTGGCGCTGGCGGGCGGGCAGCGTGGCGATCTGGGACAACCGCGCCACCCAGCACTACGCGGCCATGGACTACCCGCCCAGCCACCGGAAGATGGAGCGCGCGGGCATCGTCGGCACGCCGACCTTCTGAACCACGATCACGACACAAGGAGACATGCCATGAACTTTCTCGACGGCCACCTGTTCCCCGAAAACCAGCAGCCCCTGATCATCACGGCCGCGCCCTATGCGCCCTCGTGGCTGCCCTCGGACTTTCCCGGCGAGATCGCCGTGACCATGGACGAGCAGATCCAGAAGGCCGTGGACTGCTACAACGCCGGCGC
>NZ_JCABYI010000018.1:0-3699 GCF_059499305.1 Delftia sp.
TCGGTGCTCAACGTGCTGCCCGTGAACATGATGGGCATCGCCATGGGGCTGCATGTGCGCTGCGGTACCGAGGACAACCTCTGGAACCAGCGCCGCACGGCCAAGATGGGCACGGTGGCGCAGATCGAGCAGCTGGTGCGCATCGCAGGCGAGTTCGGCCGCCCCATCGCCACGGCGCAGCAGGCGCGGGAGATCTGCCGGATCGGCCAGTTCTACGGCACCGTGGACGAGACGCTGGCGGCCAACGGCTTCGCGCCCAACCGCAACGGCGCCCAGCAGGGATTTCTGCGCAAGGCCGCCTGAACCGGGAGCCCATGATGCAACGCATGCCCCCCTGGACTGCCATCGCCCTGGCCGCCTCGCTGCTGGCCGGTGGCGCCCAAGCCTTCGGCGACAAGCCGGTCCGGCTCATCGTGCCGGCGCCGCCCGGCGGCACCATCGACGTGTTCGCGCGCATCATCAGCGACCAGCTGGCGCAGGAGATACGCCAGCCCGTCATCGTCGAGAACCGGCCCGGCGCTGGTGGCGCCATCGCCGTCAAGCACATGCTGTCCCAGCCGGCCGACGGCAGCACGCTGCTGGTGACGGTGACCAACATCCTCACCGAGGTGCCCCATGTGCTCAAGGTCGGCTTCGACCCCATGAAGGACGTGCGGCCCGTGGCGCAGATGGCGCGCTCGGTGATGCTGTTCATCGCCTCGCCGCAGTTTCCCGCGCGCGACGGGGCCGAGGCCATCGCCTACGTGAAGGCCCACCCGGGCACGCTGTCGTTCGCCTCGTACAGCCAGGGCACGGCCTCGCAGTACGCGGGCGCCATCCTCAACAGAAGGGCCCACCTGGACATGGAGCATGTGGCCTTCCCGGGCTCGGCGCCCGCGCTGGCCCAGGTCATGGGCAACCAGATCCCGCTGATGTTCGACGGATCGGTCACCTCCAAGCCGCTGATCGCGGGCGGCAAGGTCAGGCTGCTGGCCGTGGCCTACAAGAGCCGGCTGCCCGACTACCCGCAGGTGCCCACGCTGGCCGAGCTGGGCTACCCCGAGGTGGATTTCAGCAACTGGAGCGGCGTGTTCGCCTCGGCGCAGACGCCGCGCCCGCTGCTGGAGAAGATCCACGGCGCGCTGGCCCGGGTCAACGCCCGCAAGGCCGTGCGCGAACGCTATGCGGGCACGGGCTTCGAGCCCGTAGAAGGCGATCGCTCGCTGGAGCAGATGTCCACCGACCTGCGCACCGAGTTCGACCGCAATGCCGAGATCGTCCGGAACTTCGACATCCGGCTCAACTGATGCAGGGCGCCTCACGCAGGCGCTACACAAGGAGACTCCATGGCAAAGGCCATACGCTTTCATACCACCGGCGGCCCCGAGGTGCTCAGGCTGGAGCATGCCGAGGCCGGCGCGCCGGGACCCGGCCAGGCGCGCGTGCGCCACAGCTTCATCGCCGTCAATTTCATCGACATCTATTTCCGCACGGGCCGCTATCCGCTGGCCCTGCCCAACGGCCTGGGCTCGGACGCCGTGGGCGTGGTCGAGGCCGTGGGGGAGGGCGTGACCGAAGTGCGGCCCGGCGACCGCGTGGGCTACCTGATGGGCCCGCAGGGCGCCTACAGCGATGTGCGCGTGATGCCGGCCGAGGTGCTGATCCCGCTGCCCGACGGCATCAGCGACCGCACGGCGGCCACGCTGATGATGAAGGGCATGACGGCGCAGTACCTGTTCCGCCAGGTCCATCCGCTGCAGGGGGGCGAAACCATCCTCTACCACGCGGCGGCCGGCGGCGTGGGGCTGATCGCCTGCCAGTGGGCGCGTGCCCTGGGCGTGACCATGATCGGCACGGTGAGCACCGACGAAAAGGCCGCCGCCGCGCGCGCCAACGGTTGCGCCCACGTCATCGTGACCTCGCGCGAGAACACCGTCGCTCGCGTGATGGAGATCACGGGCGGCAAGGGCGTGCCCGTGGTCTATGACTCGGTGGGCAAGGACACGCTCATGGATTCGCTGGACTGCCTGCAGCCGCGCGGCCGGCTGATCAGCAACGGCACCTCGTCGGGCTCGGTGGTGGTGGACTCCCAGCTGCTGGCCTCCAAGGGATCGATCTGGATGACGCGGCCCGCGATGGTGCACTACATCCAGCCGCGCGCCCACATGCTGGAGATGGCGCGCGAGCTGTTCGACCATGTGCTGGCCGGGCGCATCGCCAGCGAGCCCCAGCAAAGCTTTGCGCTGGCCGATGCGGCCCAGGCGCACCAGGCGCTGGAGTCGCGCCGCACCACGGGCGCGACGGTGCTGATTCCCTGAAATGGACCTGCCATGCAGACCCCTGCGCTCCATGCCTTCGGCACCGTGGCCGCAGGCCGCAGGCCCGTCACCTGCGGCCTTATCCGCAGTGCCAGCCTGCATGGCTATGCCGACCTGGTGAAAAGCCTGGGCCATGATCCCGCCGTCCTTGTGCGCGCGGCGGGACTGTCGGCGCGCCTGCTCGACGACCCGGAGACGCTGATTCCCATCCATGCCGTGCGCGAGCTGCTGGAGGTGGCCGCGCGCACCACGGGAACGCAGGATTTTGCGCTGCGCCTGGCGGCGCGGCGCAGCCTGTCCCACCTGGGCCCCATCAGCCTTGTGCTGCAGCAAGAGCCCACGCCGCGCCAGGCGCTGGACACGCTGTGCCGCTACCTCAAGCTGCTGAGTGCGGGCATGTTCGTACGCATCGAGGACGCGGGCTCCGGGGTGCTGGTGCGCCAGGACCTGGTGCCCATCGCGGGCATGGCCATGCGCCAGTCCATGGAGCTGGCGGTGGGCGTGATGTTTCGCGTGCTGCGCGAGCTGATCGGTGCCCAGTGGCGCCCGCAGCAGGTCAGCTTCGTACACCGCGCACCGGCCGATGCATCGGCCCACCGTGCCTTCTTCGGCATGACCCCTTTGTTTGACCAGCCTTTCAACGGCATGGTCTGCCGCCTGGCGGACCTGCAACTGCTGCGCGAATGCGGCCAGGCGCAGGGCTCGGGCGTTGCGCGCTTTGCGCGAAGCCATCTGGAGCAGGCGCTGCGCAGCCGGGGCGAAGGCATGCAGGCGGCCTGCAGGGAGCTGATCATTGCATTGCTGCCGGGCGGCCGCTGCACGGCCCAGCAGGTGGCGCGCCACCTGGGAATGGACCGCCGCACGCTGCACCGCCGCCTGCTTGCGGAGGGGCAGACTTTCTCGGCACTGCTCGACACCCTCCGCAGGGAACTGGTGCTGCGCCATCTGCAAGACGGTGGCCAGCCCCTGGGCGAGGTGGCGGGCCTGCTGGGGTTTGCCGCGCCCAGCGGCTTTTGCCACTGGTTCCGGGCCGCTTTCGGCGCCAGCGTCTCGGACTGGCGCAGGCGGGGGCAGGGACGGGTTGGCGAGGCCTAGTGCGTCAGGCGGTCTTGCGCAGAAATCCCTGGTTGCCGCCGTTGCGGTTGGGCGCGAAGCCGTTGGCCGCCAATGTCTCTTCGGGGGTGTCGTAGAACACGCCAATCTTGCTGATGGCGCGCGCCTGTTGCGCCGTGGCGATGGGGCGGCCGAACTCGCGCGCGATGCGCACCAGCTGTTCGATCTGGGAGACCGTGCTGGCCTTGGCGCTGCGCGACTGGTTCCACAGGCAGTCCTCGGTGCCGCAGCGCACGTGCAGGCCCATGGCGATGCCCATCATGTTCACGGGCAGCACGTTGCGGACATT
>NZ_JCABYI010000019.1:0-65481 GCF_059499305.1 Delftia sp.
GACCTTGGTGATGTCGCTGATCTGGGCGACGTCGAGCTTGGCAGCCACGCGCGGGGCCACGTTCTTGCCGCTGGCGGTGGCGGGGAACAGGATGTGGCTGTAGTTGCCGGCACCACTGCCATGGAGTGCCAGCACCTGGGCGGCCACGTTCTCGGCGAGGCCGTGGGCCAGGCTGGCGCCGTCGGCGTGGATGACCTTGGCAACGCCGGCGATCTGGCTGGCTTGCTGTGCGGCAGCGCCGGCGTTGTGGCCGGCCACCAGCACGTGCACGTCGCCGCCGCAGGCTGCGGCGGCCGTCACGGTGTTGAGCGTCGCGCCCTTGATGGTCGCGTTGTCGTGTTCAGCGATTACGAGTACGGTCATGTCAGATCACCTTCGCTTCGTTCTTGAGTTTCTCGACCAGGGCGGCCACGTCGGCCACCTTCACGCCGGCGCCGCGCTTGGCGGGTTCGCTGACCTTCAAGGTCTTCAGGCGCGGGGCCACGTCCACGCCGAGGTCTTCGGGCTTGACGGTGTCCAGCGGCTTTTTCTTGGCCTTCATGATGTTGGGCAGCGTGACGTAGCGCGGCTCGTTCAGGCGCAGGTCGGCGGTGATGACGGCGGGCAGCGTAAGGCTGAGGGTTTCCAGGCCGCCGTCCACTTCGCGGGTCACGGCTGCCTTGTCGCCGGCGATCTCGACCTTGGAGGCGAAGGTGGCTTGCGGCAGGTCGGCCAGCGCCGCCAGCATCTGGCCGGTCTGGTTGCAGTCGTCGTCGATGGCCTGCTTGCCCAGGATCACGAGGCCGGGCTGTTCATTGTCGATCAGGGCCTTGAGCAGCTTAGCCACGGCCAGCGGCTGCAGTTCTTCATTGGTCTCGACCAGGATGCCGCGGTCGGCACCGATGGCCATGGCGGTGCGCAGCGTCTCCTGGCATTGGGACACGCCGCACGAGACGGCGACGATCTCCGTTGCCGCGCCTTTCTCCTTGAGCCGCACAGCCTCTTCGACGGCAATCTCGTCGAAGGGGTTCATGCTCATTTTGACATTGGCGATGTCCACGCCGCTGCCATCGCTCTGGACGCGGACCTTGACGTTGTAGTCAACCACCCGCTTGACGGGAACCAGGATTTTCATGGGAGGGTTTCCTTTCAGGATCATTCAGAGTTGATCATCCGCCAGGGCCAGCGTGCTGGCGGCGCCGCCCGTGACGATGTCGCGCAACATCGGCGCCTGCACTAGGACATGCGCTGCGTAGTGGCTGGCCGTGGCACGCTTGGCGCCGAGAAAGCCCGCATCGCCAGATCTCGCCGCGAGTTGCGCAGTGGCGGCTTCGGCCATGCGCGCCGACAGCCAGCCGCCGATCACCGTGCCCGCCAGCCGCAAGAAGGGCACGGCGCCCGCCGCGCACTGCGCGGGTTGGTCGTCGTGGGCCAGCAGCCAGTCGGCCGCGTCCCCCAGCGCACGCGCCGAAGCCGCTAACACGCCGCCGATCTGCGCCAGCGCGGCATCGGGCATCTCGGCCAACCGGCGCGCATCGCCGTCGATGCGGCCCAGCAGTGCCTTCAGCGTGCGCCCGCCCTCGCGCGCCAGCTTGCGGCCAATCAGGTCGTTGGCCTGGATGCCCGTCGTGCCTTCGTAGATGGTCGTGATGCGCGCGTCGCGCAAGTGCTGTGAGGCGCCGGTTTCCTCGACGTAACCCATGCCGCCATGCACCTGCACACCATCGGACGTGATGCCCTGTGCGCTGTCGGTGCACCAGCCCTTGACCACCGGGATCAGCAGGCCGACCAGGGCCAGCGCCTGCTCGCGCTCTTGCGCGTCGGCGTGGCCTGCGGCGCGGTCCATCTGGCCGGCGCAGAAATAGGCCAATGCGCGCATGGCCTCGGTGCGGGCCTTCATGTCCATCAGCATGCGCCGCACGTCCGGGTGGCCGGCGATGGTGGTGCTGCCGCTGAGCAGTGGCTTGCCCTGCACCCGCTCCAGCGCGTAGGCGCGTGCGCGCTGGTAGGCGCGCTCGGCGATGCCCACGCCTTCAAGGCCGACGTTCAGCCGCGCATGGTTCATCATCGTGAACATGCAGGCCAGCCCCTGGTTCGGCTCGCCGACCAGGTAGCCGATCGCGCCCCCGCAGTCGCCAAAGCTCATCGACGCCGTGGGGCTGCCGTGGATGCCCATCTTGTGCTCGATGGAGGTGCAGGCCAGGTCGTTGCGTTCGCCCAGGGAGCCGTCGTCGTTGACCAGGTACTTCGGGCACAGGAACAGCGAGATGCCTTTCACGCCGGGCGGTGCATCGGGCAGGCGCGCCAGCACGAGGTGGACGATGTTCTCGGCCATGTCGTGCTCGCCCCAGGTGATGAAGATCTTGTTTCCGCTGACGCGGTAATGGTCGCCTTCGGGCACGGCGCGACTGCGCAGCGCGGCCAAGTCGGAGCCTGCTTGGGGCTCGGTGAGGTTCATGGTGCCGGTCCAGCGGCCCGCGACCATGGGCTCCAGGAAGCGGCGCTTGAGTGCGTCGCTGCCATGGTGCGCAATGGCTTCCACCGCGCCCAGCGTGAGCATCTGGCACAGGCTGAACGCGAGGTTGGACGACTTCCACATCTCCAGCACGGCTGTGGACACCAGCGTGGGCAGGCCCTGGCCGCCCCATTCGGTGGCAGCGGGCATGCCGTTCCAGCCGTTCTCGCAGAAGCTGGCCCAGGCTTCGCGAAAGCCATCGGCTGGCGTGACCTGGCCGTCGTGCCAGCGCGCGCCCTGCACGTCGCCGGTGCGGTTCAGCGGATCAAGCACGCCGGTGGCGTAGTGGGCAGCCTCCTGCAGGATGGCCTCGACCAGGTCGGGCGTGGTTTCTTCATGGCCCGGCTGGGCACAGATCGCATCCAGGCCTCCGACTTCCTTCATCGTGAACAGCATGTCGCGCAAGGGCGCGGCGTAGGTAGACATTGCTTACTCCTCTTTGTGGGTTCAACCCGTCTGCCCCATAGGGCATACATCCATGCATGACCCTACCCACCAGGACAAGGCCCGGTCGATCAACCGCTTCAGGGCGGCTGAATTTCTCAGGCGGCTTACGACGCGATTAGTTGGTATGACAAGATTTCTAGAAGCCGCTGAAGCGTGTGAAGTTCTCGACCGGCTCACGCTCGGTGCGCACGCGGTTCACCACGGCCGCCGGGTCGGCATAGCCCAGTGCCATGCCGCACAGGACCATCTGCCCGTCCGGGATTTGCAGGGCTTCAGCCAGAAGGCGCGGGTAAAGGGTCCACGCCATCTGCGAACAGGTATCCAGGCCTCGTGCGCGGGCCGCCAGCATGATGTTCTGTAAGAACATCCCGTAGTCCACCCAACTGCTCTGCACCATACGCCGGTCCAAGGTGAAGATCAAACCGACCGGCGCATCGAAGAAGGCAAAGTTGCGTGCATGTTGAGCGCGCATGGCATCCGTATCTCCCTTGGAGATTCCGACTGCGGCATAAAGAGCGAAACCGCACCGACGCCGCCTGGTCAGGTAGGGCTCGAAGAACTCGGCCGGGTAGATGTCGTATTCGGACTGGTGCTCTCCCTCTTCATGGTGAAAGGCGTGCAATACACGGTCGCATAGGCGCTTCCTCGCCTCGCCCGCCACGGCAATGACATGCCACGGCTGGGTGTTGGTGCCACTGGGCGCGCTGGCTGCCACCGACAGAATCTGGGCCACCGCTTCTTGCGACACCGGGGTCGGCAGAAAGGCGCGCACGGAACGACGTTCGCGCATCACCGCATCAATCAGCATGTTGCGCAAAGGCACGGCGCAGACAGACATTCACTCTCTCCTGGTTGCTGGGCTATTCGGGTGAGCACACCGACATGCCGTTGCCGAAGAAGCATTCATGCGAATGCATCGATGCCGAACGTCCACGGGTCGTCCCTGGGTGTGCTACCAAGCGGTATTCTGGGCACTCGGCACATACGCGTCTTGCCCGCCAGTGCATGGCGAGTTGACTTTGTATGCACAAGGCAAAATCCGGTTGACCGCAGCCGGACGCTACATCGTTAGCGGGCCGTTTTCTTGGTGTAATTTCGGATTCAGCGCCAGCTATCGTTGCTCCCTTTGACCATGTTGAAACCCGTCGTCACTGTTCCTGTTTTTGCCGTGCATGGCCTGCTCGACGGCGCGCGCAGCAAAGGACTGGCCACCGAGTCCTGGCTGGATGGCGTTCTGGCGCAGGCCCGCATCGCCGAGTCGCTGCTGCATCTGGAGCAGTCGCGTGTGACCATAGAGCAATACATCGCACTCTTCAGTGCCGTGAAGAACAGCTTGGACGACGAATGCCTAGGCCATCTACACGGTCGGCCGTTGCGCTGCGGCAGCTTTGCGCTGATGGCTCGCTCTACGCTCGGGGCCAAGACGCTGGCAGCCGCCTTGCAGCGCGTGAGTGCATCCTTCGCCCTGCTGCAGGACGACGTGGCGCTTGTGCCCGTCTCTGATGGCTTGCTCAAGGGTGCTGCTCTGGACGTGCGCCACGCTCTGGGCAAACATTCAGACTTCCTGCACGGGCTGCTGTTGCGCGTTTTCTGGCGTCTGCTGGTATGGCTGCACGGCGGCCGACTGGTGCCCAGAGGGCTCGATTTTGCCTTCGAGCCACCGCCGCGTGCCGCAGACTATGCCCAAATCTTCTCGGGCACGTTGCGGTTCGGGCAGGCGCGGTCGGCGGTCTGGTTCGAGGCATCCGCATTCACGCAGCCGATGCGCCGTGACACCGCCGCGCTCCAGACCTTTTTGCGTGCCACACCGGGCAACCTGATCGGCCCGCGTCTAATCGAGCGGACAGCCAGCGCGCGGGTGCGCGCGCTATTGCAGCAAGCGTGCCCGGAGTGGCCCGATCTGACTGTCGCCGCGCAGCGCTTGCACATGTCGGTCAGCGCACTGCAGCGGCATCTGGCCGTGGAGGGCAAGTCCTTTCAGGTGCTGAAGGACGAGTTACGGCGCGACATGGCGATCGTTCGGTTGACCAGCACCGATGCCGCGCTGAGCGCCATCGCCGCCGAGTTGGGGTTCGCCGACGGCACCGCCTTCCAGCGGGCCTTCAAGTCATGGACCGGCAGCACGCCAGGCGTCTATCGTTCGCGCACCCAAAAAACGTAGCGCTGCTTCGACGCGGTCGCACTCAAAGCGACGAGCACAGATGCCCGCCATCCACTGGCACGCAGGCGCCGGTCATCCACGACCCGGCCTCGGTCGCGAACAGCAGGAACAGACCGTTGAGCTCCTCCGGCTTACCCAGGCGGCGCATCGGGATGCGCTTGATAAGCGCCTTGCCATGGTCGGTATCCCACATGGCATCGGTCATCTCGGTGTCGATGTAGCCCGGCTCGATGGCATTGACGCGAATGCCGTGGCGCGCCCATTCGAGCGCCAGGCTCTTGGTCATGTGCACGACTGCAGCCTTGGACGTGGCATACAGCATGGCGCCCGGCATCACGCGTTCGCCCAGGATCGATGCGATGTTGATGACTGAGCCTCCCCGCCCCGCATCCACCCAGCGCTGCGCGGCACGCGCGGCCACCAGCCACACGCCGCGCACGTTGGTCTCCATCAGCGAGTCGAAGTCGGACGCAGGCAGCGTGAGCGACAAGGCGTCGTTGGAAGCCCCGGCGTTGTTAACCACCACGTCGAGGATGGTGCCCGAGGCGTCTATCTCGGCGAAGGCGTCGTCGATGGACTGCTCGGAAGCCACATCCATTTCCAGCACCGTGACCTGAGGCGAACCGAGCTTTTCGAGTTCCTGGGCGAGTTTGTCGAGCCGCGCCTTGCGCCGCGCCCCAATCACTACCTTGGCCTTGCAATCAGCAGCCAGCCGAGCGAAGTTCTCGCCCAGGCCCGACGAGGCCCCCGTGACCAGCACCCGCTTGCCTGCCAGCATTGCACCCAGATCCATCATCGTCTCCTTGCATCTTCAGTTCGCCGTCGATGCCGGGAGGTTAGCGCAGGGCCGCTCGGCTGCGGGGTTGCCTCGCTCCCCCATCCGTCGAAAGAGGTGCCTTGTCAGTTGATCGAGACCATCCGTCATTGCCGCGCCAAGCACCGCTGCCTACGATTGCCTGTATGCCTTGGGTACCCTGAGCGCCGCACGAAAGCACGCCACGGTGTCGACGCTCCGGTCCCGATGGGCTGCGGCGTCTGGGGGCAGATTCAGGAGACGACAAGTGCTGCAACAGTCACCCATGGGTTGGTCCATCGACCATGCGCCCATCGAGGGCAGGATAGATGCGACGGAAGCGATCCTCAAGGACTCCTTCCAGCGCTGGAGTCTTTCCTCCCCGGCGAAGCCTGCTGCATTCCAGGCGAAGTTGCGGCGACACGAACTCGCCGGAGCCTCCTTGGTATGCACCGTGACCGGTGCTTGCGTCGAGCAGTCTCCTCCTGGACATTCGTCATTCGACGATGAGTTCTGCCTGGGGCTGCAGCTGAACCTGAGCGGCCGAGTACAGTTGCAGCAGTGGGACACGCCAATCTGCGAGGGCGACATGTTCCTCTGGCGTACCGATCAGCGGCAAGACTATGAGGTGCTGGAACGAACCCACAGCGTGTCGTTGATGATTCCCTGGCAGCTCATGCGCGAGCATCTACCGGGCCGCAAGCAGCCGCCCGCAGCCTGCCGCATTGACAGTCACACAGGCGTGGGCTCACTGCTCAGCCAACACCTGATGGGGTTGGCAAAGGAGATCGGCGCCGTGCCGCCCTCCGCCCACGTCGCCCTTTGCCGCACGGTGATCGGGCTTCTGGACATTGCGCTGCCAGAGCCGGAGAGCGCCACTCGATTCACGGCCATGGCCGCGTTGCGCGAACGAGTACTTGCCTACATCGCCCAGCATTTTCAAGAGGATGACCTGAGTCCGGCACGCATCGCCGCGGCGCACGGTATTTCACTGCGTTACCTTCATGCGCTGTTTGCGCAGGGCGATACCACGGTGGTCGGCCACATCCTGGAAAGCCGATTGCAAGCGTGCTGGCGGACACTCGTTGACCCGGTCTGCCGGCATCTGCAGGTCTCGGCGATCGCCTTTCACTGGGGCTTCAACTCCACCAGCCATTTCTGCCGCGCATTCAAACAACGCTTTGGAGTGTCGCCCAGCGATGCACGCGGCATGACTGCTCACGGCTCCGCCATCGGCCCGGTCGAGTCAGCCGGGCTTTCCCTTGCACACGCAAAGTCAACTTGCCATGCACTGGCGGGCAAGACGCGCACGGGCTGAATGCCGACCATATGCCCTGGACAGACTGAGAACGCAGAGATTCGACGCTTCGCCCGCCCCGTTGTGGGTATGCGGGCATGACCCGGGGCCGCATCGCTGGCCAAGTTTTCAAACCTTCATCGTACAAACCTTCTGAGGAGCGCTCCCATGCTGCCGCAATTGCACCGTCAACCCTGGATGGACAGCGACATCGAGACCTTTCGCGACCAGGTGCGCCGCTACATCGCCGCCGAGATGGCTCCGCACCTGCCCGCTTGGCGCGAACAGGGCTACGTCCCGCGCGAGACCTGGCGGCCCTTCGGCGAGATGGGGTTCATGCTGCCCGAAATGCCCGAAGCCTACGGCGGCACCGGGGCCAGCATTGCCTACCAGCTGGTGGTACAGGATGAGTTGACCAGAGCGGAAATGCCCAACAACGTCCAGGTGAACAGCATCGCTGCGCACTACATCATGGACTACGGCACCGAGGAGCAGAAGCAGCGCTGGCTGCCCAAGCTGAGCAGCGGCGAGATGCTGCTCGGCATTGCGATGACCGAACCCGGCTGCGGGACGGACCTCAAGGCCATCGCCACCCGCGCGCGCCGTGATGGCGACCACTACGTGATCGACGGTGCCAAGACCTTCATCACCAACGGCTACACCTGCAATCTGCTGATTGTGGTCGCACGCACCGGCGAGGCGGGCAGCCGAGGCCTTTCGCTGATCGTGGTGGAGACCGAGAACCTGCCAGGGTTCCGCGTGGGCCGCCTGCTCGACAAGATCGGCCTGCATGCGTCGGACACCGCCGAACTCTTCTTCGACGGGGTGCGCGTGCCGGTCGATCAAGTCCTGGGGGGCGTCGAAGGGCTTGGTTTCAAGCAGTTGATGGGCCAGTTGCCCTACGAACGCATGACCATCGCCGTGCCTGCGGCGGCCATCATCGACCGGGCCCTGGAACTCACCGTCGAATACACGAAGGAGCGCAAGATTTTCGGCGCACCGCTGTTCGAGATGCAGACCACGCGCCACAAGCTGGCCGAGATCGCCACCACCGCTCACGTGGTGCGCACCTTCGTCAACGACTGCATCCAGCGGCTGCTGGACGGAAAGCTCGACGCCGAAGCCGCGTACATGGCCAAGTGGTGGTGCAGCGAGCAGCAGTGCCGCGTGGTGGACGAGTGCCTGCAGATGTTCGGCGGCTACGGCTACATGTACGAATACCCGATCGCGCGCATGTACACCACCTCGCGCGTGCAGAAGATCTACGGCGGCGCGAACGAGGTCATGAAAGAACTGATTGCGAGGAAGCTGTGAACGCCTCGCACACGCTGCAAAAGCCACTGCACGGCGTCCGTGTGGTGGAGTTCGAAGGGATCGGGCCGGGCCCGCTCGCCGCCATGATGCTGGCCGACATGGGTGCCGAGGTGATTGCGCTGACACGGGCCGAGCAGGCCGCCGGGGCGCAGCCGCTGGGCGGGGCGGCGGCCAACCCGCTGCACCGGGGCAAGACGGTCGAGATCACCGACCTGAAGTCGCCCGGCGGCAAGGCGCGCGCCCTGGATCTGATCGGCCAGTCCGACGTTCTGATCGAAGGCTTTCGCCCCGGCGTGATGGAACGGCTGGGGTTCGGCCCCGCCGAATGCGCGGCGCGCAACCCCAAGCTGGTCTATGGCCGGATGACGGGCTGGGGCCAGGACGGCCCGCTCTCCCGGGCCGCTGGCCACGACCTGAACTACGTGGCGCTGACGGGCCTGCTGTCGCTGTCGGCGCGCAAGGGGCAGATGCCCATCGTGCCGCCCTCGGTGCTCGGGGACGCGGCCGGGGCGCTGGGCATGGCCTTCGGTGTCGCCTGCGCGCTGGTCGATGCGCGCGGTAACGGTAGGGGCAGTGGCCGCGGCCGGGTCGTGGATGCCGCCATCATCGACATCGTGGCCATGATGGGCACGCTGGTGCATTGGATTCGCGCCAATGGACAGATCGACGGCACGAAGCCGAGCCCGTTTCACGATTCGCCGTTCTATGACGTGTACGCCTGTGCCGACGGCGGCTTCATCAGCCTCGCGGTGGTGGAGCCCGCGTTCCACGCACTGCTGCTGTCGAAGCTGGGCCTGACGGACGTGAACCCTGCCGACCAGTACGACACGACGACGTGGCCAGCGCTGAAGGAGCGCATTGCGGCCCTCATCCGCAGCCAACCCAGGGCGCATTGGTGCGCGTTGCTCGAAGGCAGCGACGCCTGCTTCGCGCCCGTGCTCAGCCTGGCCGAGGCGGCGCGGCATCCGCACAACGCGGCACGGGGCATCTACCAGACCACCCCCTCCGGCGCCATCGAGGCGGCCCCGGCCCCACGGTTCCAGGCACTCAACGCAATTACTTAGGAGACCAGAAAATGACCAGCACCACCCAGCCCATCCGCGGCTGCCCGTCCACCACGGGCAACGAACGCCAGCTCAACACCACGACGCTGATCCGGCACGCCGCGCGCACCCACGGGGACCAGGAGATCGTCTACCGCACACCCGATGGCGGCTGGGATCGCTACACCTATGCCGACTGCTACGCGCGCGTCTGCCGCAGCGCCAATGCGCTGCGCGCGCTCGGTGTCGAGCCGGGCGACCGCGTCGGTGTGCTGGACTGGAACAGCCGGCGCCACTTCGAGCTGTACTGGTCCATCCCCGGCCTGGGCGCGGTCATGCTGCAGATGAACCTGCGCCTGGGCGCCGAGGACCTGGGCTACGTGGTCGGCCACAGCAAGGTGTCCTACGTTTGCGTGGACGAGTCCTTGCTGCCGATCGCCGAATCCGTCGCAGCGAACTCGCCCCAGATCAAGGGCTGGATCGTGATGACCGACAAGCCGCTGGACCAGATCAAGACTACGCTGAAACCGCTGCTGCACTACGAAGACCTGCTGGCCGCTGCTGACGCCAAGATCGACTGGCCCGAGATCGACGAAACCTCGGCTTACAGCGCCTGCTACACCACCGGCACCACGGGCAAACCCAAGGGCGTGTACTACTCGCACCGCGGCATCTACCTGCACTCCACGGGCATGGCCACCAACATGGGCATGACGCTGGATGACTGCGTCATGCTCATCACGCCCATGTTCCACGGGCAGTGCTGGGGCTTACCACAGGCCGCCACGCTGCTGGCCGACAAGATCGTGCTGCCGGGACGCTACGCTGCCGAGGACACCAAGCCGCTGGTCGACACCATGATTGCCGAGGGCGTGACCATCACCAACGGCGCACCGGCCATCTTCCAACCGATGCTGCAGTACATCGAGACGCTGCCGGTCAAGCCGGACTTCAGCCGCATGCGCATGCTGTCCGGCGCGAGCGAGCCGCCGCTGTCGATGATGATCGGCTTCCACGAACTCACAGGTGCCGAGGTGGTGCACGGCTACGGCGCCACCGAAGCCACGACGCTGGTGACCGTCAACCGCCTCAAGCCCACGTTGAGGAAGCGCTTGACTCAGGACGAGCGGTGGAATCTCAAGCGCAAGCAGGGCCTGGTCCTGACCGGCGTGGACATCCGCATCCTCGATGCCAACGACCGGGATCTGCCGCACGACGGCCAGTCGGCCGGCGAGATTTGCCTGCGCGGCCCCTGGATCACGACCAGTTACCACGACATGCCCGATTCCGGCGATCGCTTCCTGGAGGGCGGCTGGTGGCGATCGGGCGATGTCGGCACGGTGGACGAGAACGGCTACCTCAAGGTCACCGACCGCATCAAGGACGTGATCAAGAGCGGTGGTGAATGGATCTCTTCCATCGACATGGAAAACCTGCTCATGGGCCACCCGGCCGTGCGCGACGCCGCGGTTGTCGGCATTCCTCATGCGAAGTGGCAGGAACGGCCGCTCGCCCTGGTTGTGCTGAAGCCCGGCCAGCAGGCGACCCAGGAACAACTGCAGCAACACCTGACCAGCGCTTTCGCCAAGTGGCAGTTGCCCGACCAGGTCCTGTTCGTCGAAACCATCCCCAAGACCAGCGTCGGCAAGCTTGACAAGAAGCGCATACGCGTCGAGCACGCGGGCCGCTACACCGAGTGAGCCAACCCTTTGCTACAGGAGAACAACATGAATGGTCATGAACCCGTTATCGTCGGTGCGCTGCGCACCCCCGTGGGTAAGCGCGGCGGACGCTTGCACAAATGGCATCCCGTCGACCTGATGGCCGAGACGTTGCGCCAGTTGGTCGAGCGCTCCGGCATCAACCCGGCGGATCTAGACGACGTGATCGTCGGCTGCGTGCTGCAGTGGGACCAGCAGCACGGCAACCTGGGGCGACATGCCGTGTTGGCGGCGGGGCTGCCAGAGTCCGTGCCGGCGGTGACGGTCGATCGGCAATGCGGCTCAGGCCAGCAGGCGGTGAGTTTTGCCGTGCATGGCATTCAGGCGGGCGCCTACCAGTTGGCCATCGGCGGGGGGGTGGAGTCGATGTCGCAGGCGCCGCTGCCGCCGTCGTTCAAGCCCGGCGCGCCGCTCGGTTCGCAATACAGCCCGCGCGAACTGGCGCGCTACCAGGACAACCCGCTGATACCGCAAGGCGTTTCGTCGGAGTTGCTGAACACGCGCTTCGGCATTACGCGCGAGACCCTGGATGCCTCTGCCGTGCGCAGCCATCGGCGCGCCACCGAGGCGATGCAGGCCGGCCGCATCAAAGATCAGCTGGTGTATCTGACCGAGGACCCGGCCGACCCGAACAGCCCGGTCGTCGCGGCCGACGAGGGCGTGCGCGCCAACCCCGACCCCGAGAAGATGGCCACGCTGAAAGCCGTGTTTGCCGCCAACGGCACCACCACCGCCGGCAACTCGTCGCAGGTCAGCGATGGTGCCGCCGCGCTGTTGATCGCCAGCCGCGCCTATGCCAAGCAGCACGGCCTGAAGCCGCGTGCGCGCTTCGTCAGCACCGCCGTGGCCGCCGCCGACCCGGTGATCCAGTTCACCGCCGTGCTCGACTCCACTCGCAAGGCACTGAAGGAATCGGGCCTGACCATCAACGACATCGACCTGTTCGAAGTCAACGAGGCTTTCGGCGGCGTGCCGCTGATGTTCCAGCAGGAATTCGGCGTCCCGGACGACCGCCTAAACGTCAACGGCGGCTCGATGGCCATCGGCCATCCGCTGGGCTCCACTGGCGCGCGCATGCTCACCGACCTACTGTACGAGCTGGAGCGCCGGGGCGGCCGCTATGGCCTGCAGACCATCTGCGAGGCTTCGGGCACGGCCAACACCACCATCATCGAGCGGCTGGCATGAGCGGGGCCAACATGAGCGAATCCAGCGAAGTGCTCGTCGGCCGCGAAGGCGCCATCGTCACCTTGACCATCAACCGCCCGCGCGCGAAGAACAGCCTGAACCGCGCGGTATTCGATGGCCTGTGCGCGCAGTTGGCGCAACTGCGCGACGACGATGCCGTGCGAGCCGTCGTCATCACCGGCGCCGAGGGCGTGTTTTGCGCGGGCGCCGACATCACGGCCTTTGAAGTGCTGCGCGCTGCGCCGCTGCTGGGCGACCGCTCGGCAACGGGCTGGGACTTTTTTGCGGCGCTGGGGCGCTTCCCCAAGCCCGTCATCGCGGCGGTGGAAAAGGTCGCGCTGGGCGGCGGCACGGAACTGGCGTTGGCCTGCGACATCGTGGTTGCTGGCGAGTCCGCCAAGTTCGGTGTGCCGGAAGTCAAGCTGGGCGCCATTCCCGGTGCCGGCGGCACCCAGCGCCTGGTTCACGCCATCGGCAAGTCCAAGGCGATGGCTCTGCTGCTGACCGGCGATTTCATCGACGCCCGCAAGGCCTGCGACGTCGGCATCGTCGCCGAAGTGACTGCTGACGGTCAGGCCCTGCCGACGGCGTTGGCGATGGCCAGCCGGATTGCGGCCAATTCGCCGCTGGCCGTGGCGCTCGCGAAAGATGCGGCCTTGGCCAGCTTTGAAACTCCGCTCGCGCAGGGCCTGGAGCATGAGAAGCGCAATTTCGTTGTCGCTTTGCGTTCGGCCGACAACCTGGAAGGGCAAGCGGCATTCCTGGGCAAGCGCACCCCCAAATTCACCGGCCAATAACGCCTGTCTGTCATCTTCAAGGAAAAACCATGCAACTCAATTCCGGCATTTCTGCCGTCATCACCGGGGGGGCTTCCGGCCTGGGGGCCGCCACGGCCCGGCGTTTGGCCAGCCATGGCGTCAAGGTCGCCATCTTCGACATGAACGAAGCCGTCGGCCAGGCGTTGGCCAGCGAGCTTGGCGGTGTTTACTGCAACGTGGACGTGACGTCCGAGGAGCAGGTGGACGCGGCCTTCGCCAAAGCCCGTGCCGCGATCGGGCAGGAACGCATTCTGGTCAACTGCGCCGGCACGGCCGACGCCGTCAAGACCGTCAGTCGCGACCGGAAAACGGGCGAGATCCGCCCGAGTGCGGTGGATCGCTTCAACCGCATCGTGCAGATCAACCTGGTGGGCACGTTCCGCTGCATTGCCAAATCGACGGCGGGCATGCTGGCGCTGGAACCGCTGGCCGACGGCGACCGCGGCGTCGTGGTCAACACCGCTTCGGCCGCTGCGGTGGACGGCCAGGTCGGCCAGGCCAGCTATGCCGCCAGCAAGGCCGCCGTCATGGGCATGACCTTGCCGATCGCACGCGACCTGATGGACGAAGGCGTTCGCGTCAACACCATCCTGCCGGGGATCTTCGGCACCCCCTTGCTGCTGGCCCTGCCGGACAACGTCAAGCAGGCGCTGGCGGCCAGCGTGCCCTTTCCCAAGCGTTTGGGCGACCCCGATGAATTCGCGCAGGCCGTCGAGTTTCTGGTCACTTGCGGCTACATGAACGCTGAGTCCATCCGCGTGGATGGGGCCCTCCGCATGGCGCCGCGCTGACGCCTTGAACCCTCGAAGAGCTGCGCATGATGTCGTCAACCCGAGAAAGCCACGCGACGGGAGCCTGGAATGTCAGGGGGTCGGCCACGGGTGCCTGCAAGTCATGGCGTGATGTCGATCCGCAGCTCGGCAGGAGCGTCATTCGCCATGATTGACCTGCATTACGCACCGACACCCAACGGCTGGAAGATCTCCATCCTGCTGGAGGAACTCGGACTTCCCTATACGGTGACTCCGGTCAACATCCGCGCTGGCGAGCAATTCAAGCCGGAATTTCTGGCGATCAGCCCGAACAACCGCATTCCGGCCATAGTGGACCATGCGCCGCTCGACGGCGGCGGCCCGCTTTCGGTGTTCGAGACCGGCGCCATCCTGGTCTATCTGGCCCAGAAAACCAACCGCTTCCTGCCCACGGATCTGCGCGGCTTCACCCAAACCATGCAATGGGTGATGTGGCAGGTGAGCGGACTGGGGCCGATGCTCGGCCAGCATGGTCACTTTGCGCTGTATGCGCAGGAAAAGATCGCCTACGCGATCGAGCGTTACCGCGACGAAGCGGCACGGCTGTATCGCGTGCTCGATACCCAGCTCGGCAAGACCGGCGCCTATGTCGCTGGCACCGAGTACGGCATCGCCGACATCGCCTGCTTTCCCTGGACCATGACCCACAAGGCCCAAGGCTTCACGCTCGACGACTTTCCCCACCTCAAGCGCTGGTACGCCAGCGTGCGCGGCCGGCCCCAGGTGCAAGCGGGGCTGGCGGTCGGCAAATTCGAGCAAGAGCCGCTGGACGACGAAGCGAGAAAGAACATGTTCGGCCACAAGGCCAGGGAGCTGGCGGAACGGAGCGCCATTCCGGGGCGCGAGTAGCGCGATTCCGGAATCCAGTGACGCCCCAAAAACACAGGAAACACCATGATCGAATTCTTCTTCGACTGCTCCAGCCCCTGGACTTATCTCGCCTTTCATAACATCCAGCCGCTCGCCAAGGAGCTTGACGTTGAGATCACATGGCGGCCGATCCTGGTCGGCGGCATCTTCAACACCATCAATCCCACCGTCTATGCCTCGCGCGAGACGCCGGTGCCGCAGAAGGCCCGCTACCTGAAAAAGGACCTAGCGGATTGGGCCCGCTCGACGGGGCTTGCGATCAAGATGCCGCCGACGGTGTTTCCCGTCAACAGCGTGAAGGCGATGCGCGGCTGCATCTGGCTCGGCAACGACATGGCGCCGTTTGCCCGCGCCATATTTGAAGCCTATTGGGGCGACGACCAGGACATCTCGCAGGACGCGGTGCTGGCGCAGGTGTGCCAGCGCGTTGGCATCGAGCCCGCCCAATTCTTTGCAGGCATCGGCGAGCAGGCGATCAAAGACCAGCTCAGGGCCAACACCGATGAGGTGGTCGCGCGCGGCGGCTTTGGCTCACCGACCATCTTCGTGGACAAGACTGACATGTATTTCGGCAACGACCGCATGCCGCTGATGCGCGAAGCCGTGCTGCGCTTGCAAGGGAAGGCGGCCTGATGCCGCAGGCCAGGGTTCACCCATCCATCCATTCATCTCACCACCACCACAGGAGACACCATGCAAAAAAGACAATTCATCACCATGCTTTCCGGCGCCATGCTGACCGGCGTTTCTGGCCTGGTCCGCGCGCAGGGCGCGGGCACCCCGGGCGTGACGGATCGCGAGATCAAGATCGGCTCGACCGGACCGCTCAGCGGCCCGGCCGCAGGCTATGGCGTCGTCGGCAAGACCATGTCTGCATGGTTTGACCTGGTCAACGCCGAGGGCGGCGTGAATGGGCGCCAGCTCAAGCTGGTGCTGGCCGACGATGGCTACAGCCCGCCGAAAACCCTGGAGCAATCGCGCCGCCTGGTGGAGCGCGATCAGGTGGCTTTTCTCGCGGCGCAGATAGGCTCGTCCACTGGGCTGGCGTCGCGCAGCTATCTCAACAACGCCAAAGTACCGCAACTCTTCGTTTCGTCCGGCTCCGCCACGTGGCTGGATGATGCGGCTAAGTTCCCCTGGAGCATGGGCTGGCTGCCCCTGTACACCGACGAAGGGCGCACCCTGGCCAGGCACATCCTGCAGACGCGGCCCAACGCGAAGATCGCCATGTTCTACCAGAACGACGACGCCGGCAAGGATGTGCTGCGTGGCGTGAAGGAGGTTCTGGCTGCCGCCGGGAAGAAGCTCATCAGCGAAGAGTCGCATGAGGTGTCGGATCCGACGGTGGACTCGCAGATCGTCTCCATGCATGCCTCGGGCGCGGACGTGCTGGTGGCGTGGGGTTCGCCCAAAGCCACCCTCCAGTCGCTGCGCAAGACCCACGACATCGGCTGGCGCCCGGCCATCTACATCAACCCGAGCGCATCTTCGGTGCCCGCGGTGCTGACTCCGGTGGGGCTGGACAAGGTCAAGGGCATCATGAGCGCCGCGTTCCTCAAGGATCCGAGCGATCCGACCTGGAAGGACGACCCTGGTGTCCTGGCCTGGCATGCCTTCATGGACAAATACAACAAAGGCGCGGCCAAGGAGTACCTCACCGTGCTCGGTGCCTGCCTTGGGCAAGTGACAGTGCAGTTGCTCAAGCAGTGCGGCAACGACCTCTCGCGCGAGAACATCATGCGGCAGTCGCGCCGCCTGGACATGGATTTGCCCATGATGCTGCCGGGCCTGCGTGTCAAGACCAGCGACGCCCGCCCTCACCCGATACCGGACATGCGCATCCAGCAGTTCGACGGCACGAGCTGGAAGGTGATGCCGTCCTGACGGGGCGAGCGCAGCGATGGAACCCATTCTTTCCGTACGCGACCTGACGATCCGCTTCGGCGGTGTCGTCGCGCTGGACGCCTTCTCGATGGACGTGCCCGAGGGCTGCATCTTCGGCCTGATCGGGCCGAACGGCGCTGGCAAGACGACCTGCTTCAACTGCATCAGCGGCCTGTACCAGCCCACCCACGGCAGCGTGCGCTTCGGCCAGGCCGAGTTGACGCGCCTGCCGCGCCACGGCGTGGCACGGCTGGGTCTGAGCCGCACCTTCCAGAACGTGGCGCTCTACCCCTCGCTCACGGTGCGCGAAAACGTGATGGTGGGTGCGCACGCGCGGCTGCCGGTGTCGATGCTGGGTGCCGCGCTGCGCTCGCGCGCCGTCCGTGCCGCCGAGGAAGAAATCGCGCACTCGGCTGACGCGGCCCTGGCCACGCTGCGGCTGTCTGACTATGCCGACCGGGGCGTGGCGGAACTGCCAGTGGGCATCCAGCACCGCGTGGAAATCGCGCGGGCGCTGGTGACGCGGCCCAAGCTGCTGCTGCTCGACGAGCCCGCCGCTGGCCTCACCGCTGGCGAGGTCGATGAACTGCGCGACGTGCTGCTGCGCCTGCACGAGGAGTTGAAGCTGACCATGGTGGTCGTGGAGCACAACATGCGCTTCGTGATGAAGACCTGCTCCGACCTCGCGGTACTGAGCTTTGGCCGCAAGCTCGCCCAGGGCTCGCCCGAGGAAGTGGCCAACAACGACGCCGTGCTCGATGCCTATCTGGGAGGTGTGCTGTGACCCAACGGCTTGAAATCCGCAACCTCGCGGTGGCCTACGGCCGAACGGCGGTGGTGCATGGCATCGACCTGCACGTGCAGGCCGGCGAGATGGTGGCGCTGCTCGGCGCCAACGGCGCGGGCAAGACCTCCATCCTGCGCGCCATCAGCCACCAGCAGGTGACTGCCAAAGGCACGCTGCGCTTCGAGGGCCAGGACATCATCGACATGGCCGCGCCCGCCATCGCCTCGCTGGGCATCGCCCACGTGCCCGAAGGGCGCGGCACCTTTGGCGACCTGACGGTGCTGGAGAACCTGCGCGTGGGCGCCATCCACCGCCGCGACAAGGACGGCATCGAGCAGGACATCGCCCGGATGCAGACGCTGTTTCCCAAGCTGTCCAGCCGCGCGAAGCAAGCGGCGGGCACGCTCAGCGGCGGCGAGCAGCAGATGCTGGCCATCGCGCGCGCGCTGATGATGCGCCCCAAGATGCTGCTGCTGGACGAGCCTTCGTTCGGCATCGCGCCGCGCGTGACGCAGGAGATCTACGAACTCCTGCACCAGTTGCGCGAAACCGAGCACCTCACGGCGCTCATCGTGGAGCAGAACGCCCAGGTCGCGCTGAACCTAGTCAACCGGGCCTATGTGCTCGAAAGCGGGCGCGTCACTGCCCAGGGCACCGCAGCCGAGCTGCGCGAAGACGACGCCGTGCGCCGCAGCTACCTCGGCCACTGATCAAAAAGAGGTTCATCACCATGCAAGCATTCCTTCACCAGATAGCTTCGGGCCTGGCGGCGGGCGGCATCTATGCCAGCCTCGCCATCGCGCTCGTGCTCATCTATCGCTGCACTTCGTCCGTCAACTTCGCGCAGGGCGAACTGGCGATGTTCTCCACCTATATGAGCTGGGCGTTGGTTCAGGCGGGCGCATCATGGTGGGTGGCCTTCGCCGTTGTGGTCGTGGGTTCCTTCCTGCTCGGGCTGGCGCTGGAGCGGGTCATCTTCCAGCCCCTGCGGCACAAGCCGGTGCTCTCGGTCGTGGCGGCCAGCATCGCGCTGCTCATCATCTTGAACAGCCTGGTCGGCTGGCTGTTCGGGCATGAGATGCTGGAGTTCGCCACGCCGTTCGGTGGCGTCCTCAGCCGTGCCGAACCCTATCTGTCGGCCCACGAGGTCGGCGTTCTGCTCGTCACCCTGGCCGAACTGGCGGCGGTATTCGCGTTCTTCCGCTTCACCCGGTTCGGCCTGGCGATGCGTGCGGTGGCGGTGAACGCGCCGTCGGCGGAACTGTCGGGCATCAGCACCAACAAGGTGCTGGCCGTGGGCTGGGGTCTTGCAGCGGTGGCCGGTGCCGTGGCGGGGCTGATGGCCGCGCCCATCGTGTTCCTGGAGCCGTCGATGATGATGGGGCCGCTGATCTACGCACTGGCGGGCGCGCTGCTGGGCGGCATCGCCAGCCCTGTGGGCGCCGTGGCCGGGGGCTTCGCCGTCGGGGTACTGGAGAACCTGCTGGGCGCCTACGTGGTCGGCAACGACCTGAAACTGACTTGCATCATGCTGTTGATCATCGCGATGCTGGTCTTGCGGCCCGCCGGGATCTTCGGCAAGACGGCCCAGGTGAGGGTGTGAGCATGAGTACCATGAACGCCCCACTCAACATCCGCCCGGCGGCATCGCCCACCTGGTTGCGCTGGACGGCCTCGGTGGTCGGGCTCGCGCTGCTGGCCTGGTCCTTTAGTTGGCAAAGTTATCCGCTGTACGTGATGACGCAGGTGCTGATCTACGGCATCGCCATCATGGGCCTGAACCTGCTCACCGGCTACACGGGCCAGATCTCGCTCGGCCACAGCGCCTTCTTCGCCATCGGCGCCTACGCCACGGCGGTGCTCTCGCACCACCTGGGCTGGCCGTTCTACGTGGGCGTGCCGGTGGCGGCGCTGCTGTGCTTCGCGGTCGGCTTTCTTTTCGGGTTCCCGGCACTGCGGCTGCCGATGCTCTACCTGGCGCTGTCCACCTTCGCGGTGGCGGTGGTGACGCCGCAGGCGCTCAAGTGGAAGAAGATCGAGTGGCTGACCGGCGGCGTGGCGGGGATCGTCCTGGAAAAGCCCGTGTTCCCAGGCATGCTGGCCGACCGGACGGACTGGGCCATCATGGCTTGCGTCGCGGTCTGTGCGCTGTGCGCCTTCCTGCTGGCGCGGCGGATCCTCGGCGCGCAGTTCGGCCGCCTGGTGGACGCCTCGCGCGACCAGCCGCTCGCGGCGGCGGCGGGCGGGCTCGACATCACCGCCCTGCGCACGCAAATGTTCGGCCTCAGCGCGGCGTTCACCGGTCTGGCCGGCGCTCTGAGCGCGGTGGCTACCCAGTTCGTCGCACCCGAGAACTTCCCCTTCCTGCTCTCGGTGTCCTTGCTGGTGGGCAGCTTCGTGGGCGGGGTGCGCAGCCTGTGGGGCGCCTTCCTGGGGGCGGCCTTCATCGTGCTCACGCCCAACCTGGCCGAGAGCGTGTCGCAATCCGCCCCGTGGATGATCTTCGGCTTCGCACTGCTCGCGATGGTCTTCCTGGCACCCAATGGCTTGAGCGGCTGGATCACCGGCCTCTGGCGCAGCCGCGCCAATTCCTCATCCACCCGACCGTAGGCGCTTTCCATGCAGCCCGTCTTCGTCGCTGGCACGGGCATGACCCGTTTCGGCAAGCACATTGACTGCGGTCTCAAATCGCTCGCCGCCGAGGCGATTGGCGAAGCCATCGCCGATGCGAGTATCACTTCGTCCCAACTGCAGGCGGCCGACATGGGCAACGCCGCTGCCGGTGTCATGGCCGACCAGGTGCTGATCCCCGGACAGGTGGCGCTGCGCGGCATGGGCATCGGGCGCATTCCGGTCGTCAAGATCGAGAACGCTTGTAGACGCATCACTTGAAGTGAGTGCTCGATATGCTGCTGGCTTCAGATAACAGATAAGCCCTGTTGCCGTCGGATTTGCCAGGATACACGGCCGTCATGTACCTGCGCAGAAATCGGCATACCGAGTCGTTGTTCGATGACAGGCCTCCATGGCACCAGGCTGAACCCCATGCCGTCATCGAGCATGGCGTAGCGCCCGCTGGCCAGCATGACGCTGCGGCGGTAGATGCCGGCCACGCGCTGCCCGTCGGCCGCCGTGCGATGTTCCAGTCCGGTGTCGGCGGCAATGTCCTTCGCGGCCTGTGCCACCTCCCGGTTGCGCAACGTGCCCAGCAGATTGCGCACCAGGATCACGCGCTGCCCGCGCCGCTCGGCCAGCCCCTGTTCGGCCAGGAAGTCGGCGCGCTGCTGCATTGCCCGCTTGGCCTCGCCGCCAAAGCCCAGGTCGCCCAGGACCGAGCCGCCGCCGATCAACTGCTGGTCAAGCCAGGTGGCCCCGACCACGCGGGCCTGCCGCTCGATGGGCAGGTGCGATTTCAGCTCCACGGCCACGCCGCCCAGGCGCTGCGCGTCGTAGCGACGGCCCTGATCGGGCAGGTCGCCCGGCACCTTCCATAGCCCTTCGGCCACGCGCTCCACGATGCCTGCCCGGCGCAGGGCTTCCAAGCGCCGGACGTGGGCCGCGACGACTTCCTGCGGATCGCGGCCCGGTACGGCCTGGCCCTGCGCGATAGCAAGGTGGTGGTCGGTGCGGTACAGGCCATCGCTCGCCAGCACGGCGATGTTCTTGTCAGCCGCGCGCACGTCGGCCGATCCCTTCACCTCCACCACGGCGCCGGTGGGATAGTTCGCCAGCTCGTCGCGGGTGTTGAGCGCGACGTAGTGGGCCTTGCCGTCCACCCCGTCGATGACCAGATAGCCGCGGTCGCGCAGCTCGTCGGCCAGCCCCTTCGCGGCCACGCGGCCGAGAATGGTTCGGCTATCGTCGCCCGGCTCGAACACCGCCAGTTCGCGCGGCTCGCCGCGCATGGCACGCTGCATGGTGCGGATGATGTCGCCACGCTCGCCCAGGGCGCGCAAGGTCTTCTCGGCATCGGCATGGACGGCCCAGGTGCCCGGCTGCGCCTCGTCGGCCAGTCCCAGGCGCTGCAAGCGTTGCAGGCGGCCGATCAGCAGCAGGCGTTGGCGTTGCAGCTTCGGTTCGTTGAAGCGTTCGATCTGCACCCGGCCGTCTTCGCCGGCCTCGCGTTGCAGCGTGCGATCCAGGCTCGTCCACCGCTCCTGCTCCACCTCGCGTTGCAAGGTCTGCTGGATCTCCAGTTCGGTGCGCGGCCCCAGCCATTCGGTCGCCAGTTCAGCGGCACGATGGCGGAATCCATCAGCGATGTAGTCGCCGGCGATGATGAGGTCTTTGCCGGTGTCGTCGCGCCCGCGCACGATCAAATGCGTGTGGGGGTTGTCGGTGTTCCAGTGATCCACCGCCACCCAATCCAGCCGCGTGCCCAAGTCAGCTTCCATGCGGTTCATCAGATGCCGCGTGTAGGTGCGCAGGTCGTCCAGTTCGGCCCCGTCCTCGGGCGAGACGATGAAGCGGAAATGGTGCCGGTCGTCGGCGCAGCGTTCCTTGAAAGCATCCAGATCGGCTTCGTCGGTCTGCGGCCCATAGGCCCGGCCTGGCTCGCCATCACGGCCCACACCATCGCGCTCGATGTAGCGCAGGTGCTTGGCGAGCGATTGCGGGCTGGCCCGCTGCTGGTTGACCAGCAAGGTTTTGATAGTCACACGCCGCGACATGGGCGTGAGCTTCGCGCCCGCAAACCGCGCCGCCGTATGGCCGCGCCCCAGGCGTGAGCCGGGCCGCTGGCCGGTGGCCTTGCCGCCGATGGCCGATGCCGGACGGCGCACCGAGGACTTGCCGCCACTGGCCTTGCCGGCCTGCTGGAGCACCTTGGAAACGAAGCCCTGGCCGCGGTTTTTTGGAGCGCTGGGGCGGATGCGGAAATCGTCGTCGCGGCGGTTGATCATGACTTCTCTCCCTGAAAGCTGGGGCGTAGTCCGTCGTGCGAAGCACGCGGACAAGCCCATATCGACGCGGGCCACGCGCCACAAGCAGCACGGCGGCGAAGCCGCTGCGTGCCGCGCCGCCCCCACGTGCAGACAGGCTTTCGACGCGGCCCGGTGCCGCGTCCTTTTGTCTTGCCTTCCGCATTTGCCTCCCGCATCCGCTCCCGGCAATCGCGGCCCGGTGGCGCTGCTGCACCAGCAGCCAGCGCGCCGGCGAACGCGGATACGGCCGCAGGCCGGGCGCGTTCGAGGCAAGACGCCTGCACGTTGGACGGCTGCGCCGGAGACAGCGCGAAGTGCGGTGCGAATGCACCCGCACTGCACGCGCGACGACACGGCGACGACCAGCAGGACGACACGCCCGATGGCACGATGAGATGCATGGCAACGTGCAGCGAATCGACGGCCATCATGGGCGGGATTCCAGCCAGATCGGATGCGCGACGCCGATCACGGCGGATGCGCTGACCGGCCCGAAATACCGGCTGTCGAACGACGCCGGGTTGGTCACGCTCAAGAGGAACAGTTCGCCAGGCCGAAGCTGGCGGCACTGCCGCCAGGAAGGCAGCGGACGGCCCAGCCGGTCGGCGGGCAGCACGGCGGCCACCGGCACGCCGTCGATCCAGACCAGCGCATCAAACACGCACACCGTTTGCGGCGCGACGGCGCCCACGCGCTTGAGCAGCGGCACGCGCGCCGGCAGGTAGCGGCGCTGCGCGGCCAGCGCGGCGGTGTCTGCCGGCAACGTGGTCAAGACGATGCTGCCAACGGACAAAGGCTGGTGCAGCGAGTCGGTACGCTGGTGGAGCGGTTCCACGCGATACCAGCCGACCGCCACGCTGTCGGACGGGTTGTAGATGATGCGCGGCAGCGGATGCACGAAGGACGCCCAGGCCAGCGCAGCGAGGCCGCAGGCAGACAGGCACGCGAGCACGATGCGAGCGCGCAGGCGTGAGCGAGGACGCGGCGCGGTGCCGACAGTCGAAACGGCGGTCATGGCAGCGCCCTCCCGATGAGCCATCCGGCGTGCCGCTCGGCGGTGTATTCGGGCAGCGGCAGGCGCGCAGCGAGCCGGTTGGCGAGCGTGCGCCAGTACGCGGGTGAAGCGGCGGATGGCGCGATCCCCAGCGCCTCGATGGCGTCGATGCGCTCCAGCACGGCGCGCACCTGGTTCTCGCCCTCGGTGTGCAGCAGCAGGCGTGCGCCCGGCTGCACACCGGGGATGCGCTGCGCCGCGTCCAGCGGCGTGCAAGCCTGCATCACCATGAGCTGCCAGCGAACAGTGCCGTAGTCGGTGGACTGCCAGCGAATGCGGCAGAACATGGCATTCGGCATGAATACGGCGAGACTGCGCCAGCGGTCGAGCCGCAGCGTGCGCGCCGGTTCGCCGAAGCGCAGGTAGAGCTTGAAACGGTGCTCCAGGAAGGCCAGCGAAACGCGCGTTAGCGGCGTTGATGTTGGCCCCGTCGCGTGTGCTAGGAGTGGCGGCGACGGTGCAGCCGTGGCCGCGAAGGCAACAGGCGCGGGGGCAGACGAAGCGGATGCGGTCATGGTGTGTTCTCCCTGCGTTGTTCTGGAAACTCGCGCTCCAGCAGGCCGCGCAGCAGTTCGGCCACCGTCACGCCTTGCGTGAACGCCGACACCTTGATGCGCGCCCGCATTGCGGGCGTGATGTCGAGCGTCAGGCGTGCGGTGTAGAGGTCGCCCTTGCCCAGCGCATCGGCGTCGCCCTGGCGAATCCACGCCTCGGCGTGCGGATTCGCGGGCGGACGCGCGCCGATGCCGACGCGCTTTGTCGTGCGCTTGCTGGCGGGGCTGCTCATGTCGGCCACCGCAGCAGTTCGTCCACCAGTGCGGTGATTTCGCGCGCGGCGACGCTGTCCGGCGCCGTCTCGCGTGCCAGCCGGCCAGCAGCCACGCTGTCGGCGAACACGATGCGTTGATGCACTTCCGCGCGCAGCGCAGGAAGCGGCTGCTCGGCCAGCGCGCCGCGTGCTTCGCGTCCGATCACCGTGGTGCTCACGCGCCGGTTGATGACGAAGGCCGCGCGCAGCGCAGGCCGAAACACCTGCGCCTCGCGGATCAGCGCCACCATCTCGGCGCTGGCCCACAGGTCGTAGGGGCTGGGCTGCACCGGGATCAGCACGCGCTCGGCCGCCAGCAGCGAGGAGCGCGCCAAGGCGGCGATGCGCGGCGGCCCGTCGATGACGACGTGATCGGCCCGCCTGGCGAGTTCTGGCGCTTCCTGGTGCAGCGTTTCGCGTGCGAGGCCCACGGCGCTGAACAGCCTTGGCAAACCTTGCTGGCTGCGGCGCTGCGTCCAGTCCAGCGCGGAGCCTTGCGGGTCGGCGTCCAGCAACACGACGTGTTGGCCGCGCATCGCCAGCTCGCCAGCGATGTGGGTAGCCAGCGTGGTTTTGCCGACGCCGCCTTTCTGGTTGAGCAGCGCGACGATCATGGCCTGGCCCTCCCTGTTGGAAAGCCCGGTTGTTGCCGCTGTGCTTCGCGCCGCGTGGCGGTTTTCCACCGAGGTGCGGCGCTTCTACTACCAGTTAGATGTTTTAAGTTAGGGAAGTTAGGGGAGGCCGAAACCCGCGCCGTTATTGGCTTTGCGGCCGATCCGTACTCCTGATAGCACGAGAGTCGTACTCCCGATAGCACGATACCTCGTACTCCTGATAGCACGAGCCCGTCCACAAGCTGCGCACCGTTTATCCCCGTGCCGCGAACGGCACGGGCCGGAAGGTCAGCAGCTCGGCGCTGTTGTCCGGCATCCGCTCGATGCCTAGGACGTAGCCGGGCAGCGACTGCCGCGCGACCAGTGCGCGCAGGTCGTAGGCGAAGTCTGAGAAGCGCGTGGCACTGCCCGATTTCCGATACAGGTGTCGGAAATCGAATTGCCAACCACCCGGCTGTCGCCCGCCGTGTTTGCGCACCAGCCGGTACAGCCATCGCTCGATGCCGCCCGTGAGCCGGAAATACGCTGGGTCGATGGTCAGCACCAGCGCGGCATCCATGACGCCCGCGTAAAACCAGTCCGGCAGGATCAGCTCCAGCCCTAAGGGCGTGCCCTTGGTATCGGCCAGTTCCTTCCATTCGTTGATCCACGAGAAGCGGTGCAGCCGTCTTCCCGTGGTCTCCCGAATGGACGTGGCCACCGTCGTGGATTGCAGGCGATCCAAGGCCGCCTTGAGGCGCTGGTAGTCGCGCAGCGACGTACCGCGCCCAATGAATCGCTGGATCTCGTAGGGCGTGGCCTGCATGAGCCGCGATGGACGCAAGCCCGCGTCGCGCGCCTCCACAATCTGCGAAGCCGCCCAAATGAGCACATCTGCATCCCAAATCGTGGCGATGCCATGCTCCTGCGTTCCCTCCACGCGGATCGTGATGCCGCTGGCGCGGAAGTCGATCGGCGCCACGCGCCGCGACTTCGCCAGCGAGAAGAACGGAAAGGCCATCAAATCCTGGCTGTCGCGCGGCGCCATGTCGCCCGGCAGGGCACGGAACAGGTCGAGCTGTTCGCGCTCTGGCACGAGCCGCTGCCGGGACGGCAGCGCAGGGCTGGACATGGCGAAAGCCACCCGCGCGCCAGCGGTCAGCGCGCACGGCTGTCCGCCGAATGCTGCTCGGCGTACTCGGGATCGGATGTGCTCTCGAAGCTGCGCTCGGAAGCCCAGGCATCGAGATCGGCCACGGCGTACATGACGCGGCGGCCGAATTTGCGGAACTTGGGGCCGCCGCCCAGCACGCGCTGCTTTTCCAGCGTGCGCGGTGACAGTCGCAGGTAGTCGGCGGCTTCGTCGTTGGTGAGATAACGCTGCGGTTGCGCGACAGCGGCCGAGGTGGTTGCGGGAGCGGCGGCAGGCCGCAAGGGAGCAGGACGCATGGTGAGAACCTCCATCGGTTGCAGGGCTCCGGCCACACAGCGCAACCGGATGGAGGCAGTCTCAGAAAATGAAGCTCTCTTGCTCAGGGTCGTTTTGCGTGGCCTTCAAAACGACCCTTCTCAAGCGGCGCAAGCTGTGCTAGGCGGCGATAGCCGCCGCGCATCAGCGCATCGCCGCGCCGCGTCAGGCGGCGCACCTTGGAGCGCAGGCCGCCGTCGCTGTACCAACCGGCTGCGGCATCCACGCCGAACAAGCCTTCGGCCACATCGCGCAAGGACGCACCCGCCAGGGTTGCGTCGAGCGCCTGCAAGGTGTGCAGTTCCAGCAAGGCCGAATGCGATGGCCGGGGCCGAGCATTGGCCAGCGCCGCACCGGGCGCATGGCCGCGTGCAGGTGCGGCAGCACCGCCGTGATGGGCATAGGCGACAGCCATGCCGTCCTCCAGGCCGGGTGCCAGCGCGAAGCGCAGGCAATGGCCAGGGCTGCGCGCGATCAGCACCAGCCGCTTGCCATCGTGGATCAATTGCTTGTGACCAGGGATGCGCCAGAACGCGAAGGCGGTGGCATTCTGCGGTGGGTCGGCATCGGGGTAGAGCTGCACCACGCCGGCATGGCCGGGGAGCCAGGCCGGATGCGCGTCGCGCGCATCCAAGGCTGGGTCTTCCAGCAGGCGTAAGCCCCAGCGATGCGCCGCGTGCTGTGCCGCCTGCGGCCGGCGATGACGGTGCAGCCAGTCGAGCCGGTAGTCGGGATGGCGCCGCAGGTACTCCCAGGCCAGTGCGAGTGCATCGAGCCGCAGAACGTAGAGGTAGGCGGCGGTGGGATACCAGTGCGGGAAATGGTGAGGGCTGACCATGACGAAAGCTCCTGTCGAACAGCAGGAACGTCGCCACGGGCCGATCAAAACGAAGCTATCGCATCCAGATCAAAACCATCATCTGCATCAATTCAAGCATGTAACATGCGGTGTCAAGACTGATTGGCTCCGGTGTATTGCGAATCCCGTCCGAATGCGACGACCGCCCGACCCGACAACGTCATGCGGCACAAAACACCGTGCCCGTACCCGCATAAAAGATCGTGACTGATTGGGTCACACCAGCACGGGTTGAATGCAAGAGTGCGGATTCAGACCGGACAGGTCTGGAATAAGACTGAAATAGTCCCAATACGCCCCGCTTGGCCGCAGTGCGAACGGTTCAATCGAGGATGGAACCATTCTCCTGGGCCAGCCGCAGATATTCCGACAGCGGGCGTGCCGCCTGAAAATACCGATCCCGCATCACGGGCTGCTTGCGTGGCCCGACGATGGATTCCAGATCGGACAGCTTCACGGTGCCCAGCTCGGGCATTCCCAGCCCCAGGTCGATCAGGCCAAAGGCCGTATCGCCATCGGCCGGATCGAGCGCGGCCAGCAGCCAAGTGAGATGCGCGTCCGGCGTGAACAACCGCACCACGGGCAACGGGTCGATGGAGCCGCCAGCGGCGCGATTCTGGCCGTGGGCCAGCAACTGCCTGCGCTCGTCCTCGGTGATGAGTCGGTTCATGGGCAGCCCTTTCTTGGAACAAATCCACCGAAGCGTGAAAGCGTAAAGCCGTATCGGCGGATTTGAGGAAATGCACGGATTCGGTTTTGTGCTTCCGTGAAAAACCGCAAATGCGTATTTCTGTAAAGACGTAGAAGCACGAAAAAGGATTGATTCGGAATGAATGAGTTAAAGATAACGTGGTTTTAATTGTGCTGCGAATTGACGCTTCTGTCTATGCAGAAGCGAACCGTCCAGCGCGGCCGACCGGCCGGCTCCACCACCCATGACGCCGAGCTGGCCCACGCCTTCGGCGCGGCGGTGCGTGCTCTGCGGATGGAGCGCGGCATCGCGCAGGAATCGCTGGCACACCAGGCCGGCATCGAGCGTTCCCACATGGGGAAGATCGAGCGCGGCGAGCACATGCCCACGCTGGCGATCATTTTCAAGATCGCTGGCGCGCTCGAATGCAGCACGGCAGTGCTAATGAGCGAGGCTGAAAGCCAGCTCGCAGCGGCGGCCCCGCCGTAGGCGCTGGCCCGGCCGATCCGGCGCAAGCCGGTTCGGCGGTGTTCAAGGGGCGCCAAGTGCAGCGCGGCGGGGATGGGCCTTGCGCCGATCCCCTGGAGCAAGCGACGCGCGCAGCGCCGCAGGCGCGAAGGCGTGAGGGATTGGCGCCGAATGGCCGTGACGACAAAGACGGCACGGGGCGCAGCCAGCTAAGCCCGGCGGTGCAAGGCACCGACACGCCCGGCCGTTCTTGCAGCCGCAGACTCGCCCCATGCCTCAACAGAAGCGGCCCAACATGGGCCACGCTCCTGCAATGACCAGGCTTCCATGCAGCTCTGCGAAAGCGGCACGGCGCCCCGCCGCGTGGGCGGGGCGCTGGCGGCCATCAGGCCGCCTGGGGCTTGCTGCGCGACCAGATCAGCGTGTGCGTGCCGTCCTCTTCCTCGATCAGCCGGGCATAGACCGTTGCTGGGAACGAAGGATCGTCGAGGGTCACGGACACGTAGGGCCGTTCGGCCTTGCTGACTTTCTTCCACGCCGCGCCGATGTCGAAGCCCGCCGCCTGCACGCGGAAGTCGGGGGCGTGTTCGTTGTCCCCCTTGTCGTTGGGAACCAGCTTGGCCTTGACGTTGAGGGTCAGGGTGCGCAGCGTGCCGGTGAAGCCGTCTTTGTCCGCGGTGAAGGTGCCGATGGTTGCCATGATGAATCTCCTTACGATTGAACAAGGTTCGCGCCCATCGCGTCCTTGTTGTGATCCGACCGGCGGGAGACGGGCTGGCTGCACCGCTTGCGGTCGCAACGCAGTGGAGAACCGGGAGGCGAAAAGAATTTGTCCCGCGAGGAATGCGCGCAGCGCAGGGGGAAATTGTTTTCGCCGGACGGTTGCAGCCATAAAGCCCGAGGCGCAGCCGTGCCACCGCCAGGATTCACAACAAGACAAGGACGCCTTGGGCCGAACCGCTTCGAAAGGAGACAGGGCTGACTCGGCATCCCCGCACGAACGCTGCACTGGCTCGCTCCCAGACGCGGGCCAGGTCAACACCCCAATGACGGGCGAGAACGCCCCGGTCACACCTTGCGGCGCCAGTCTTGAGGCGTGGCATGGAAGCTCCATAGCGATGCCGGGCGGGATGCCCGTGAACCGTCCTTCGTAACGTGATGGGCAGGAACCGTCAGCGTCGGGGACGGCACGCATCCGTACAACCTGCCGCAGCAAGCTCCAGCGTATTCGCCAGTTCCCCGCCCATCGCGGCGGGGGCGCCGGCTTGGCCGATCCGGCGTTGCCGGTTCGGCGGTATTCGACGGGCGTCAAGCACCGCGCGGCAGGGATGAGCCTTGCGCCGATCCTCAGGAGGCAAGCGCAGGCGCGAAGGCGTGAGGGATTGAAGCCGAATGGCCGTAATTCGGCACGAAGCACGGGACGCAGCTCGAAAGCCCGGCGGCGCTTCGCGCCGACACGCCCATGCCATTCAATATGCCCTCAGGAAAAACTAAAGATGCGGCATGAGCCAGAACCACAATGCCACCCCCATCACCAGCCACAGCGCCACGATCATCACTGCCCCGAACCGGCTCCGCGGCTTGGCGCCTTCCGCCAGCATCCATTCATCGGCCTGAATACGGCATTGCGCCAGCACATCGGATGGCAGCAGCTTCACAGTCAACCAGATCAGCACGGGCAACAAGATCACATCGTCCACATAACCCAGCACCGGAATGAAGTCTGGAATCAGGTCAATGGGACTGAGCGCATAGGCCACCACGAACAGCCCCAGCGCCTTGGCATACCAAGGCGTGCCGGGATGCTTGCCGGCAAACCACAGCGTCACGCCATCACGCTTGATCCGCCTGGCCCAAGCCTTCAAGGTGACGCCGATGCTCATGCGGCCCCGCGCTGCACTTCGATCGTGACATGCGACAGTTCGTGAATATGCGCGAGCAGTGCCTTGTAGTGCGCGGGCTCCTGGGGCTCCCGAGCCACCAGTGAGACGATGGCCGCGAAATGCCCTGGCCCCACCTGCCAGACATGCAGATCTGTAACCTCGCTTCCCGTCGGCTCCACGGCCTCCCGAATCTCCTGCCGCACTTCCTCGCCCTCGACTGCCGCATCGAGCAACACGCTGCCGGAGTCCCGGATCAGCCCCCATGACCAGCGGGCAATCACCAGCGCGCCCACCACACCCATGACCGGATCAGCCCACAGCCAGCCGTAGCTGCGGCCGAGCAGCAGCGCGACGATGGCGAATACGGATGTCAGCGCATCGGCCAACACATGGATGTACGCGGCGCGCAGATTGTTGTCGCGGCTCTTGCCTGGCACATGATGGTCGTGATCGTGGTGGTGATGTCCATGATTGTGACCGTGATGCGCATGGTCGTCCTTCAGCAGCCAAGCGCAGACCAGGTTGACGCCCAGGCCCACGACAGCCACGGCGATCGCCTGGTTAAAGTCGATATGGATGGGTTGGGTGAGCCGTACCAGACTTTCCCAAGCGATCAGCAGGGCAATCAAGGCCAGGACGATCGCGCTGGCGAAGCCGGCCAGATCGCCGAGCTTGCCCGTGCCGAAGGTAAAGCGCGGATTGCCCACATGCTGGCGCGCAAAGCGGTAGGCCAGCGCGGTAATCAGCATCGCGCCCGCATGGGTGGACATATGCCATCCATCGGCCACCAGCGCCATGGAGCCGTAGATCGAACCGGCCACGATTTCCACCAGCATCATGCTGGCCGTGAGAGCGATCACCAGCCACACCTTGCGCTCATTGCGCTGGTGGTCGCTGCCGAGAAAGAAATGGTCGTGGCCTGAGGCCGAGGGGGTATAGGTCATTGTCATCGGGGAGTCCCTGTCATCTGGAAAAGGTCGCCGGCGGGCGGCGGGTTTATTTCATGTAGGCTCGGATGACCTCGACCATTTCCTCGCCGCCCTGGCGGCGCTCCTTGTCCGTTTCAACTTCCAGGACGTGCTCGCGCAAATGGTCTTCCATCACCTCGGCGGTCAGGCCATTGACCGCGCCGCGCACTGACGCGATCTGGCGTAGCACTTCCACGCACGCCGCGTCTGATTCCAAAGCGCGCTCGATGCCTTCCAACTGCCCTTTGATGCGGCGAACACGGGCGACCAGCTTGTCTTTCTGGCGAGAGGTATGGGACATGACAGCCGACAATTAATATAGTCTAGGGGGCTATATTATAACAACAGCAAAGACGGCATGAGGCGCAGCCGGAAAACCCGACAGCGCGTTGCCGGGCGTGACGCCCGGCAATTTCAACGCCGCCGCCTGAGTGCCAGCGAAGGCGGCGGCGTTCTGATGGAGCTGTTGGGCCTTCAACACCGGGCGCGGCCACCGCCGCGCCCGGATTGGGCTTTTACCGCGCCCAGGACGGAACGGCCTGGGCGCGGTGCTGATCGCGGTTATTCCTTCGTTTTGATGAGCCACCACACGGCGCGCGGCAAGGCGCGTCCCGTGATGGGGTGAATGTCGGCGAGGTCGGCGCGCGTCGTCCAGCCCGAGGGCGGGAGGTAGCCGCACACGTCGCCATCGCCGCGCCAGCGGCGGGCGCGCACCGTGCCGGGCGCGTAGATCGCCGCCATGCGCGGGCGGCTGGTCGTGGTGCGGGTCATGGGGCGGTTCTCCTTCCAGCGAAGCGCCCCGGTCAAGGCCGGGGCGATTGCCATTGGCGCGGGTCAAGCAGCCAGCGCCTCGGCGGGTTCATCCGCCATTACCTCGGCATCCTCCGGGGCGTCCTGTTCCGGGCCTTCCTCCTGCGCAGCTCCCTGCGAGCCTATGGCCTTGAAGATGGCGGGCATCCAGCCCGTACCATCGGCCAGTCGTTCGGCTTCGCTGGCAATGTCGGCTTTCTTCAGCTTTGCCAACCGGGTGACGTGCTCGGGCGCGTACTCGCCCACGGCTCGCAGAATCACGGCCTTTGGAACATGCCGGAAATACCCCTCGGCAGTCGGCTGCCACCACGCGGCCATGTCCAGCCCCACGGCCTGCGCTAGTTCCGCGCCCGGCTGCTGCACCGTGGCACGCGGCGTCACCACGTCCACCGTCGAAGCCACGCACACGGCCAGCAGCTTGACCAGTTCGCCTTGCTCCATCGCCAGCAGCGCAGCGAACAGTTCGGCGCTGTCCTCGGGCAGCTTCTCGCCCCATGCCTGCTGCGCCTCGTGCAGAGCCACAGCAGCAGGCGATTCCGGCCAGTCCGGGGCCATGCCTTCCAGCCTGTCCTGCACCGTGAGGCGAACCCCCAGCGGCAGATCGTGGCCGTAGTGACTGCCCTGCAAGATGGTTTGCACCATGCCATGCACCAGCGCCGCCAGCGCCACCTGCGGATGCCGGGCGACTTCGGTTTGCAGCGCGGCGGTGCGGTGGGCGCTCAAGCGTTGGGCCAGCCGGTCGGACATGGCTGCGGCCTTGGGTGCTTCGTCGGCATCTTCGCCGTCGTCGTCGCCTTCGATTTCCGCGCCGCTAAAACCTTGGCGCAGCTTCTCCAGCGTGCGCAGCGCCTTGGCCTCGGCTTCGCGCAGCAACCCGCGATGAATGACGGCTTCGCCGTTGCGGTCGATGGTGACGATGGCACCGGCTGCGGCCTTCACGCTCGCGGCATAGTCCAGCAAGCCATCCTCCAATGCCTGCAACTGCTCGCCCAGGCGCTCGCCTTCTTCCTGCAAGGCTTCGGCCTTGTCCTCGTCGTCGGCGTCCATCGCGGCATCAATGGCTTCGGCCACTTCCTGCATCTTGGCCTGCAACTTCTCGATGCGCTGTGCGTCGCGCTTGCCCGGTGCGCGGCGCTCCCTCGGCGCACGCTGAAAGGCGTGCAGGTCGGCATGGGTCACGCCCGGCGTGGCATCCACCCATGCCCAGCCCTCGGTGCGGATTGTGTCGGCAATGCTCGCCAGCTTCTGGCGCACCAGCGTTTCCAGCAGAGCGGCATCGTTGAGGTACACGCCCGCATCGCCTTCCGCGAACAGGTCGCGGCGGATGCCTCCGCCTGCCTGCTCGTAGGTGTCCAACCCGACAAAGCGCACCAGCGGATGCGATGCCCCAATCTCGCGCTCGGTCAGCCGCTCGCGCAAGTTGGACGGGTTGCGCTGCCACTGTGGCGCATCATAGAACGCGGCCTCCTGCGCGGCGTGGTCGTCGGTGATGGACAGCGCCATCAACTGATCCAGCGTCACGGCATCGGCGCGATAGTCGGCCATCAGGCGGGGCGAGACATTCGCCAGCTTCAAGCGGCGCTGCACCACCAGCGGCGTGACGGAGAAATCCGCCGCAATGTCCTCGATGGGCCGGCCCTCGGCCACCAATGCCGCAAACGCTTCAAACTGATCTGCGGGGTGCATGGCTTCGCGCTGCACGTTTTCGGTGAGGCTGGCCGTGCGGGCCGTGCCATCGGCCACCTGCAGGCAAGGCACCTCCCAATCCTTGGCGATGCGGTGTTTCTTCGCCAGCAGCTTGAGGGCTGCAAGGCGTCGGCCACCGGCCACCACCTCGTAATGCTCGCCATCAGCGGCGGGAATCACGATCAGGTTTTGCAGCAGGCCAACGCGCTGGATGCTCGCGGCCAGTTCGGGGATGGACATGCGCGGGGTCTTGCGCACATTGCGGCCCGTGGGGCGCAGCACCAGCCGCGACAGCGGAACCAGAATCATGTGCTTGCTCGGGTCGGCGGCTTGCAGCACGTTCGCTGCGCTGCTGGCTGCGGTGTGGACGGCGCGGGCTTCGGTAGTGGTAACGGCGTTCATGGTGAATCTCCAATAAGTGAAACAAGGAAATGGAGGGGAACCGCCCCTCCGGCGGGGGAACGGTTCAAGCCTTAAGCTGGCGCATACCATCGGCCAGCAGCCACAGGGCACGGTTCAGCCGAATGTCGGAATCAATGCCCTGCACGGGGCGGGTCTGCTGCCTGCGTCCGTTGGTGCTGCGCCCGGACAGGCCGCCTTTGGTGAGGTTTTCTTGAGTGCGGTTGAACACGCTCCACAAGTCCGGGCGGCGGTCGTCGAAGCGGCGCGGCATCAGAATTTGCGATTCGGTGACAGGCGCTGGCTTGTCCGGGTCGTCGTACTTCAACGCCAGCGCAGCACGGGCGAACACCTCCGATTCGCCATCGTCCAAGGTGATGCCGCGCATCAGGTCGCGCGATTCCTTCACCCGCTCGAAGCCGCTCAACACCTCATAAGCGCCTTCGATGACGTGCCCGGCCACGTTGCCTTTGTGGGGTACGCGCACATCGGCCACGGTGTCACCGCACACCAGCCCATTGCTGCACACGAAGCGGAACATTCCGGCCAGCATCTGGTAGCTGCTCGTGCCGTCATGGGAGTTCAGCAGCACGATTTCGTTAGCTTCCGCGCCGTTGATCTGGCTGGCATGGCGCAGGCGCAGCATGTGTTTCGTGTGCTCGCGCTTGCCTTCATCGCGCACGCGGGTCTGCGTCACCATGAAGGGTTGAAACCCCTCTTTGCGCAGTTCGGTCAGCACGGCGGCGGTGGGGATATAGGCGTACCGCTCGGAACGGCTCTCATGCGGTGCATCCGCGAAGATGGACGGGGCCACCCTGCGAATCTGGTCATCGGACAGCGGGTAGCCGCTGCGCAGCGCCGGGGAGTGGGAAGCGAAACGGGTTGCAAGCATGTCGTTCTCCTGAACAAAAAGGCTGTTGAAGAAAACCGCACACCGGATTCCTAGATTCGGAGCCCAGCCTTTCGGCTGTTCGGTGCGGTCGGCACGAGGAACCCGGTTGGCCCTGTTGCCACCGTCCTTCCTGAGTTCATCGCCCGCGACGGTCAGGAGCGCGCGGACGGGGGCCGTCAAGGAGACAAGCGCAGGGTTGGTGCGGCCCGCAGGCGCAGCCGAGGACACGGCCCTGCGCGCCTTGACGGCACACAGCCGCGGGCTACAGTCGCGGTGAAGGTGATGAAGTCAGGGAAGACGGCTGGACATGGCAACGGCCGTCCCTACACACCGACCGCACGGCAAGCGAAGCGCGCAGGCCCGAAGCTGGAAGCCGGGCCGGAGGCGTCAGCCGAGCGGAGCGAGGGAACGATGGAAGCCCGAAGGGGCGAGACGCCGCAGGCGGCTCGATGCGCCACGCGCACGACAGCGCGACCGGCTATCTCCCAGGTGGCCGGGGACGCCCAGCCTTCAAAGTGGAATGAACAACTGGATCAGGATGAGCAAACGCGAGGCATCGTCGATCTGCGGCTGATGTTGTCTGGCCGATCCGGCGCAGCCGGTTCGGCGGTCTTTGAGGGGTGCCAAGCATCGCGCGGCGGGGATAGCCCGCAGGGCTTTCCCCTGGAGGCAAGCGAAGCGCGCAGCGCCCCGTCAGGGGCGCGTAGGCATCATGCCGAGTCGTCAGGACGCAGGCTGGATTCCGCAACCGGCATCCACGGCGATGACGAGTCCAGCAGGTATCGCGCACCGCGCGCGTACAGACCCGACAGCCCGGTGGGCTGGTAGAACCCGGTGACGCGGCGCCGGAACTGTGCGCCGTACTCGTTGGTGTAGATCACCGCGTCGCCGATCTTGAAGCGCAAGGGCTGGCCGTTCTCCGGCGCGAACGGCTTGAGCGCATCGTGCTGCGCCGTGATTTCGATGATGTAGTCGTGATGGCTGCTCATGGCATTGATCTCCTTCGATGGTCGAGAAAGCACAAGGAGCGCCTTGCGGCGCTCCCAAGGCCAGGTCAGACAGCGATCCGCCCGGCCAAGCGCGCATCGCGCGCATAGGCGCTCAACCGCTTCTCGGCGCGGAAAGACAGGTCACGCTCGATCGGCAACCCCAGCCGCCCGCGCACCGCTGCCAGCTCGCCCAGGCTGACCCAGCCGATTTCCGGCATCCCCAGGCCCAGGTCGCAAAGACCAAAGACGTGGTCGTGGTCGTCGGGATCAATCTCGGTCAGCAGCCAGGTCGCGCCCGCATCGGGCGTGAACAGCTTGACTACGGGCGCCGGATCGAAGTCCGGGTTCTCCAAGGATGCGCGGCCGTTGGCCAGCAGCAGCGCACGCTGCTCGTCGGTGATGAATGCGTAGTTCATGCTGAACTCCTGAAAGGATGCCGGGCGGAATTGCCCAGCCCCTGCGGGTCACGGCGCAGCGCAAGCCGTCAAGGGGCACGACGGCCGCAGGCCGCAAGCGCCCATGGCGCGCCGCCCTTTACGGCGCGAACGCCGTGGCACCATGGGGAGACAGCAAGCCGCCACACCCCACCATCCAGCTACACCCGGTCTTGGCAAGCGCAGCGCGCAGGCCCTGGTCAGCAAGTTGGGCCGGAGGTGTCAGCGATGAGAGCCCGCATGGGGCGAAACCCGCAGGGGTTCAATGCGCAGCACGACAGCGTGGCCGGCCATGCTCCAGTGGCCGGGATCGCCCTGCATCTGCGGTGAAACAGAAAAACGCCTTGGGTGACGATGCTGATCACCTTGATCAATTTGCAGGAAGGATGCGACTACGAAACGCGTGCGCGTTCACCGTAGTCGCAGGCTCACATCGTCTGCGGCGCGTTATTTGACCGAGGTCACGACGTAGCCGTCACCCTCTTTCTTGAACCCGACGTGGACTTTCGCGCCCACGGCGAGTTTGTCGTACAGGGCCTTGTCCTTGACGCCAAACGCCATGGTCATCGCGGGCCACCCCAGGCTCTTGACGGGGCCATGCGCAAGGGTGACCTTGCCCTGGACCGCGTCAAATTCCTTCACCACGGCATCGGCCTCATGGGCCGCGGACTTGGCGGTGCCTTTGGCGTCCATGCCTTTCATCATGTCCTGGCACTTCTTGGCATCCATGTCCTTCATGTCCATGCCCTTCATCCCCTTCATGTCCATGCACTCCTGCATGCCCTTACCCTCCATCTTCATGCTGCCCATGTCGCCGGATTGGGCGAAGGTGGCAGCAGAAAACGCCAAGGCGGCGATCAGCGTTGCGGTTGAGACGAGTTTCATGATGGATTTCCTTTTCTGAGCTTTAAAAATGGGGCCGGCCTTCTGGCAGGCCCCGGATGGAACGCGGCCACTGGGAATGGCCAGCGTTGGAGAGTCATGGGCTGGTGCTCACGACCCGGGGTTCGTGCATGCCTTGACCTGGGCCTCGTAACGCGCCTTGCGCATCCGGTTTTCTCCAGGCGTCGTTTGGGCACGCGGGCCGTGATCCAGCGGCAGCACCAGCGGGTCGGTCGGGCAGTTCACCCGCTGACCTGTGGTGCCGTCGACTCGGGTGGTACTGGCCGTTTGCGATGCTGCTGCCGCCTGTTTGGCTGCGCGTGCCTTCTCGATGGCCTGGAAGTCGGGGCCGGCCAGTGCAGGCAGAGAAGCGCCCAGCGCCAGGGCGGCGATGAGGGGGAGCAGTGATTTTTTCATGATGGTTTTCCAAGGTTGGTTGATCCAAAAAGTCCGAGAGGAGCCTCATCGGATCAATCCAGCCACCGGCAGAACGCTAGGCGTACAGGCCATCGCAGTCGACCGCCTCCCGCATCAAAGAACCAGGTCGGCGCCGGCGCCACCGTCGCAAGCGCGAGCCAGGCCACCGGAGCCTGCTCTCGCGCTTCGCCTTCGCCGGTGAATGCGTGAGCCGCTGGTGCCGGTGCGATGGCACAAGCCGGGCATACCTGGCAATCGTCGGCGCTGCTGGGCAACGGGCGCGAGGCCACCATTGCCGTCATCACCGGGCCGGCGTGCTGAATCTCCTGGGCGGAAACGGCAGCGCGTGTCGCTGTGCCCAGCAGCAGCGACAGGCAAAGCACCGCCGCACCCCATGCGCGGCCGCCACCGGAGCGTTCAAGTGGCCGCATGACGACGCCTCCAGAACATCCGCCGCGATGCCTTGCGCTCGCGCGGCCGCCGCATCAACAGGTAGGCCGCGGGAATGACGAACATCGACAGCAACGGGGCCGTGACCATCCCTCCCACCATCGGCGCGGCGATGCGCTGCATCACCTCGGAGCCGGTGCCCGTGCCCCACATGATCGGCAGCAGGCCGGCCAGGATGACGGCCACCGTCATCGCTTTGGGCCGCACGCGCAGCACGGCGCCCTCGCGAATGGCATTCAGCAGATCGGCCTCGCTGGTCGTGCCGCGGCCGACTCGCTCCTGCCAGGCGTTCTTGAGGTACAGCAGCATGATCACGCCGAATTCGGCGGACACGCCAGCCAGTGCGATGAAGCCCACCGCACCCGCGATCGACAGGTTGTAGCCCAGCAGGTACAGCAGCCAGATGCCGCCCACCAGCGCGAATGGGAGCGCAGCCATGATCAGAAGCGCTTCACCGAACGCGCCGAAGGTCAGGTACAGCAACACGAAGATGATGAGCAGCGTGAAGGGCACAACTACCTTGAGCTTGGCGGTGGCCCGCTCCAGGAACTCGAACTGTCCCGACCAGGAGATTGAGTAGCCCGGCGGCAGCTTTACCTGCTTGGCCACGGCCTGCTGCATGTCCTGCACCGCGGAGCGCAGGTCGCGGTCCCGGATGTCGACGTACACCCAGCCCGACAGGCGCGCGTTCTCGCTGCGCAGCATCGGCGGCCCGTCGGCAATGCGGATGTCGGCCACGTCGGACAGCACCAGGCGCTGGCCGCGCTCGGTCACGACGGGCAGGGAGCGCAGTTTTTCCAGCGAATCGCGCATCTCGCGCGGGTAGCGCAGGTTGATCGGGAAGCGCTGCAGGCCTTCCACCGTCTCGCCGATGTTCTCGCCGCCCACGGCGGACGAGACCACCGACTGCACGTCGGCGATGTTCAGGCCGTAGCGGGCCGCATCGTCGCGCCGGATGTTCACATCCACATAGCGCCCACCCGTGAGCCGCTCGGCCAAAGCGCTGCTGACGCCGGGCACGTCCTTGAGCGTGCGTTCGATCTCTGCGGTGATGCGATCGATGGTTGCTAGGTCGGTGCCCGCGACCTTAACCCCCACAGGGCTCTTGATGCCCGTGGCCAGCATGTCAATGCGGTTGCGGATCGGCGGCACCCAGATGTTGGACAGGCCCGGCACCTTGACGATGCGGTCAAGTTCCTCGACCAGCTTGTCGGTCGTCATGCCGGCGCGCCACTGGTCGCGCGGCTTGAACTGGATCGTCGTCTCGAACATCTCCAGCGGAGCGGGGTCGGTGGCGCTCTCCGCGCGGCCGGCCTTGCCGTAGACGCTCGCGACCTCCGGCACCGTCTTGATCAGGCGGTCGGTCTGCTGCAGCAGCTCTCCCGCCTTTCCTGCCGACAGTCCCGGCAGCGCCGAAGGCATGTACAGCAGGTCACCTTCGTCCAGCCGCGGCATGAACTCGCCGCCGATGTGCTGCAGCGGCCACAGGCTGGTGGCCAGCACCACGACCGCCACCACGAGCGTGAGCTTTGGGGCGCGCAGCACCCTGTCGAGCAGCGGCCGGTAGACCGCGATCAACAGGCGATTGAGTGGATTGTTTTTCTCATCGGGGATGCGGCCACGGATCAGGTAGCCCATGAGCACCGGAATCAAGGTCACCGACAGGCCGGCCGCAGCCGCCATGGCGTAGGTCTTGGTGAACGCCAGCGGCGAGAACAGGCGTCCCTCCTGCGCTTCCAGCGTGAACACAGGCACGAAGGACAGCGTGATGATCAGCAGCGAGAAAAACAACGCCGGCCCCACCTCCGCCGCCGAGTCACCGATGACCCGCCACCGGGCCGGCCCTTCGAGCACCTCGCCGGGGTGCTCATGGCTCCAGTGCTCCAGATGCTTGTGGGCGTTCTCGATCATCACCACCGCCGCGTCGACCATCGCACCGATGGCGATCGCGATACCCCCCAGCGACATGATGTTGGCGTTGACGCCCTGGTAGTGCATCACGATGAACGCCGCCAGGATGCCCAGGGGCAGAGAGATGATCGCGACCAGCGCCGAGCGCAGGTGGAACAGGAAGATGAAGCAGACCACCGCGACGACGATGAACTCCTCGATCAGCTTGTGCGTGAGGTTGTCGACCGCGCGTTCGATCAGCCCGGAGCGGTCGTACACCGGCACGATCTCCACGCCCCGCGGCAAGCTGGACGCCAGGCCCTTGAGCTTGTCCTTGACCGCGGCAATGGTCTGCAGCGCGTTCTTGCCTGAGCGCATGACGATCACGCCGCCGACGGCTTCGCCCTCGCCATTGAGTTCGCCGATACCGCGGCGCATCTCCGGACCGATCTGCACCCGGGCCACGTCGCCCAGGCGCACTGATACGCCGGCGGCTGTCGTCATCAGCGGCACCTTCCTAAAATCCTCAAGACTCCCCAGGTAGCCCGAGGCGCGCACCATGTATTCGGCCTCGCCGAGTTCGAGCACCGAGCCGCCGGTCTCCTGGTTCGCGCGCTGGATCGCCTCCACGACCTTGGTGTGCGGGATGCCGTAGGCCGCGAGCTTGTCCGGATCAAGCACGATCTGGTACTGGCGCACCATGCCGCCTACCGAGGCAACCTCGGCCACGTCGGGCACGGTCTTGAGCTCGTACTTGAGGAACCAGTCCTGCAGGGCGCGCAGTTGCGAGATGTCCATCTTGCCGCTGCGGTCGACCAGTGCGTACTCGTAGATCCAGCCCACGCCGGAAGCGTCCGGACCGAGCGAGGCCTTAGCCTGGGCCGGCAACCTCGACTGCACCTGGTTGAGGTATTCGAGGACGCGGGAGCGCGCCCAATATTGGTCGGTCCCGTCCTCGAACAGCACGTAGACGAAGGAGTCGCCAAAGAACGAGTAGCCGCGCACCGCCTTTGCGCCCGGCACCGAGAGCATCGTCGTCGTCAACGGGTACGTGACCTGGTTCTCGACGATGCGCGGCGCCTGGCCCGGATAGGTGGTGCGGATGATGACCTGCACGTCCGACAGGTCGGGCAGCGCGTCCAGCGGCGTTCGCTGTACCGCATAGATGCCCCAGGCGCTGAGTGCCAAGGTGGCCAGCAGCACGAGGAAGCGGTTGGCGATGGACCAGCGGATCAGCTTGGCGATCATGGCTTGCCTCCGGCCGCCATCGGCGTGACGTGCGTGAGCTGCGGCAGGTCGTCCGCGCCCATGAAGAACTCGAAGCGCACGCGATCACCGACCTGCACGTTGCGCGCCGCGCCGTCGGGCGGCAGTTTGAAGTCCATCGTCATCGGGCCCCACTTCATTGTGGGAATGGCGCCGTGCGACAGGGTCAACGCGTCCTTGCCGACGCTGACGACCTTGGCCTCACCGACATGCCGTGGCGCGCTGGCGGCCACCGGGGCCGAAGGCGAAGCTGGGGCAACCACGGCCGGCTCGCTGTTCAAGCGGGCCTCGACACCCTTGAGGCTGGCCTCCGAGTCGATCAGGAACTGCGAGGACACGACGACGCGCTGCCCCGCCGACAGGCCGCGCTTGATCTCGGTCTGGCCACTGTTCTCCAGGCCCGCCTCGACATCGACCGGACGGAAGCGCCCGTTGTCTTCGGCCACGATCACCACCGTGCGTTTGCCGGTCTGGATCACCGCCTCGGTGGGCACGAGCAGCGTCTTGTCGGGCCGCATGTCCACGAAGTTCATCGTGACGAACATCCCCGGTACCAGCCGGCTGCCAGGATTGGCGAGCTCCAGGCGAGCCTTCAGTGTGCGCGTGCTCGGATTCACCTCGGGCAGGATCGCCTGCACCTTGCCATCGAAGCTGCTGCCGGGCGCGGCCGGGCTACGGGCCTGCACCTTGGCGCCCGGGCGCAGCAGCGCGGCCTGGCTCTCGGGCACCTCGGCGTTGGCCCACACGGTGGACAAGCCGTTGATGCGGAACAGCGTCGCGCCCGGCATCACCGTCATGCCTTCACGCGCCAGCAATTCGACCACCACGCCGCCGATGGGCGCGCTCAGCGTGATGCGTGGCTGGGTCTTGCCGCTGCGCTCGACCAGCGCGATCTGGGCATCGTCCATGCCGACCTGGCGCATGCGCTGGCGCGCACCGTCGACCAGCCCACCCAGGTCCGTGCCTTTCATGCGCCGTACTGACAGGAACTCTTCCTGCGCAGCAACCCAGTCCGGGACATAGAGGCTGACCAGCGGTTGCCCCTTGGCGACCGGGTCCAGCGTGGCACGCACGTACAGGTGCTCGACGTACCCGGTGGCACGCGCTTGCACGATCGCCTGGTCACGCTCGTTGAAGGCGATGCTGCCCACCGCCGACACCTGCGGCGACAGCGTGCCTTCGGTCACTTCGGCGGTGCGAACGCCGAGGTTCTGCTGGATGCGCGAGCTGACAGTGACGTTTCCCTTATCTGCATCCCCGTCGGCATAGACCGGCGACATCATCATGTCCATGAAGGGTGACTTGCCCGGCTTGTCGAACTTGTTCGCCGGTACCATGGGATCGTTGTAGTACAGGATCTTCTTGCCATTGGCGGGATCGACGTCGCCGGCCTTGAGGCCGGCCGCGATATGCCGCCGCGTGGCGTCCTCGCCCGACTCATTGGCAGGCGCAGCAACAGCGGGAGTCGCCGCTTGCGGCGATGCCATGCCACTGGGATTCGAAGGCGTGGCCGGCATGTCGGCTCCGTGGCGCATGCCGAGGGTGTAGAGGCCGTAGCCGGCGGCGCCCAGCACGCCGGCGGCGACGAGGGCCATCACGAGGTTTTTGGTTTTCATGGGAGGTCTCTCGGTTGTGCTCAGGGGCGGGGTGCGGCCGTGTCGTGACCAGCCGGCACCAGGTAGTTCAGTTGTGCCCACAGGCGCGCCGCGCCCATTTCCAGGCGCAAGCGTTCGACGCGCGTGTCAATCTCGGCGCGGCGTGCCTCTAGCACCGCGGTCAAGGTGCCCGCGTTGCCGCGGTAGGCGGCGATCGAGGCGCGCGTGCGCTCGGTGGCCAGTGGCAGCAGCGAGCTGTCGTAGCGCGCCAGGCGCTCTCGGTCGCTGCGCCATTCCTGCAGCATCGCCAGTGCCTCGGCCACATGGGCGCGCGTGGCTTCCTCGCGCTCGGCGCGCTTTTGCTCGACACTGGCGAGCTTGGCGGCCAGCTCGCGGTCCTGGCGGTTTTTCTGGTCCCACTGCAGCGGGATCGAAACATTGAGCGAGACCATGTTCGAGTAGGCCGGGCCGCGCTGGCTGTACATCAGCTCGACGCTCACATCGGTCTTCTTGTTGGCTTGCGCGATGTCGGCTTCGGCCTGCGCGACCTCTTCCTGCTTTTGCATCACGGCGATTTCAGGGTGGTGGGCCAACTGGGCTTCCAAATCCTGCGGGCTCAGGCGAACCGTATCCAATGCCGGAACCGAGCCCAGGGGATCGCTTGCGACGGAGCCAATCCAGCGCGCCAGTTGCGTGCGGGCCGTGGCGACCTGGCGCTCGGCCTGCTCGATGCGGTCGTCGATCTGGGCGACCGCCGAACGGGCGGCGAACACATCGGCTTGCGTGCCGCGCCCGCCCCGGTAGGCGGCATCAGCGGCGTCGATCTGCAGGCGCGCTTCGTCGCGCTGGGTCACCAGCATGTCGCGCACACGCTCCTGGAAGAGACGGTCCAGCCAGGCCAAGGCGGTGTCGCGCTGCAGGTTGGCGAGCGCCAGGCTGCGCCCGGCCTCGGCGACTTCGGCCTCGCGCTCGTAGCGCCCGGCACGGGCCTTGAGTTTGTCTTCGCGTGTGAACTCCTGCATCACGCCGATGGAGCGCATGGTCATGAAGTCGCGCGTCGGGCTGAACCGATCCGCGCCGTTGACGGGCAGGTTGTTGATGCCGAGCTTGAGGGTGGGGTCTGGCCGCTGTCCGGCGGCGACCGCCATGTCCCGTGCGGCCGATGCCGTCGCATCCTGGGCCACGAGCGCGCGAGAACGGGTTTGTGCCAGGCGCAGCGCCTGATCCAGCGTCAGGCCGTCGGCGGCATGGGCTGCACCGGCGCCCATGGCGAATGCCGCAACGATGCCGGCAGCAAGCCTGCGCCATGGCACAGCGCCGCCCGGCGTGCGGAAAGAAAAAGAGTCGATGAACATGGGATCTCCAGTTGACGAATGCCATCAGGTCGAATGGAGCTTGGCGGGGGCGAGCGGAAACTCGCGGACACGCGCAAGCGCGACCGATCGGTCTGGTTCAGCCGGCTCAGGCCGGCCGCACCAGCGTCAGGAGATCAAATGCGAAAACAGCAGTGCAGGATGGCGTGCGGCGGAGACGCCGCGACGCGCCGGAATATCACGTCGGCCGAAGGCCAGCCATGCCCGAGAGGCTCGGGTTGCACCGGAAGGGTGTAGAGGGTCGTCAGCAGCGCCGCGGGTACGGTCGGGGCCGACGCATGGTCGGCGCTTTGCTGGCCGAAACGGCAGTGCTCTACGCACAAGTTGGCGGCGTTGTCGTCGATTTGGTCGCAGCTCGCCATGGCGGCCATGTCTGACGTTGCGACCATGTCGGGCGACACGGCCATCGCAGCACCGGCCTCATCACCGGGCATCGCCGCGGCCGACGCATTCAGGGCCATCGTCGGAAGCGACTGCGGCATGCCCGACAGTGCGGGGCAGGCGTAGGCAGCGATGGCCAACTGGCCGAAGACCAGCACACCGAGCATCAGCCGGCAGACGAATCGCCTGAACATGCGCGTCATCGTCATGCGGCCACCCCATCAGTGCGGTGATAGGCTTCAGCGCCCGGCCGCACGGATCTGCGTCGGCCGGCAACGCTTGCCTGCGCAACGAGGCTCGGATCGGCGATGGCCGGATCTAAGTCCTGCTCCCCGGTCAGCGCGGCGATGATCGAACAGGCCGAACCTTCTGGCGCTTTGGCGCAGCAATCGGCCAGATTTTCCAGCGCCGAGGCCATCGACTGCAGGTCGGCCACGCGCTCCCGGATCTCCGCGATGCGTTCGCGGGTGATTTCCCGCACGCGCAGCCGATCACGCTTGGTACTCAAGGACATCAGTTCGGCGATGTCCTCCAGCGAGTACCCCAATGCCTGAGCCCGCTTGATGAAGCGCAGACGACGGACATCGTCCTCCGAATACTGCCGGAAGCCGCCGTCCACGCGATCCGGCGCAGCCAGCAATCCACCGCGCTGGTAATAGCGCACCGCCTCCACGCCAACGCCTGCCGCGTCGGCGAGTTTGCGTATGGTGAATGCATGGGTCGGCATGGGGAAAAGAATGGCTCAGGCGATCGAACGACGAAAAGACTCTATGTCTGTTGTTTGGTACGTAGTTTAGGCGGTCTTGCCGGCGCATGTCAACACAGCCTTCGCCTGCTGCCAGTGCTTGCGCACAGGCGTCTTGCCCTGCGCCATCGATAGATCTGTTTGACTACGCTTCCCGCTGCGCTGCAGAGACCAGCTCGCCAAGGATGCCGCACTCTTTCGCTTGATGTCCTGCGGAGCAGCGGGCGCGCAGCGTCGTCAGTTGCCTTTCCAGTGCTTTCAAGCTGGTCAGGCGGGCACGCACCCTCGCAATCTGCTCGTCGACCAGCCGGTTGATGTCCGCGCAATCCTCATCCGGACGGGATGTGAAGTTCAGGAGCCGCCTGACATCGGCCAGAGGAATGTCCAAGGCCCGGCAGTGGCGGACAAAGGACAGTCCATCGATGTGTTCCGTCCCGTATACCCGGTATCCATTGGTCTGCCGAGCTGGCGGCGGCAACACCCCCGTCCTCTCGTAGAACCGGATCGTGTCGGTGTCCACGCCGGTGGCGTGGCTCAACTCGCCAATTTTCATCGCAGAACACTCACATGTTGTCAGGACATGCATCGTAGCCGCTTGACCTTGGAGCTACTCCAAGGTGTGAAATAGCCCTTGTAAATGAAAGCACAAGGGGAACGGCACCTGTCGCAACGCTGTCGGCGTCTGCGCTTTGGCTCTCCTGCGCGGAGACTGGCAAAGCTGGCCCGTCTCACCACCTGACTCTTGAAGAAGAACGGATCGATCCATGAAAGCAGACACCGAAACCTCCTGCACCACGGCGTGCTGTTCAGCGAGCGCCATGAGCGCAGCGGCGACCGTTGAGCCACTCGTGACCCACTTCGGGATAGCCAACATGGATTGCCCCAGCGAGGAGGCTCAGATTCGCAAGCGCTTGGCGCAGGTCGATGGCGTCCGGGATATGGCTTTCGACTTGACCCGTCGCCGCCTTGAGGTCACACACGAACCAGCTGGACAGAACGCCATCCTGCGCGCGCTGCACGACATCGGCATGCGGGCGGTCGTGGAACCCGCGCCGCAGCAGGTCATCTACTTCATCAAGGAGATGGACTGTCCCAGCGAAGAGCGCCAGTTGCGCTCGATGCTGGAGCCACTGGCGGGCGTGCAGGCGGTGGACTTCGATCTGAAGGCCCACACGCTGACGGTGACCCATTCGCTGACCGATACAGCCCCGATTGCCAGGACCATCGAAGGCCTGGGAATGAAGCCGGTGGAAAAGACGGCGGGCAGCATGCCAATCGCTGTCGAAGCCCTCATCCCCAGCACGGCGGCGTCGCAAACCCCGGCACCGGCGACAGGGAACGGTACACGCTTCCTTATTCCGAACATGGATTGCCCTACCGAAGAGGCAACGATCCGCAAGCGCCTTGGTGCGGTCGATGGCATCGAACGGCTGGATTTCGACCTGATGGGGCGACGGCTCGATGTCCAGCACCGTCTGCCCGACCCCGCGCCGATCCTCAAGGCCCTGAACGATGTAGGCATGAAGGCCAGCATTGAGCACGCTGACGACACCGGGCCGCAGGGCCAGGCCGTGTACCTGATCGAAAAAATGGACTGCCCGACCGAGGAGGGCCTGCTGCGCAAGGCGCTCGAAGGCATGCCTGGGGTGAAGGCCCTGGATTTCAACCTGATGGGCCGCACGCTGACCGTGAGCCACGAGCTTGTCGATCTGGCTCCGGTGACCAGCGCGATCGAGCGGCTCGGCATGGCTCCAGTGCTCCAAAGCGCCTCCGACCCGGCGCCATCCGCTCCCCGTGAGTTCGGCACCGGCATCTCGCGCGGGCAATGGATTCGGATGGCGGTCTCCGGCGTGCTGGCGCTCGGCGCGGAGGCCATGGTCTTCGCGGGTGCTCCCGAGGCCTCCTGGCCCATCATTCTTGCTTGCCTCGCGGCCATCGGCCTGGGTGGGGTCGAGACCCTCAAGAAGGGCTGGATCGCGCTGAAGACGCGTTCGCTGAACATGAACCTGTTGATGACGGTCGCCGTCATCGGCGCGGCGCTGATCGGCCAGTGGCCCGAGGCGGCGGTGGTCATCTGGCTCTTCGGCATCGCCGAGATGATCGAGGCCTTGAGCCTGGATCGGGCCCGCAATGCCATCCGCAAGCTGATGGACCTGGCGCCAGAGAACGCATTGGTGCGCCAGCCCGACGGTCAATGGCGCGAGGTCAAGGCGGATACCGTGCCACTCGGAAGTGTTGTGCGGGTGCGTCCGGGCGAACGCATCGCACTGGATGGCGAAGTCGTCGCGGGACAGTCGTCGGTGAACCAGGCGCCGATCACCGGCGAAAGCATGCCGGTGGAGAAGACCGCCGGTGCCACGGTCTTCGCCGGCACCATCAACGAGCGCGGCACGCTGGAGTTCCGCGTTACCTCGCGCAAGGGCGAAACCACCCTCGACCGCATTGCACGATCGGTCCAGGAAGCGCAGGGACAACGCGCGCCCACGCAACGCTTCGTGGACAAGTTCGCCGGCATCTATACACCCGCGGTGTTTGCGCTTGCCCTTGCCGTGGCGGTCATTCCTCCGCTCGCTTTCGGGCAGCCCTGGTTCGAATGGGTCTACAAGGCGCTGGTGATGCTGGTCATTGCCTGCCCCTGCGCATTGGTGATCTCCACGCCGGTTACCGTGGTCAGCGGCCTGGCAGCTGCCGCACGCCGAGGCATCCTGGTCAAGGGCGGTCTTTACCTCGAACAAGGGCGGCACCTGAAATCGGTGGCCCTGGACAAGACCGGGACCCTGACCCATGGGCGCCCCGCACTGACCGATGTCATATCGCTGCGCGGCCTGCCGAAGGAAGAAGTTCTGCGCATTGCAGCGAGCATCGATGCTCTGTCGGAGCATCCTGTGGCCACCGCCATCGTGGCGGGCTACAACCAACCGCATGCCCAGGTGGACAAGTTCGAGGCGATCCCTGGACGCGGCGTCAAAGGCAACGTCGATGGAGATGTCTATTACGTCGGCAACCACCGGCTGATCAAAGAGCTGGGACTTTCAACACTTGAGGTCGAGACTCAGCTCGATGCGTTGGAGTACCAGGCCAAGACCGTTGTGCTCCTCGCCACGGACCAGCAAGTACTCGCCCTGCTGGCCGTGGCCGACACAGTGCGCGACACCAGCCGGCAAGCGATCGCCGAACTCAAGTCGCTGGGAATCGAACCAGTCATGTTGACTGGCGATAACGCGAAAACCGCGCAAGCCGTGGCTGCCCAGGTCGGCATCACCAGCGCCAAGGGCGAGTTGCTGCCGCAGGACAAGCTGCAGGCAATCGAAGAACTGCTCTCACGCGGGCCAGTCGGCATGGTGGGCGACGGCGTCAACGACGCACCGGCATTGGCCAAGTCGAGCATAGGCTTCGCAATGGGCGCAGCTGGCACCGACACGGCAATCGAAACGGCCGACGTCGCATTGATGCAGGACAACCTGCGCAAGCTTCCAGAGTTCATCCGGCTGTCACAGCGCGTAGCCGGCATCCTGACGGCCAACATCGTCTTTGCGCTTGGAACAAAGGCGGTGTTCATGGCCTTGGCCTTTACTGGACATGCAAGTCTGTGGCTGGCGATTCTGGCCGACATGGGTGCCAGTCTGGCGGTCGTTTTCAATGGGATGCGCTTGCTGCGGTCGTCTGAGGACATCAAGCCACATGGCCATTGATAGGGCTGTCTTGCGGATGTACCTGTTGGCCGTGACGGTGCTTGCCGCCGACGTAGCGACCAAGGCGGCCATCGTCGCGTGGATTCCCTTGTATGGCTCCCATGAAATCACGCCATGGTTCAACATCGGGCATTGGCTGAATCCAGGCGCGGCCTTCAGCTTCTTGGCGCAGGCGGGTGGGTGGCAACGCGGCTTTTTTATTGTTATTGGCGTCGCTGCTTCTGCCTTTCTCACCTGGCTCATTGCCCGCGAGAAGACTGCAACACCTGAGGCCGTGGGCTATGCAGCAATTCTCGGCGGCGCGCTCGGCAATGTTCTTGATCGAGTGCGGCATGGGGCCGTGGTGGACTGGCTCGATTTTCATTGGGGCGATTGGCACTGGCCTGCGTTCAATGCAGCCGACGTTGGCATCACCCTGGGAGCGGGGCTTCTGCTGATCGCCGCGTTTCGCGGCCGCGGCCGAAACGGCGCAGATTCCCATTCGCCAGCACGATGATCCAGATTTTCATTGACACATGCGGAGCCGTGAGCACGGCTTCGGAGAAACCGATGTCCCACTCGGCGCTACCACTGCCGCCTGCAAATGCACGCTGAACTCGTTCTCAAGACGCTAATGATGGGCGTCGTCGAAGGCATCACGGAATTCTTGCCAGTCTCCTCGACGGGGCATTTGATCCTAGCGGGCAATGCGCTCTCATTCCTTGCGAAAGAGAAGCGCGACGTCTTTGAAGTGTTCATCCAGTTCGGCGCGATGCTCGCGGTCATCTGGGAATATAGGGCTCGTCTGGCAAGCGTTGTTGTCTCAGCGCATGCCGACCAAGGCTCCCGCCGGTTTTTAGTGAACCTTGCCATTGCATTTATGCCCGCGGCAGTGCTCGGACTGCTGATTGGATCTCATGTGCAGAGGCTGCTTTTCAGTCCGGGGCCGGTGGCCGTCGCACTCGTTGTCGGTGGCATCGCGATCCTGTGGGCTGAGCGACGCCCCGTGCAAGTGAAGGCTGAGCGTGCCGAACAGATCAGCCGAATCGACGCACTGAAGATTGGTTTCGTGCAGTGCCTTGCGCTCTGGCCGGGTACTTCGCGCTCAGGCGCGACGATTATCGGCGGGCTATGGTTCGGGGCTTCGCGGCAGGCTGCGACGGAGTTTTCGTTTTTCCTCGGCATTCCAATCTTGGGGGCCGCCTCGGTATACAACCTCTTCAAGCACTGGGGCGCATTGTCGAGCGACGACATCGGCGTTTTTGCAATGGGTTTCATTGCTTCTTTCGCATTTGCGCTGCTTGCGATACGCCTTCTGATGCGTTATTTGACCGGACATGGATTTGGAGTTTTTGCGTGGTATCGCATTGCACTGGGAACGCTAATCTTGGTAGCGGTCGCCACGTAACCTTTCACTGGCGATGACGACGACCCATGTGGACGCTGTTGAAGGCCTTCTGCACAACAGGCCGTGGCGCAGGGCCATACGTGCAGCGAAAGGTGCGCGGCGTAGTTAGCCCCATCATTTTTCGCCGGCAACAGGCAAATCTTCGTTTTAGAACCTTCGCTCGCACTGCATCGTGCAACGCCCAGTGGTCCGAGTCATCGATAAAATGAGAATCAATAACATTTATACATCATGAAAATGCTTTCTCTTTGCGCCAGGCGATTCCTGGCAATAGCCGCGTTGTTCGCACTCTGGTCGGCTTCTCCCGCCTGGGCTGCCGCCCCTGCCGCCAGCGACCAGGCCAAGCAGACCTGGCAATTGCTGGACTACCTCGCGGTTGACTACGGCGGCGCGGTGAGCAACGGCCAGATTCAAAGTGCCAGCGAGTACGAGGAGATGAAGGAGTTCGCGGCAACCGCCGCACAGCAGCTTGCCGCACTGCCGAGCACTGCGGCGCTGCCCGAGTTGCAGCGGCAGGCCAAAGCGCTCGGAGACCTCATCGCCGCAAAGGCGGACGCCAAGGCCGTGGCCGACAGCGCCCATTCGCTGGCCGCAGCGCTGGTCAAAGCCTATCCGTTTCCGCTCTCGCCGACCCAGCCGCCGGATCTCGCACGCGCCAAGGTGCTGTTTGAAGCCAACTGCGCGGCATGCCACGGGGCAACCGGTGCAGGCGACGGCCCGCTCGGCGCCAAGCTCGAACCGCCGCCGATCGCCTTCACCGATCGTGATCGTGCCCGTTCGCGCAGCGTGCTCGCGCTGTACCAGGTCATTTCTCAAGGCGTGACCAGCACGTCGATGCCCAGCTTCGCCACGCTCTCCGACGAGGATCGGTGGGCATTGGCATTTTTCGCCGGCACACTGTCGCATGACGATGCCATGCGCGCACGCGGCGAACAGTCCTGGGGGCGAGACGCCAGCGCCAAGGCTGTCTTTCCCGACCTGGCTGCTGCCGCCACCTTGACCGAAGCCGCCTTGTCCGAGCGGATGCCCCCGGACGCAGCCCGCGACCTCACCGCCTATGTTCGCCGCCACCCGGAAGTCACCGCTGCCGCGAGCGGCTCGGGCGGACTGGCCTTGGCCCGCACACGCCTTCAGGAGAGCCTTGCCGCGGCGCGCGCGGGCGACCGGGCCAGCGCAACGCGCCTGGGCCTGTCGGCCTACCTGGATGGATTTGAGCCTCTGGAGCCGGCATTGCGCGCACGCAACCAGACACTTCTCACGGAAGTCGAAAACGCCATGCTGGCCTATCGCGGCGCGCTCGCCGGCGGGAAACTGGAACAAGCCGATGCCACGGCGCAGAAGCTGGACTATCTCTTTGCCCAGGTGGACGCCGAACTCGGCGCGGACAAGGCAGACCCGCTGACCACGTTCATCGCCTCCCTCACCATCCTGCTGCGCGAAGGGGTTGAAGCGCTGTTGATCGTCGTGGGCATGCTGGCCTTCCTGAAGAAGGCAGAACGGCGCGATGTGCTGGGCTATGTGCATGGCGGCTGGATGGCCGCACTGGCTTGCGGTGGCCTGACCTGGGCGGTGGCCACCTACTTCGTGAGCATCAGCGGCGCAAGCCGTGAGGTGACCGAGGGGGTTTCATCCCTGTTTGCGGCCGTTGTGCTGCTGAGCGTCGGGCTCTGGATGCACCAGAAAAGCACGGCGGGCAAGTGGCAGGCCTACCTGAAGGAAAAACTCTCCGCAGCCATGACGCGGCGTTCGGCATGGGCATTGTTCGCCTTGTCGTTCATTGCGGTCTACCGCGAAGTTTTCGAGACGGTGCTTTTCTATTCGGCCCTGGCCGGCGACGGCAACAATGGAGCCCTGCTCGGTGGATTGGTGGGCGGAGTGGCCGTTCTGGCCGTCCTCGCATGGTTCATGCTGCGCACCAGCGCCCGCATGCCGATCGGCAAATTCTTCAGTCTCAGCTCGATCCTGGTAGCGGTGCTCGCGGTCGTGCTCGCCGGCAAGGGGGTTGCCGGCCTCCAGGAGGCCGGCCGGTTGAGCGCCAGCCCGATCCATTGGCCGCGCATCGAAGTGCTTGGCATCTATCCGTCAGCGGAAACCGCCATTGCGCAAGCCGTGGTGCTTGCCGTTGCTCTGGCAGGCTTTGCCATGAACGCCGTGAAGGCGCGAAATCCCCGGCCCGCGTGAAACAAGCCGGCGTCACTGCCGAGCGTGACTCCTGGAAAAAATCGCGCTCAGCAAGAGATGACGCTATCCGGCACAGCAGGACAGCTGCTTCACGTCCTTGCTGAAGGTCTGCGCCGCGAGCTTCAGGCCCTCGACCATCGTCAGGTAGGGGAATAGCTGATCGGCCAGCTCCTGCACGGTCATCCGGTTGCGGATCGCCAGCGCCGCCGTCTGGATCAGTTCGCCCGCTTCCTGCGCGACCGCCTGCACGCCGATCAGCCGTCCGGTGCCGGCCTCGGCAACCAGCTTGATGAAGCCGCGCGTGTCGAAGTTGGCCAGCGCCCTCGGCACGTTGTCGAGCGTGAGCGTGCGGCTGTCGGTCTCGACGCCGTCGTGGCGCGCTTGCGCCTCGCTGTAGCCCACCGTCGCCACCTGCGGATCGGTGAACACCACGGCCGGCATCGCCGTCAGGTCCAGCGTCGCGTCGCCGCCGGTCATGTTGATGGCGGCGCGCGTGCCGGCCGCCGCCGCGACGTAGACGAATTGCGGCTGGTCGGTGCAGTCGCCGGCCGCGTAGATGTGCGGCGCGCTGGTACGCATGGTGTGGCTGACGAGGATGGCCCCCTGGGGATTGACCTCGATGCCCGCCGCTTCGAGGTTCAGCGTGCGGGTGTTCGGCGCGCGCCCCGTGGCAATGAGCAGCTTGTCGGCGCGCAGCTCGCCGCGATCCGTCGTCAAGATGAACTCTTCCTCTGCATGGGCGACTCGACTGGCCTGGACATGCTCCAGCACCTCGATGCCCTCGGCACGGAACGCGGCCGTGACGGCTTCGGCGACGGCGGGGTCTTCGCGAAAGAGCAGTGTGCTGCGCGCGAGGATCGTGACCTGGCTGCCCAGCCGGGCAAAGGCTTGCGCCAATTCGACTGCCACCACCGACGAACCGATCACGGCCAGCCGCGAGGGAATGGCATCGCTCGCCAGCGCCTCGGTGGAGGTCCAGTAGGGAGTGCCCTTCAAGCCAGGAATCGGCGGGAGCGCGGGGCTCGCACCAGTGGCGATGAGACAGCGGTCGAAGGCCACCGTGCGCTCACCGCCTTCCGCCAGTTGCACGGTCAGGCAGTTTTCATTCATGAAACGGGCCTCGCCATGCAGCACGGTGATAGCCGGGGTGCTCTGCAGGATGCCTTCGTACTTGGCATGGCGCAGCGCATCGACGCGGCCTTGTTGCTGGGCCAGCAGCCGCTCGCGCAGAATGGACGGCGGCGTGGGCGGCAGGCCGGCATCGAACGGGCTTTCCCGGCGCAGATGCGCAATGTGCGCGGCGCGGATCATGATTTTGGACGGCACGCAGCCGACATTGACGCAGGTGCCGCCGATGGTGCTCCGCTCGATTAGCGTCACGCGCGCGCCTCGCTCGACCGCCTTGAGTGCCGCCGCCATCGCCGCGCCGCCACTGCCGATCACGGCCACATGCAGCGCCCGCTCGCCACCACCGTGACTCGGTTCGCTGCCCAGCCAGCCCAGCGCCTTGCCCAACAAGCCCGCAGCCTTGTTCGGCGTGTCGGACACCCGTGCGCGGTAACCGAGCGCGGCCATCGCCGCGACCAGCGGACCATGGTTCATGTCCGCATCCGCCTCGACCTCGGCCCGTCGCCGCGGATAGGACACCGAGGCCGAGCGCACCCCGGGCACCTTCTCCAGCGCCTCTCTGACGTGCTCGGCGCACGACGCGCAGGTCATGCCGTCGATGTGCAAGGCGATCGCTTCGGCCATGGCGGGCAACCTCACTGCTTGACGGTGGCGGGGTAGCCCGCGTTTGCGGTGGCCTTGGCCAAGGCCCCGGCGTTGGTCTTGGCATCGTCGAAGGTCACGACGGCTTCCCGCTTTTCATAGCTGACCTCGGTCTTCTGGACCCCGGCCACCTTGAACAGGGCCATCTTGACCGTGATCGGACACGACGCGCAGGTCATATCGGGCACCGACAGTGTGACGGTCTTGGTGGCGGCCCACGCCGGAGCGCCCAGGGTAACGGCCAGGGCAATAGCGGTGGCAAGTTTCTTCACGGTGGATTCCTCTCAATAGAACAACGGCAGGACGTACGGAAAAGCGAGGGCAATCAAGACCAGCGCGACCACGATCCAGAAAATGATCTTGTAGGCCGTCCGCACGCGGGGCACGGCGCAGACCTCATCCGGCTTGCAGGCGTGAACCGGCCGGAAGATGCTGCGCCAGGCGAAAAACAGCGCCATCAGGGCCGCGCCGATGAAAATCGGCCGGTAGGGTTCCAACACGGCCAGGTTGGCGATCCAGGCGCCCGAGAAACCGAGCAAGACCAAGATGAGGGGGCCGAGGCAACAGGCCAACGCAAGAATGGCGGCGAGGCCGCCAGCGGCCAGGGCGCCACGCCCGCTCTTGGGTTCCGACATATGGTTTTCCTTCCGGGACTTCGCTTGATGCTGTAAGGTTACTTCCGTAGTCAACTACGGAGTCAAGCGTCATGGAAAGCGCCTCGGACAATCTGACCATCGGCGCCTTTGCCAAGGCGGCCACAGTCAATGTGGAGACGATCCGGTTCTATCAGCTCAAGGGCTTGTTGCCCCAGCCGGAGCGGGCCTACGGCCGCATCCGCCGCTACGGGCCGGCAGATGTGGCGCGGGTGAAGTTCGTGAAGTCAGCCCAGCGCCTGGGGTTCAGCCTGGATGAAATCGGCCAGCTTCTGAAACTTGAGGACGGCACCCATTGCAATGAGGCGGCGGAGCTGGCCTCGCTGCGGCTGGCCGATGTGCGCGCCCGCCTGGTGGACCTCACACGGATTGAGGCGGCATTGTCGAAATTGGTGGGTGAATGCGACGCGCACCATGGCAATGTGTCCTGCCCGCTGATCGCGGCATTGCACTGCTGTTGAGCGGAGAAGTTCGGCCGTTCACCTCGCGGCGAAGGGGCGGACAGGCAAGCGCGGCGCGCGAACCAGATTTAAGGTATTGAGCCGGAGGCGCGATGGGATCAAGACCGGATGGCCACAATTCGGCGCGATAGTGCCCTTTTGCACATTAATTCAATAAATGTTGTATTATCGAAATATGAAAGAGACCCAAGCCGTTTCCGCCCTCGGCGCCCTGGCCCACACCCAGCGCCTGCGGGTTTTCCGCGCCCTGGTGGTCGCCGGCCCCGAAGGGCTGACACCCAGCGCCCTCGCCGACCAGCTCGACGTGGCCCGCAATTCCCTGTCCTTCCACCTGAAGGAGCTGGCCCATGCCGGCCTGGTCACCATCGAGCAGCAGGGCCGCAACCTGATCTACCGCGCCGACTTCACCCAGATGAACGGACTGCTCGGCTACCTGACCGAGCACTGCTGCCAAGGCAGCACATGCGAGGTCAGTGATTCCTCCTCTGCCTGTACTTCCTGCTGAAAGGATCTCCCCATGAAGCGCTTTCACGTTCACCTGCACGTCGATGACCTGAACCGCAGCATCGGCTTCTATTCCCAACTGTTCGCCGCGCAGCCCGCGCGTGTCGAGGGCGACTACGCCAAGTGGATGCTCGAAGACCCGCCGGTCAACTTCGCTATCTCCACACGGGGCAACAAACCAGGCATCGACCATCTGGGCATCCAGACCGACGATGCGGAGGAATTGGCCGTGCTGAAGGCACGCGCCGAGGCGGCCGACATGGCGCTGCTCGACGAAGGCACCACCACCTGCTGCTACGCGCGCAGCGAGAAGCACTGGATCACCGATCCGCAGGGCGTGGCCTGGGAACACTTTCATACGCTGGGCAGCATCCCGGTCTTCAACGAAGCGGCGCCTGCAACGGGTTCTGCCGCAGCCTGCTGCGCCCCGGCGCGCGGCAAGCCGGTGGGCGTTGCGGTGAAGCCGGCTTCGTCCTGCTGCTGATGTGAGACATCCATGACCACCAACAAGACCTACAACGCCCTGTTCATCTGCACGGGTAACTCGGCCCGCTCCATCCTGGCCGAAGGCATCCTCAATGAATTGGGCCAGGGGCGCTTTCGCGCCTACTCGGCGGGCAGCCACCCCAAGGGCGAAGTCCACCCGCTGGCGCTTGCCACGCTGGAACGGCTGCATATGCCGATCGTCGGCTACCGCAGCAAGAACTGGGACGAGTTCGCGGCGCCCGGTGCACCGGAGCTGGATTTCATCTTCACGGTGTGCGACAACGCCGCCGGCGAGGTCTGCCCCGTATGGCCTGGGCGCCCGATGTCAGCGCATTGGGGTGTGCCTGATCCTGCAGCCGTTGAAGGCACCGACGAGCAGAAGCGCAAGGCGTTCACGGATGCGGCGCTGACCTTGCGCCGGCGCATTGAGCTGTTCCTGTCGCTGCCATTGCAGCGGCTCGATGCCATGTCGCTGCAGCACGAGCTGCGCAGCATTGGTACGAAGTGAGGTCTGCGCGATGAGTGTTGGAACCCAAACGGCCGGCCGCGTGCCGGCCACCTCCACCATGAGCGTCTTCGAGCGCTACCTGAGCGTGTGGGTGCTGCTGTGCATCGTCGCCGGCATCGCGCTGGGCCAGTTCGCACCCAACGTATTTCAGGCCATTGGCCGCATGGAGATCGCCCAGGTTAATCTGCCGGTCGGTCTGCTGATCTGGATCATGATCGTGCCGATGCTGCTGAAGGTGGACTTCGGTGCGCTGGGCCAGGTCAAGCAGCACTGGCGCGGCATCGGCGTGACGCTGTTCGTCAACTGGGCGGTCAAACCGTTCTCGATGGCGCTGCTGGCCTGGATCTTCGTCCGCCAGGTCTTCGCTCAGTGGCTGCCGGCCGACCAGCTCGACAGCTACGTTGCCGGCCTCATCCTGCTGGCCGCCGCGCCCTGCACGGCGATGGTGTTCGTCTGGAGCCGGCTGACCGGGGGCGATCCGGTATTCACGCTGTCGCAGGTGGCGCTGAACGACACCATCATGGTGTTTGCCTTCGCGCCCATTGTCGGCCTGCTGCTGGGCCTGTCGTCCATCACGGTGCCGTGGGCCACGCTGCTGGTATCGGTCGGCCTGTACATCGTGATTCCGGTCATCCTGGCCCAGCTCTGGCGCCGTGCTCTGCTGAACAAGGGCCAAGCCGCCTTCGACCGGGCGCTGGAGCGCATCGGCCCGCTGTCGATCGCGGCGCTGCTGCTCACGCTGGTGCTGCTGTTCGCCTTCCAGGGCGAGGCCATCATCCGCCAGCCGCTGGTCATCGCCATGCTGGCGGTGCCGATCCTGATTCAGGTGTTCTTCAACTCCGGCCTGGCCTATTGGCTCAGCCGCAAGGCCGGCGAGCAGCACAGCATCGCTTGCCCCTCGGCGTTGATCGGCGCCTCCAACTTCTTCGAGCTGGCTGTAGCGGCCGCCATCAGCCTGTTCGGCTTCCAGTCCGGCGCGGCGCTGGCCACCGTGGTCGGCGTGCTGATCGAGGTGCCGGTGATGCTGCTGGTCGTTCGGATCGTCAACCAAAGCAAGGGCTGGTATGAGTGCGGCCCGAACCCTGCCCGCAGATAAGCAAGGCATTTCCCATGAGCAGTATCACGATATATCACAACCCCGTCTGCGGCACGTCGCGCAACGTGCTGGCCCTGATCCGCAACAGCGGCGAGGAACCCACGGTCATCGAATACCTGAAGACACCGCCCGACCGCGAAACCCTGCAACGCCTGATCACGGACATGGGCGTGCCGGTGCGCGCGGTATTGCGCGAGAAGGGCACGCCCTACGCGGAACTCGGCCTCGATGACCCGAAGTGGAGCGATGCGCAGTTGATCGACTGCATGCTCCAGCATCCCATTCTGATCAACCGCCCTATCGTGGTGACGCCGCTGGGCACGCGGCTGTGCCGGCCTTCGGAGGCCGTGCTGGACATCCTGCCGCAATCACAGCGCGGCGCGTTCAACAAGGAAGACGGCGAAGCGGTCGTGGACGCGGAAGGCCGCCGTGTCTGAATCCAGAATCGACCTACCCAATATCGACACCGCGCTATTCCAACTGCCCGATACCCAACGGCTGCTGACACCCGAGCGCGCCACGCACGCGCCGCGCTTCCTATTGCTCTATGGCTCGCTACGCGAGCGCTCGTTCAGTCGCTTGGCCGCTGAGGAAGCGGCTCGCATCCTGCGCGCGCTCGGCGGTGAGACGCGCATGTTCAATCCCTCGGGCCTGCCACTGGTGGACGATGCACCCGCCGACCATCCCAAGGTCAAGGAACTGCACGAGCTGGCCCAGTGGGCCGAAGGCATGGTGTGGAGTTCGCCCGAGCGCCATGGGGCCATGACGGGGTTGATGAAGACGCAGATCGACTGGATTCCGCTGTCGGCCGGCGCAGTGCGCCCGACGCAGGGCAAGACGCTGGCGGTGATGCAGGTCTCGGGCGGCTCGCAGTCCTTCAACGCCGTCAACCAGATGCGCGTGCTGGGCCGCTGGATGCGGATGCTGACCATCCCCAACCAGTCCTCGGTCGCCAAGGCGTACCAGGAGTTCGACGAGGCCGGGCGCATGAAGCCCTCGGCCTACTATGACCGCATCGCGGACGTGATGGAGGAGCTGATGAAGTTCACCCTGCTCACGCGCGATGCGGCGCCGTACCTCGTGGACCGCTACAGCGAGCGCAAGGAAAGTGCGGAAGCACTGAGCCGGCGCGTCCAGCAGACGGCTATCTGAACACTCCCCCTAAAAAACAAGCACTTCACTCACCAATCCGTCGTGACGCTAATCTGATGCGCCATCGCAGCGACAGAAACGGATCGGAGAACAGAATGGGAATTTCCAGCAGCAAGGTCTACAAGCAGGCCGATGAGGCCGCTGCGTTTGCGCATATCAGGGAGCTCGCAGAAAAGGAACCCGTCGATGACGAGACGGCTTCGGAATTGTGGCTTGAGGCAGAAGCCATCGTGGACACCTACATCGAGGCCGCTGAGTCGCGGTCCATAGAGGACTTGCCCTCCAGGCAGGAACTGGGCGAGTCCTGCTTTTGGCTGTTGTTCCAGACGAAAGTTTTGCGGGAGGACGAGCATTACCGGCTGATCGTCGAACTGCTGTCGCCACAGCTCGGGCTGTCCCTGTTCGATTTGCTGCCCCGCGTCCGAAAGCTCCGCGAAGCGGCCCTTGACGCACTGGAGGCCATGGTCAAGAAGCCATCAATGGATCGTCCGACAGCGCCGCAAGCGTGCGAGGACGACCTTTTCTGATGGGAAGCTGGTGGCACCTCCGAGCCGAAATTCTCGTATCAGCGATACGAGAATTCATCGGCTGCGGAAGATCGAGCGTCAGCACCGAACGTCCGCGCCATCTGGCGCAGCACAGTCGGCAGTTCGGCCTGGTCGCCGTCCTCCAGAACACCGTTGATGACTTCGAGCGCGAGCGCCGGGTCGCTGCGGTACAGCTCGGCCATCGCTTCGTCATGGGGTCTGCTTTTCATCAGCCCACCAGCGCTTCCAGTTCCTCGAACGCCAGGCGCGGCAAGCGCCGGCCTTCCTTGGCCACGTTGACCTGCAGGGCGGCCCGCGCCACGTCCAGCACCTCCCGCGCCAGGGCATAACCGCCCTTGGCCTGCATCCAGCCCAGCACATCCGCCAGATGCCAGATCGACGCGCTGCCCTCATGCACCGGCGCCGGGAAGCTACCCGGATGGGCCAGCATCAGCTTGCGCATATTCTGCCGCGACACGCCCACGATGTCGGCCACATCGGTCAGCCCAACCAGATCAGGCGCCACTTCGATCAGCCGGGCCGAGGGTGCGGCACGGCGCACATCGGCCAGCGCGCTGCGCACTGCCTCATCTGCATCCACCGCCTCGCGGGTAAATTCCAGCGCCAGCCGCCCCGGCTGCCCGATGCCGACCAGGGCATCGTCGCAGCCGGCTTCACCCAGGCGCTCGACCAGTGTCTGCGAATCGCGGTCGTCATCGGTGAGCTGGTATTTGAGGGTAAAGGTGTATTCCATCGCGCTATTCCTGGGTGCCATCGTCATCCGCCTCGCGCTGCTGGCGGTCCATGGTGCAGTTGTCCACGGCGCGCCGTAAGGCGCGGGCATGGTTGCCGGGGTTCTTCGGCGTGCTCCATACACTGGTAATGCAGAACTCGCCGCAACGGCATTCCTCATCGTTGTACGGGCAGTACATCCGCCCCCAGGCATGGCTACCGCCGACTTCGACACGCCAGCCTTGCCCTTCGGCGTGTCGCAGCGCATCCTCGACCTCTTTCTTCGGGTGAGAGGAACGGGCCATCAGCGACCTCCAGTATGGGGATGATGCGCAAGGTTGTCAAGTGACAACCTTGCTGCAAGGCTTGGTGACCCACGCTCGAATTGTCGCGACAGCGTCGCGACAATTCGGCGGGCCTGATTTCCGACACGAAAGGCTGGCAACGCCGCGCCTGCCGCAGCCGACGGCATCTTGCCGTTCATGCGGACGCCTGCTCGGTGCGTTGCGCCCCGGTGATCGTCTTGCGCCGGTTCGCCACCAGCTCGGCGGCCTGCCGCACCGGATCGTCCTCCGTGTGGACGTACCGCATGAACATCGCCACGGTCTTGTGCGCCGTCAGCGCCATGCCCACCTTCACCGGAATCCCCGAGTTGGCGATGTCAGTGGCCGAACGGTGGCGGATGCCATGCGTGCCCACGTGCGTAGCGCCCGCCGCCTTCAGGATGCGGCACCAGGCACCGTAATACTCGCCCTCGGTGAGATGCTTGGCCGGGTCGTTCGGCGACGGCAGCACGTAGGGGCAGCCGTCCCGGCGCGGCGCGGTGGACAGCAGCCGGTAGGCTTCCTCGCTCAAGGGCTTGGACATGCCACCTGTCTTGCTATCGGGCCAGACCACGCGGCGGTTGTCCAGATCCACCCATGCCCATTCCAGCGAGATGATCTCGGAGCGCCGCCCGGCAAACTCGAATTGCAGGCGGATCGCCAGCGGGATGACGTAGTTCTCCAGCCCTTCGGCCTCGATACCGTCAAGGTGCCGGAACAGCTTGCCCATGTCCTCGTCGCTGATGAGGTGGGTGGCCTTGCCGTCGGGGTACACCGGGACGTGGCGGCATGGGTTGGTGCCGTCCGGCCGATAACCCCAGACCTCGGCCAGGTTGAACATCTTGCGCATGACGCTGAAAGCGCGGTTCGCCTCGGCGGGCTTGTGCGCCATCTTCTTCATCGCCCCGGCCACGTCCGGGCGCTTCACGTCCTGAACCTTGATGCGGCCCAGGAAGGGGACGATGCAGCGGTCGATGACGCCCTGGTAGCCCCGGCGGGTGCTGGGCTTGTTGCGTTGCTTGGAGTGATCCTCCATGAACTTCACGCACAGTTCCGTGACCGTGGGCGCCTTGCGCGCCGCCGCCTTGTCGGCGGCCGGGTCGCCGCCCCGGCGTACCTGGGCCAGCCATTCCTGGGCCAGCGAGCGGGCCTGCTCGACGGTCAGTTCGCCATACAGGCCCAAAGCGGGTTTGCGGCGCTCGCCGGCGTTCGTGCGGTACTGGAGCATGAACACCTTGCGGCCCGCTGGTGTAATCTTGCACAGGAAGCCGGGCACCAGCGTGTCCCGCAGTTCGACGGCCTGCGCCTGGGGTTGTGCCGCATCCACTGCGGACTTGGTGAGCTTGATTTTTGCCACGATGACTCCTCGGAAAGACCCGGTTTCCAGGGGCCACATGGGAGCCACGAGGCAGGAAGCCGGATCAGGTTTCAGAAAGCACCGGCATATGATGAACGCGCCTAAGTTATTGATAAACCTGCTGTATCTGGCTTCGGCGTAGTCCAGCGAATTACGGTACTGAAGTCAGTGTGAAATGAAAAAAGGCCCCGGTGCAAGCACCGAGGCCAATCCGCAATGAACTCCCTGGAAACCGATCAGCGGTAGTACGCCACCTCGCCGTGCGTGGTGATGTCCAGGCCCTGGCGCTCGGACTCTTCGCTGACGCGCAGGCCGACGACCAGGTCGCAGATCTTGTAGGAGATGCCAGCCACCACACCGGACCAGACGATGGTCAGCAGCACGCTCTTGACCTGCACCCACACTTGATGGCCCATGTTGAAGTTTGCCGGCTCGATGCCGCCCAGGCTGGAGGCGCAGAACACGCCGGTCAGGATGGCGCCCAGGATGCCGCCCACGCCGTGCACGCCGAACACGTCGCAGACGTCATCGACCTTGAGCAGCTTCTTCAGGCCGGACACACCCCACAGGCAGACGGGACCGGCAATCAGACCCATGACGATGGCGCCCATGGGGCCCACGAGGCCGGCCGCCGGGGTGATGACCACCAGGCCGCCCACGGCGCCCGAGGCGGCACCCAGCATCGAGGCCTTGCCCTTGTGCAGGGCTTCAGCGGCCAGCCAGGAGATGGTGGCGGCGCCCGTGGCGACGATGGTGTTGATGAAGGCCAGGCCGGCGATGCCGTTGGCAGCACCTGCCGAGCCGGCGTTGAAGCCGAACCAGCCCACCCACAGCAGCGAGGCACCGACCATGGTCAGCGTCAGGCTGTGCGGAGGCAGGGCCTCACGGCCGAAGCCGATGCGCTTGCCCAGCATGTAGGAACCCACCAGTCCGGCGATACCGGCGTTGATGTGCACCACGGTGCCGCCGGCGAAGTCCAGCGCGCCGTCCTTGCCCAGCAGGCCGCCACCCCAGACCATGTGGGCCATGGGGATGTAGCTGAAGGTGAACCACAGCACCGAGAACAGGATCACGGCAGAGAACTTGATGCGCTCGGCGAAGGCGCCGACGATCAGGGCCACGGTGATGGCGGCGAACGTGGACTGGAAGGCCACGAACACGTACTCGGGAATGGTCGGCAGTGCGCCGGCCAGCGTGTCGGGCGCAATGCCCTTGAGGAAGATCTTGCCGAAGCCGCCGAAGAAGTTGCCTTCGCCCGCAAAGGTCAGCGAGTAGCCGTAGACGGCCCACAGCAGCGTGATCAGCGAGAAGATCACGAACACCTGGCACAGCACGGACAGCATGTTCTTGGTGCGCACCAGGCCGCCGTAGAACAGTGCCAGGCCCGGGATCACCATCAGGATCACCAGCATGGTCGAGGTCAGCATCCAGGCCGTGTCACCGGCGCTGAGCGCGGGGGCCGGCGCCTCGGCTGCGGCCGCGGCGGCGGGGGCTGCCGCAGCGGCCGCATCGGCAACGGCTGCAGCGGCGGCGGGCTCCTGTGCCAGGGCAGCGGCGCCTGCGGCCAGCAGGCCCAGCCCCAGGCCCATGGAAAGAAGTCGTTTGGTCATGGCAGTCTTTCGGGAAACGTGGGGTTGAAACTCACAGTGCGCTGTCGCCGGTCTCGCCGGTACGGATGCGGACGGCCTGCTCGATGGGCAGCACGAAGATCTTGCCGTCACCGATCTTGCCGGTGCGCGCAGCGGCCTCGATGGCATCGATCACCTGGTCCACCAGCGCGTCGGGCACGGCGGCCTCCAGGCGCAGCTTGGGCAGGAAATCGACCACGTATTCCGCGCCGCGGTACAGCTCGGTATGGCCCTTTTGGCGGCCGAAGCCCTTGACTTCGGTCACGGTGATGCCCTGCACGCCGATGTCGGAGAGCGCCTCGCGCACCTCGTCCAGCTTGAAGGGCTTGATGATGGCGGTCACCAGTTTCATGATGCTTAGCTCCTCAGGTCCGGTTACAGGGTCTTGGTCAGCGTCACGATCAGGCGGGCCTTGTTGACGTCACCAAAGTAAGACTTCTTGTTCGCACCCGTGACGGCCGCGCCCAGCGACACGCCGTCGCCGAAATCGTAGGCACCGCCCACGCTGTAGTCCATATAGTTGGGCACGCCCAGGCCCTTGATGTCGCTGGCAAAGCGCGTGAAGCCCAGCGAGGCCTTCACGGTCACCTTGGGCATGACTTCCTTGCTGAAGCCCAGCCACAGGTAGCCGGTATTGCGGCCCGACAGGCCCGAGCCGGCTTTCTCGCCCGCCCAGCCGAAGTAGTCCTTGGATACGGTGTGCGAATACTTGGCCGTGAACGGGCCGTACGTGGCCGCGCCATACAGCTCGGTGGTGTTGCCGCTGGAGTTGCCCGAGTACAGGTATTGCAGGGCCCCGAAGTCCAGGTCCACCTCGCCGGCCTTGAACTTGTAGCCACCGTAGAAGTCGGTTTCCAGGGAGTTGCCCGGCAGCCAGTCCACGCTGGAGTTCCAGTTGCCGATGTACCAGCCGCTGTCGCCGAAGGTGTAGTCGAAGCCGCCTTGCAGGGCAGGCTTGACGGCCTTGTTGCGTCCCGTGTCCTGGTCCTGTCCGCGGAATTTGTAGTTCGTCGTCAGGGACACATTGGCCGTGAGCTGGGCGTGGGCCCAGAGCGGAGCGATGGCGACACAGGCGATGGCGAGCGACTTGAGGCTGGCACGGGACATGGGATCCTCCGGTTTGAAAAATTTCGTGACAACCGGGTTAAGCACGGACCGTGCCAGTCTTTTCTGCTGGGTGGGGCGCCTTCCGGCCCACCAATGCAGCACCGCAGCATCCTCCCATGCACCGGCTTTGTGCAGAAGTTCTGCACCGTTACGGTGATAGCGGTCGCTCACATGGCATCTCACCAAAAATGCACCAAAAAAGTGCAAATGCTTTCATGCCCAGTACAGCACATTCCCAGGTCGCCTGCCACAGCACATGATCAGCCAAGTCTGGATTGCCTGATTCTGGAACATGCCTGATTGGATAGCCTGCCATTCAAATACATGCCTGTATCCAAGATGGGAAATTGCTTACATTTACAGAG
>NZ_JCABYI010000020.1:0-102722 GCF_059499305.1 Delftia sp.
AACGGGGCTGTATTACAACCGGCATCGGTATTACGATCCGGTGGTGGGGAGTTATATCAATCAGGATCTGATTGGGTTGAATGGAGGAACGAACATATCAGTGTATGCGCCAGATCCATTGCAATGGATTGATCCACTGGGATTAGTGAGGTGGGCTGATGCAGTGAATAATGGGTTAGGAATTTTAGGGAACGCGGGCGGTGCAATCGTTGGCGGCGCCTTGCTGGCGGCACCAGAGCCGACCCTGGTAACAAAAGTGGCTGGATCTGCCGTGCTTTCAAAATCTGTATATGGTTTTGGTGCAAGCTGGTATGGATTTACAAGAGCCTTGAGCGATGACCCAAGCTACGATATACCGAGCGATCAATCTTCATTGCCTCGTGCACTCGTTTGTGCTGCTGGATGCAATGATGCAGGCAGAGGGGTTGCAGATGTGATGGATTTAAGCTTGGATTTGGCTGTTGGAAAGATTCCAGTTAATAATAAAATAAAACTACCAATAAAATGGGGCATGGATGTGGACCCACCATGGAAACAGCCTGTCAGCAGTATGTTCACTCCCCGGCAAAACACTGCTCTGGATGTATTGCAAGGAGCGACTGCTGCGCAAAGCATGATGAACTCCGGGTCGTCCATTTGCAAGAAATAGAAATCAATGAAAATAGATCATAAATCATCTTTAGTGCATTTTGAAAAATATTCAGATATATACGCTGGACTTGTATCTATTCTAATGAATTTAATGCTAGTTATTAATTTATTCGAGAATAGTGTAAGTTTATTATTTAGTTTCTTGTTTTACATTTTTTGTGGATTGTATATATTTGGCGCAGGCTCAAGGGAACTAAGAAGAAAAAATACTAGAGGTTATTTCATTTTCTTTTTATTCTATTTAATTCCGTATTTCTTCTCTGGTGTATTTTGTTTATATTTTGCATTATTTAATAATGCTTAAAAACCCGCGAAGAATTCAAAATATCAATAAGCGTGCAATGATATTTTTATTCAAGTAGTGGCAAAATATGCCTGCACTACACCCAGAATCGTAGCTGCAGACACCTTGGCCCTGCTGGGGCTAGCAGTTCCAATGTGCCACGCACATTCATGCAATATATGTAGATGCAACTGCAGAGAAAAAAGAGAACAGCAATAGCGCATCGCCATCTATCACTACCGCTGCGACCGCCTGGGCACACCCATGGCCCTGACCGACCAGACCGGCCAGGTGACCTGGGCCGTAAAGCTGGACCCTTGGGGCAATGTGCTGCAGGAATACAACCCGCAAGGCATCCACCAGGCGATGCGGCTGCCGGGGCAGGCTCAAGACGCCGCCGCTGCTCGTTCAAATAGAACAAGGTATTGATTATGGTAGATTATTCCCTTATCAAAAATATCGCTTTTGGCATAAAAAAATATGTAGAAAAACAGGAGATTCTACATCTTTCTTTCATGAGAACCCATAGTGATCTTGTGAAGCTGTCAAATATAGAATTTCTTCCTCGTAGCGGATTTGTTTTTGATGAGGAAATGAATAAATGGGAATTTAAAAAGCATGGGTGTGGTTATGAATTTTCTCATGAAGGTACGTTTATTGATATAAATGATTATTTCCTGTCGAATGGAGATTTTTTTAGCGCAAATAGATTATTCTTCTATTTCAAATCGATTAAATTTAATTTCAAAAACCAAGATGCAGACGATGCGATTAAATCTGCCTTGATTTATTTGGAATCTACAGGAGAGATCGTGAAGGTGCTGCCAACGGGGTATTATAAATTTCTTTCATCTTAATGCTGCTATTAATTTAATAAATAATTTTTGAAAATATTATTTATTTCGCATCAATAAAATTTAATGAGAATAAATTATATTGACTAATGATGATATTAATTTTGGGTAATTGGTCTTGTATTAGTGACATGTCAGAGTGAAGCAAACAGCCCCACGGTATTTGCGGAAGGAAGGCCTGGTCCCGGCATCTGGCCCGGGTGTTCATGAACTGCAAGCGGTGAGGGCTTGGCATGGCTGATGAAGCCGGTAAAAGTGATGTACTGAATCCCTATGGACTCAACCCGAACTCGGGCAAGCCCATGCCCTGTGCCAGATGGTTCCTGGCGGACAGCCTTTTGCCCAATAAATGGGCAATTGTCCGTTCCAATGGGAAGAATTTTTGGTCACGAAGGTGGTTCCTTAGGAGCAGGGGCACCGCTAAACAGTATTAGGATATCAGTTCGATCAGGAAAAAAAGAATTGATAACGACATATCCTGATTGAATTATGAAAGTATTCGAAACCATTGAATGTACAAACTGCAGGCAAGATAAATTAATTATCTCGAAAAATACAGATACGGGAAAACTTTATTTGTATTGTAGCGAATGCTTTGCTGCGTGGAATTCAATTGAAGAAGTTGCCGAAAAAAATCGCATGTTTATTGATCTAGATGGGAATTCAGAAGACCCTAGCTACGAAGAAATATTAGCTAATGGATGGGATTTATTTGTATCTAGGATAATTGAGGTTTAATTTTCTGAAAATAGTCATTAAGGTGGATATATTTACTTCAGATTAAAAATACAATTGCTATTGACTATGGCGTGGTTATTGGTTAAATAGTATTTGATAAATATTATTGCTTTCTATTTTCTCTAGTTCATAATCCAAGGAAAATGGCAATCTCATGAATGGTAAAATCTCTGTCTTACCAAAAGCTCTCACGGAGCAGCTTGGTACCCAGAGTCGCCTGGAGTGGCTGCTCCTCCTGCCTTATTTGGATAATGTTCCTTCAGATGTTATTTTTCAACACCTGAGCGAAAGTATTTATCATTTCAGTTCTGCAGAAAATGGATTGACACTTGCCGTGCAATGTCTGAATCCAACGGCTGCTGAAGAGAGTTTGAAATGGGGGCTGCAGAGTTTTACTTTGGATGCATATTCCTGGCAGGGCCCTTGGTTTCAAAACACCAAGCCTAGAGACATTGAACCAGAGAGCTTGATGCAGTTGTTGAGTCCTTCTCCCGACGAAGTGATGCATATGCACCCCATGCTGTGCTTCCCCATCGAAGGAAAGGGAGGGCAGACATGGGGTGTAGTGGCCACCTTCGATCAACAAAACAGGCTGAGTACTTTCAGCCTGGTGCATTCTGGAGAATGGCGGGAAGCGGCGCCTATTCCGCAACCTGAGCAAGCCAGTGCAGTGCCTGTTGAAACGCCTACACGCAGATCATTGACTTGCCGCTCTGGAGCAAGAACACCCGAATCCGGCATCTGGGAGGGGCGACTGCCTTCTGACCATCCCCGAGCCCACATACTGGCAGATGCGCCGCACAGGTTTGTCTACAAACGCGCAGGTGATGCGATGGGGATATTAGGTCTTGCACCGTTTGATGAAGCAACGGTGGTTTGGACTTGGCTACGAGCCTAGTGCTACTCACAATCGGCGGGTAACAGGATAGGAAGATATTGAGATGCCTCGCTTGAAATATCCTGAAATGAGGATGGAGCTGCTAGGATATCTGAGGAAACTCAAGGATTTGAATTATCAAATGAAAGTCTGGGTGAATCATGATTTCCCTGCAGACGTTCAATACGACCATCTTGATTTGGCCACACATTTCATTTTTTGACGATACTGATCTTGGCAGTGATGCTAGTATGGCGATCGGTGAAATTCTTCTCGATGAGCAGGAGCATCACTGATTGGCAGTTGGTAGATGCCATCAATGCTGTCTTTGAGGCGTACGGCACGGACATGCCGAACAGCTTCTACATGCAAGTTGGCGAATGGACGAGAGTGGTGGCATATGCCGAAAGGGCGTTCGATTGTCTGGAGGGGAGCAACGCCGCTGGCTGCCCCGAGCCGCTGGATTGACACGGGCATGCCTGCCAGCCGACTAGCCCGGGCAAGACCATGGCTGATCGTGATGTCCAGTGGGTGGTGAAGACTACCGTACCGTTTCCCGGTTCGTGGAACAGCAAGATGTTTTCCACTGGTAGCCCGCCCCCAAACCTGCCGGACAATCCATGGAAACCAAGGCACCGTTCCATGACACCTTCAACCCCCCTTCCCGAACCCGAATTGAGAGCCTTCGCCGCAGCGGCGGCCGAGCAGCAGCGATGCGCGGACTGCGCTGTGCTGTGGAGGCCGGGCTGGGAGTCCTTGTCGGGTGCGGACAAGACTTCGCATCTGCAGCAGATTGGTGCGCTGGGCACGCCGGAGACACGGGAATTGCTTGATGAATACCACCCACAGGGCACGAACCAGTGGTCGCCGGATGCCCCCATCGCCCTGGGCTGGCACCCGTACAACCGCTGCACGCTCTGGCGCTGCCACCATTGCAATGCCGCCTTTCTGCGCTACACGGAGTACGGCGGCTACTACCAGGACGATCGCATCCGCCCGCTGCTGGCGCAACTGATCGTCACGCCCGAGCAGGGCCGCGTCTGAGCGGCGCTGCTCGGCCGGCTCAGGTCCAGTCGAAGGTGAACAGCACCGTGCGGCTGTTCGGCTCGTAGAACAGCAGGATGCTGTCCGCGCCCGTGGCGCACCAGTTGTAGCCGGCCACGTTGGCCACGTGGAAGAAGGGCTTGCCGTCGCGCGTGATGCGGATGCCGTCGTCTTCCAGTTCATCGCCCATGCCGGCGTTCTCCGCCTCGTCCAGCTGAAAGGCCGGGGGAATGGGCGGGTGGCTGGTCCAGTTGCCGTACCAGATGCCGCCGCCCAGGCTGTCCAGGTAGTCCTGCTCCACGGGCTCGCCCTTGCCGTAGCGCGAGTAGCTGGCCAGTCGGCCATGCTGGGCGTAGTAGGCACTGGCCTTGGCGTGGCTGGCCAGCATTTCGTCGGTGTGCTCGCAGGCGTAGGCGTCTTTGGTGAACTGGCCGCCATGCTGCGGCGCGCGCTGGAAGAAGCCTTCGTTGCCCAGGAAGCGGTAGCGGTTGTCGGGCGTCAGTTCCAGCGCAAACCAGTTGGGGGCGGTGAAGGCGTTGTGGTGGGCTTCGGTCTCATCGCCTATGCAGCCCTCGAAGGGCTCGACGGGGCACAGCATGTGGACCACGGTGCCGGCCAGTTCGGGCCGCACCAGGCCCAGGTCGATGGAGATCAGCGGCAGCAGGTGCTCGGCCAGCCAGGGCTGGTCGGCCACGAAGATGTCGGCGGCGGCGGGAAAGGGGGTGAGGCCCGGCTTCAGTTCGCGGACTTCGGTTTGCTGGGTCAAGAGGAACTCCTGGGTGAGGGGATGGTGGTGCCGGGGGTGATCTCGAAGATGTCCTGGTCCGATGCGGCCGCGCTCTCGTGATAGATGTCGTAGAGGTACTGCGCCAGTTCGGCGTGGGTGACATCGCAGGGAATGGCCAGCAGGGCGGGGGCGCGCTTGCCGTCGGCGCCGACGTTGAAGCAGCGCCACTGGGCCTGCGCGCGTTCGATGGCGATGATGCGGCCGAAGACATTGAACCGGTATTTTTCCAAGGGAGATCCTCCTGGCGATCCGGCATCGTAGCGGCTGTCGAGGAGCTCATGCGTGTTCTCCCTAGGTTCGTGCCGGCGTTTCGTCTATATATTTCAAACCTAAACTATTCAGGCTTAAAGTTCTTGGGCCTGGATTCTGAACCTGGGGCGTCCTGTGCCGTCGCCCTGCGAGAAAAGGGTTTGCGGTATGAAGATCGTCTGTATCGGTGGAGGTCCCGCCGGCCTGTACTTCGGCCTGCTGATGAAGCTGCAGGACCCCGCCAACGAGGTCACGGTGGTGGAGCGCAACCGGCCCTACGACACCTTTGGCTGGGGCGTGGTGTTCTCGGACGCCACCATGGACAACCTGCGCGAGGCCGATCAGGTGTCGGCCCGCACGATTGGCGACGCCTTCAACCACTGGGACGATATCGACATCCACTTCAAGGGACGGAGCCTGCGCAGCAGCGGCCATGGCTTCATCGGCATAGGCCGCAAGAAGCTGCTCAACATCCTGCAGGCGCGCTGCGAGGACGTGGGCGTGAAGCTGGTGTTCGAGAACTTCGTGCAGGACGACCAGGCGATGGCGCGCGAGTACGATGCCGACCTGGTCATCGCCTCGGACGGCATCAACAGCCAGGTGCGCACGCGCTATGCCGATACCTTTCGGCCCGATATCGACCAGCGCCGCTGCCGCTTCGTGTGGCTGGGCACGACCAAGGTGTTCGATGCCTTCACCTTCGCCTTCGTGCAGACCGAGCACGGCTGGTTCCAGGCCCATGCCTACCGCTATGAAGACGGCATGTCCACCTTCATCGTGGAGACGCCCGAGGAGACCTGGCAGGCCGCCGGCATAGAGCAGATGAGCCAGGAAGAGGGAATTGCCTATTGCGAAAAACTGTTCGCCCCCTGGCTGGACGGCCATGCCCTGGTCAGCAATGCCACGCACCTGCGCGGCTCGGCCATCTGGATCCGCTTTCCGCGCGTGATCTGCAATACCTGGGTGCACTGGAATGCGCTGGACACGCTGCGCGGCCCGCGCAGCGTGCCCGTGGTGCTGATGGGCGATGCGGCGCACACGGCGCATTTCTCGATTGGCTCGGGCACCAAGCTGGCGCTGGAGGATGCGATCGAGCTGGCGCGCAGCCTGCGGTCTGCGGGGGGCATCGAGGCCGGCCTGCGCCACTACGAAGAGGTGCGCAGCGTGGAGGTGCTCAAGATCCAGAACGCGGCGCGCAATTCCACGGAATGGTTCGAGAACGTGGAGCGCTATGCGGGCCTGGAGCCGGAGCAGTTCGCCTATTCGCTGCTGACGCGCTCGCAGCGCATCTCGCACGAGAACCTGCGCCTGCGCGATGCCGCCTGGCTGCAGGGCTTCGAGCGCTGGATTGCCGAGCATGCGGGCGAGACCGTGCCCGAAGGCCGCCGCCCGCCCATGCCCATGCTCACGCCCTACCAGGCGCGCGGCCTGCGGCTGAAGAACCGCATCGTGGTCTCGCCCATGGCCATGTATTCCTGCACCGACGGCGTGCCTGGCGACTTCCACCTGGTGCACCTGGGCGCGCGCGCCATGGGCGGCGCGGGCCTAGTGATGGTGGAGATGACCTGCACCTCGCCCGACGCGCGCATCACGCCCGGCTGCCCCGGGCTGTGGAACGACGAGCAGGCGCAGGCCTTTGGGCGCATCGTTGATTTTGTGCACGCGCAGGGCGGGGCGCACATTGGTATGCAGCTGGGGCATGCGGGCCGCAAGGGTTCCACCCAACTGGGCTGGCAGCAGATCGACCATCCGCTGGAGCAGGGCAACTGGCCGCTGCTGTCGGCGTCGGCACTGCCGTACTTGGAGGGGCTCTCGCAAGTGCCCCGCGCCATGACCCGCGCCGACATGGACCGCGTGCGCGAGGACTTCGTGGCCGCCACGCGGCGCGCCGCGGCAGCGGGATTTGACTGGCTGGAGCTGCACTGCGCGCACGGCTATCTGCTGTCCAGCTTCATCTCGCCGCTGACCAACCGGCGCGACGACGAATACGGCGGCAGCCTGGACAACCGCCTGCGCTTTCCGCTGGAGGTGTTCAAGGCGGTGCGTGCAGCCTGGCCGCAGGACCGGCCCATGTCAGTGCGCATCTCGGCCCATGACTGGGTGGAGGGCGGCATCACGCCCGACGATGCGGTGGAGATCGCACGCCGCTTCAAGGCGGCGGGCGCCGACATGATCGATTGCTCCTCGGGCCAGGTCAGCCCCGACCAGAAGCCGGTGTACGGCCGCATGTACCAGACGCCGTTTGCCGACCGTGTCCGCAACGAGGCCGGCATACCGACCATTGCCGTGGGCGCCATCTTCGAGGCCGACCATGCCAACGCCATCATCGCCTCGGGCCGGGCCGACCTGTGCGCGCTGGCGCGTCCGCACCTGGCCGATGCCGCCTGGACGCTGCGCGAGGCCGCACGCCTGGGCGCCCACGATGTGGACTGGCCGAACCAGTACCAGCCCGGCAAGCGCCAGTTGGAAACCAACTTCGAACGCGCCGCCGCCATGGCGCAGTTGGACGCGAAATGAAACTACACCCCCTGAGTCGCTTCGCGCCTTCCCCCTCTCTCGCTTCGCGGGAGGGGGACGACACCGTCGGTGCGGGGCGGCCCTTCCTCGGCGTCCCTCGCTGTGTGGCGCGCCGGTTTCATAGGTTGCGGGTGGCTCGCATCGCCACGGGTGATTGAAATGACCATATCTTTGAATCTTCTTGAAGGGCGCCATGCCCTGGTGACGGGCGGGGCGCGCGGCATAGGCCTGGCCTGCGCGCGGGCGCTGCTGGCGCGCGGCGCGCGGGTCACGCTGCTGGGACGCGATGGTACTGCGCTGGAGGCTGCCGTGCGCGAGCTGGGCGGCACGGCACCGGCAGCACAGATGGTGCAGTCCGTGCAGGCGGATATTGCCGACGAGGACTCGGTGCGCCAGGCCTTCGCGCAGGCCGAGGCGGCCTTCGGCCCCGTGCAGGTGCTGGTCAACAACGCAGGCCAGGCCAGTAGCCAGAAGTTCGAGCGCACCGATGCCGCACTGTGGCAGGCGATGCTGGCCGTCAATCTCACAGGCACCTTCCACTGCATGCAGGCCGCGCTGCCGGGCATGCTGTCTGCGCGCTGGGGCCGCATCATCAATGTGGCCAGCACGGCAGGGCTGATCGGCTATGCCTATGTCAGCGCCTATTGCGCGGCCAAGCATGGCGTGATCGGCCTCACGCGCTCGCTGGCGCTGGAGACGGCGGGCAAGGGCGTCACGGTGAACGCGGTCTGCCCCGGCTATACCGAGACCGACATCGTGCGCGGCGCCGTGGCCAACATCATGGACAAGACCGGCATGGCGGCGGATGAGGCCCGCGCCAGGCTGGCCGAACGCAACCCGCAGGGCCGCCTGGTCCAGCCCGAGGAAGTGGCCGAGACCGTGGCCTGGCTGGCCCTGCCGGCGTCCGCCTCGGTCAACGGCCAGTCCATTGCCGTCGATGGCGGCGAGGTGATGACCGGCTGAACCCGGTCCACCCCCGTTTTCTGAATTCTTGATGGAGACACCATGAGCACCCAGCCCGAAGAACACAGCATGAAGCACCACAAGCGCCCCCTGGCCGGCTACGAGGCCAGGACCTTTGTGTGGCAGGTATCGGCCGACGGCAAGATCGGCACCATCACCCTGAACCGGCCCGAGCGCAAGAACCCGCTGACCTTCGGCTCCTATGCCGAGCTGCGAGACCTGTTCCGCGCCCTGGTCTATGCCACCGACATCAAGGCCGTGGTGGTCACGGGCGCGGGCGGCAATTTCTGCTCGGGCGGCGATGTGCACGAGATCATCGGCCCGCTCACCAAGATGAGCATGCCCGAGCTGCTGGACTTCACGCGCATGACGGGCGACCTGATCAAGGCCATGCGCGCCTGCCCGCAGCCCATCGTGGCGGCCGTGGACGGCATCTGCGCGGGCGCGGGCGCCATGGTCGCGCTGGCGGCCGACATGCGCCTGGGCACGCCGGCCGCGCGCACGGCGTTTCTCTTCACCCGCGTGGGTCTGGCCGGTGCCGACATGGGCGCATGCACGCTGCTGCCGCGCATGATCGGCCAGGGCCGCGCCTCCGAGCTGCTGTACACGGGCCGCGCCATGACGGCCGAGGAGGGCGCTGCCTGGGGCTTCTTCAATGCATTGCACAGCCCCGAGCAGATCGGCGAAGCCGCCCACGCGCTGGCCGCCCAGCTGGCCGCCGGCCCCACCTTTGCCCATGGCGTGACCAAGAAGCTGCTGCACCAGGAATGGAACATGGGCGTGGACGAGGCCATCGAGGCCGAAGCCGAGGCCCAGGCCATCTGCATGCAGACGCGCGACTTCCACCGCGCCTACGAGGCCTTCGTGGCCAAGCAAAAGCCCGTCTTCGAAGGAAACTGAAAATGCGTGATTCCTCCTGGCTGGACTGGCCTTTCTTCGATGACGCCCACCGCACGCTGGCGCATGAGGCCGATGCCTGGTGCGCCCAATCCCTGGGCGATGTGGACCACCACGATGCCGATGCAGCCTGCCGCCAACTGGTGAAGGCCCTGGGCCAGGCCGGCTGGCTGCGCTATGCCGTGCCGTCCGGCCCCGGCGGCGCCTGGGGCGGGGCCTTGCCCGAGGTGGACTCGCGTGCGGTCTGCATCCTGCGCGAGACCCTGGCCCGCCATGAAGGCCTGGCCGACTTCGCCTTTGCCATGCAGGGGCTGGGCAGCGGTGCGATATCGCTCATGGGGTCGGACGCGCTGCGCCAGCGCTACCTGCCACGCGTGGCGCGTGGCGAGGCCATTGCGGCCTTTGCGCTGTCCGAGCCCGATGCCGGCTCCGACGTGGCCGCCATGGCCTGCGAGGCGCGGCTCGAAGGCGACCACTATGTGCTCAACGGTGCCAAGACCTGGATCTCCAACGGCGGCATTGCCGACTTCTACTGCGTGTTCGCCCGCACGGGCGAGGCGCCGGGGGCGCGCGGCATCAGCGCCTTCGTGGTCGATGCGGACACGCCGGGCTTCTCGATTGGCGAGCGCATCGAGCTGATCGCGCCGCACCCGCTGGCCACCATCCGCTTCGACAACTGCCGCATACCCGCGTCGCAGCGCCTGGGCGAGCCGGGGCAGGGCTTCAAGCTGGCCATGATGACGCTGGACATCTTCCGCGCCTCGGTGGCCGCCGCCGCACTGGGCTTTGCGCGCCGCGCGCTGGACGAAGGCCTGGCACGCGCCAAGTCGCGCCGCATGTTCGGCCAGACCCTGGGCGACCTGCAACTGACCCAGGCCGCGCTGGGCGACATGGACACGGCCATCGACGCATCGGCCCTGCTGACCTACCGCGCCGCCTGGATGCGCGATGTGAAGAAGACGCGCACCACGCGCGAGGCGGCCATGGCCAAGATGACGGCCACTGAATCGGCCCAGGCCGTGATCGACCGCGCGCTGCAGATGTTCGGCGGGGCGGGCGTGGTCTCGGGCATGCCGGTGGAGACGCTGTACCGCGAGATCCGCGCGCTGCGCATCTACGAGGGCGCGACCGAGGTGCAGAAACTCATCATCGCGCGCGAGCTGCTCAAGGCCTGAGCGGCAGGCTGCCCATTCAACGCAAAGCCAGGGAACATCGCATGCAAGCCTCCGCCCACATCGATACTTTCGCCCGGGACCATCTGCCGCCGCCCGACCAATGGCCCGAGTTCCTGCTCGACGGGCCGGACGTGGCCTATCCCGAACGCCTGAACTGCGCGGCCGAACTGGTCGATGCCATGGTGGCGCGCGGCCAGGGCGGGCGCGTTGCCCTGCGCTGGAGGCAGGGCGCGGACCAGGCCGCCATGACCTATGCCGAACTGCAGGCGCTGACCAACCGCATCGCCCATGTGCTGGTGGAAGACCTGCAGCTGGTGCCCGGCAACCGGCTGCTGCTGCGCGGCCCCAACAACGCCATGATGGCCGCGTCCTGGCTGGCCGCCATCAAGGCCGGGCTGGTGACGGTGCCCACCATGCCGCTGCTGCGCGCCAAGGAGCTGCAGCAGATCATCGCCAAGGCCCAGGTGCAGGCCGTGCTGTGCGATGTGCGCCTCAAGGACGAGGTGCAGCTGTGCCTGCAGCCCGGCCATGAACACCATTGCCCGGACCTCTCGCGCGTGCTGTATTTCAACGACGGCGCAGCCGATGCGTTGGACGCCCTGGCCGCAGCCAAGCCCGACACCTTCGCCTGCTGCGATACATCGGCGGACGATGTCTGCCTGATCGCCTTCACCAGCGGCACCACGGGCGCGCCCAAGGGCTGCATGCATTTCCACCGCGACGTGCTGGCCATGTGCGACCTGTTCCCGCGCCATGTGATCCGGCCGGGCCCGGACGACATCTTCTGCGGCACGCCGCCGCTGGCCTTCACCTTTGGCCTGGGCGGGCTGCTGTGCTTTCCGCTGCGCGTGGGCGCCAGCACCGTGCTGGCCGAAAAGCTCACGCCCGAAGGGCTGCTGCAGGTGGTGCAGGATTTCCGCGCCACCATCGTCTTCACCGCGCCCACCTTCTACCGGCAGATGGCGGCGCAGGCAGCGCGCTTCGACCTGTCGTCGCTCAGGAAAAGCGTGTCGGCCGGTGAGGCCCTGCCGGACGCCACGCGCCAGCTGTGGAAGCAGGCCACGGGCATCGAGATGATCGACGGCATCGGCGGCACCGAGCTCATCCACGTCTTCGTGTCCAGCCCGCCCGAGGAGGTGCGCGCGGGCGCCATCGGCAAGGTCGTGCCCGGCTACGTGGCCCAGGTGGTGGACGACGACATGCAGCCCGTGCCCGACGGCACGCCCGGCCGCCTGGCCATCAAGGGGCCGACCGGCTGCCGGTATCTTGCCGACGAGCGCCAGAAGCGCTTTGTGCAAAACGGCTGGAACCTGCCCGGCGACACCTTTGTGCGCGACTCCGACGGCTATCTGTTCTATCAGGCGCGCAATGACGACATGATCATCTCGGCTGGCTACAACATCGCCGGCCCCGAGGTGGAGGATGCGCTGCTGCGCCACGAGGCCGTGGCCGAATGCGGCGTGATCGGCGCGGCAGACGACGAGCGCGGCCAGGTGGTCAAGGCCTTTGTGGTGCTCAAGCCCGGCTTTGCGGCCGGCGACGACATGGCCGCCACGCTGCAGGCCTTCGTCAAGGCCAGCATTGCGCCCTACAAGTACCCGCGCGCCATTGTCTTCGTGCCGGCCCTGCCGCGCACCGAGACCGGCAAGCTGCAGCGATTCGTGCTGCGCAAGATGCCGTGAGCGCGCGCCATGGCCTCCGCCTTCGTCAGCCAGGTGCAGGTGCTGTTTCGCCATTGCGATCCGGCCGGCATCGTCTTTTACCCGCGCTATTTCGAAATGGTCAACGACCTGGTGGAGGAATGGTTCGACAGGGGAATGGGCCTGCCATTCCACACCCTGCATGTACAGCGCCAGGTGGGCACGCCCACGGTGTCGGTGCAATGCGATTTCACGGCGCCCAGCCGCTGGCACGACACGCTGCGCCAGGTATTGGAGGTGCGCCGCATCGGCGGGGCATCGTTCCAGTTCGATGTGCGTTTCGAGGGGCCGGACGGCCAGCGACGGCTGTCTGCGCGCATGACCATCGTCACCATGGATTTGCGCAGCATGAAGGCCACGCCACTGCCGGCCGATCTGCGCGAGCGCCTGCAGGCCTATCTGGTGCCGCAGGACGGTTTTACGGATTCAACGAGAACAGGATGAAGCAATGAAGACTCTGCAACCCCCGGACTGGCTGGCGCCCCGAGGCTATGCCAATGGCATCCTCACCGAAATGACGGTCGGCTCCCGGCTGGTGTTTGTCGGCGGGCAGATTGGCTGGAACGGCCAGCAGCAATTCGAGACGGACGACTTTGCCGGACAGGTGCGGCAGGCGCTGGCCAATATCGTCGCCATCCTCGCCGAAGGCGGCGCCAGGCCCGAGCACATCGTGCGCATGACCTGGTATGTGACCGACAAGCAGGAATACGTGGCGGCCTATCCGGCCATTGGAAAGCACTACCGCGAACTGATCGGGCGGCATTTCCCCGCCATGACGGCGGTGGAGGTGGCGGATCTGGTGGAAGACCGGGCCAAGGTGGAGATCGAGGTCACGGCGGTGGTGCCTGCATGACGCACCTCTGAGCATGTGCCCGCGCATGTGCGCCGCCGTGCGGGCGGGCCCATGCGCGGCAGGGACTCACTTGATTTCGAACAGGGTGCGGTCCTTGCCCAGGATCCAGTTCGGCGGCTTGCCGCGGCCGGTCCAGGTCTTGCCGGACTCGGGGTCCTGGTACTTGGCGGGGGCGCTCTTCTTGCCATCGGGCTTCCAGGGGAAGACCTGCTGTGCCGTGAAGCCAAACTCCCGGACCAGTTCCTGCACCGATGCCAGAGCCGCTTTGGACTCCAGCTTGCGGGCCTCGTCGATTTGCTGGTCGAGCAGTTTTTTCTGGGCAATCAGCTCTTGGTATGTAGTCATCTTGATAGAAGAATTTCTAAGTGCGGCTATTTGTCGAAAACTGCGCAGCAAGAACAACGACCCGGAACTCTTTACGCAATGGTCAAGGTTGGTGCATGTGCAGTGGGGGATGAAGATATCACCGTAAGTATAAATACTGATGATGTGAGCGTTCTATGGGGTGTAGACAGCTTCTTCTCATGCCTGGGCATATTCCGAGGCGATCCGCATTATATCCAGCAGCATCTTGATAACCGCCACTTTACAAAAGCTGTTGCGTCTTTGTTACATTTGCAGAGCATTGTGGTTGGCGCTTCCTCCTCTGGAGAGGGCGTGCTGGCATGCTTTTGCAGGGCAGCCGCGACGAGGTGATCGTACAAGTTCCCATTTCAGAACCGGTTGCGGGTGTTGATTTTGTTTCATCAATCGATTTTATTTGTCGATTTATAAAATAAATTACATGTGATTCGATTGTGCTATTTAATCTTGCGATTAACACGCGTTGTTTCATTTGTCTTGTCGATTGGCTGGATAGATTTTTTGTATTGCGAGGATTGAATTCCTGGCCGTGGTTTGAAATATCTTCCGCCGATATCGCGTAAATTCATGAGCCGTTGATTGCCAGGCCATTGCAGTCCCGGGAATGCCTTTGGGGCTGATTCTTCAGGCGCAGTTTCGCGGCCCGGCCATGCCCGCCAGGCAGCGGGCGCGTACCGAACGCTTGATTGGCGTGCCACCAACAGCCTGTTAGGATCGCCGCACTACAACGATCCACACCCTGGCAGACATGGCAAGAAGGCAGACCAGCGCCCACGACGGCAACGAGACCCGCGAGACCCTTCTCAAGCTGGCCGCCCGCACCTTCGGTGAGCAGGGCTACTCTGCCACCACCATGCGCAACATTGCCGAGCAGTCCGGGATCGAGGCCGCCAGCATCTACTACCACTTCGCCTCCAAGGAGGAGCTGGTGGACGAGGTCATGGAGCAGGGCGGCAACCGCATCATCAGCCAGCAGCAGGAGCGCCTTGCCGCGCTGGGCGCCGACGCCACGGCCGAGCAGCGTTTCCGCGCAGCCGTGCTGGGCCAGATGGCGGGCCTGATCAAGCATGGGGACTTCGCCCTTGCCCACGGCCGCCTGCTGGGCCAGTTGCCCGACAAGGTGCGCGAACGCCAGATCAAGCGCCGCGAGCGCCACCAGAAATTCTGGAGCGGCCTGCTCGAAGACCTGCGCGCCGAAGGCCGCCTGCGGGCCGATGCCGACATCCACCTGGCGCGCATCATGATCCTGGGCAGCATCAACTCCATACAGTCCTGGTTCAACCCCCGCAAGGGCTCGCTGGAGAAGGTGGCGGACCAGATCTGCGACATGTTCTTCCGGGGCGTGGGGCCCGCAGATCAATAGGCACAATGCGGGAAATCGCCAGTCGGCTGTCACATGCCTGTGCCATATTGCCGCGCTGTCTCCGGGGCCCGTGCTGAAAATGCCGGCGGACAGTTAACGATATTGAATTGTCAATAGTAAGATCGCCGTCTTATGCGTCTGCTTGTTTTGCGCCTGCTATTGCTGGCCGTGTTCTTCAACACGGCCATTGGCATGCCCCTGCACGGCGCAACGCATATCCGGCAGGCGGCGGCAGCGCCCGGCCAGGCGTTTGCCGGCCTGAACGGCTGCGAGGACAAGGCGCCGGCCGGTGAAAAGGCGGAAGCCGCGGAAGCCCTCTGCGTCTGGTGCATGGGCCATGCACCGCATGCGGCGGCCTGGCTGCCGCACTTCGGCCTGCCGCTGGCCGTGGCCGCACCGCCTGAGAGGGTGCCGCCGCGCACCGTGGGCGGCGCCATCCCCTCGCAGAACCGCTGGGCCTTTGCATCGCGCGACCCGCCGCGCTGAATCCGCAAGCACTTTTCTCCTTCTCTGCCGCCGGCACCCGTTGGTGCTGGCGGCATGTCCGTGTTTGCGCGCGCCGGCTTCTGATGCCGGCGGCATGCGCCCGTGCCCGTTTTCATCATGACTGCCTTCTCCATCCTCGCGAAGCCGCTCCCCGGCCTTCGTCCGCTGCCGCTTGCCCTGAGCGCTGCCGCTTTCTTCTCCACGCCCGTGTTGGCCCAGGGCCAGGAACAAACTGCGGCATCCGTGCCGTCAGCGCCGTCGGCGCCGTCGTCCCAGGAGCAGACCCTGCTGCCTGCCGTGGAAGTCGTGGGCCGCACGGCCTCGGGCGCCTATCACACCGATGAGGCGGCAGGCGCCAAGACCGACCTGCCGCTGCGCGAGCTGCCGCAGTCGGTGCGCGTGATCACGCGCCAGGCCATGGACGACCTGGGAGCCACCAAGCTGGACGATGTGCTGGACTATGTGGGCGGCGTCTCGCGCCAGAACAACTTTGGCGGCCTGTGGGACAACATCGTCATTCGCGGCCTGCCCGGCGATCAGAACGTGGGCATGGCCACCTTGTTCAACGGCTTTTCCTCGGGGCGCGGCTTCAACGCGCCGCGTGATCTGGCCGGCGTGGAGCGCATCGAGTTCCTCAAGGGCACGGCCGCTGCGCTCTACGGCAGCAGCGAGCCGGGCGGCACGCTGAACGTCGTCTCCAAGCGTCCGCTGTGGACGCCTTCGCATTCCGTGGAAGCCTATGCGGGCAGCTACGGGCTGCGGCGCGGCGCGCTCGACAGCACGGGGCCGATTGGCGAGAACTTTGCCTACCGGCTCAACATCGCCGTGGAGGACCGCGACAGCTTCCGCGACTTCGTGGGCGCCAGCCGCCAGGTGATTGCGCCGGCCTTCACCTGGAAGCTGGGGCGCGATACGGTGCTGGAGTACTCGGGCGAGCTGCTGCGCCACAAGACGCCGCTGGACCGTGGCGTGGTGGCCGTGGGCGACCGCCTGGGCGCCATCTCGCGCAGCCGCTTCCTGGGCGACCCGCGCGACGGCGATGTGACGGTGGAAAACCGCACGCACCAGTTCATCCTCTCGCATGAGTGGAGCGCGCAGTGGCGCAGCCGCCTGGGCCTGTCCTACCGCGAGACCTCGATCAACGGCTTTTCCACCGAACCCCATGCGCTGCTGGCCAATGGCGACCTGACGCGCCAGCGGCGTTTCCGCGACTACCAGTCCGACGATATCGCCGTGCAGGCCGAACTGCAGGGCACGGTGAAAACGGGCACCGTCGAACACGAGCTGCTGCTGGGCCTGGAGAGCTTTCGCTTCGACATGGATACGGTGATGCTGCGCGCCAACCCCACGGCGGCCAATCCCTATGCCATCAATATCTACAACCCCGTCTACGGCGGCACGCAACCCGTGCCCACGGCCAATACCGATACCTTCGAGCGCCAGCGCAACACGGCCTTCTACCTGCAGGACGCCATCAAGCTCTCGCCCCAGTGGCGCGTGGTGGCCGGCCTGCGCATGGACCGCTATGACCAGTCGCTGCACAACCGCCGCACGGGCGCGACCACGCAGCAGGACCCGACCTCGACCTCTCCGCGCCTGGGCCTGAGCTGGCTGCCGCTGCCGCAATGGACCTTCTATGCCAACGTGGGCCGCTCGTTCCGGCCCAACGTGGGCGTCGATGTGGCCGGCGCGGGCTTCAGTCCCGAATCCGGCCGCTCCATGGAGCTGGGCGCCAAGTGGGAAAGCGCCGACCGGCGCATGGGCGCCACGGCCGCGCTGTTCGACATCCGCAAGCGCAACGTGCTGACGGCCGACCCGGGCAACGCCGGCTACTCGGTCTCGGCCGGCGAGATCCGCAGCCGGGGGCTGGAGTTCGACTTTGCCGGCCAGGTCACGCAGCGTTGGCGCCTGAATGCGAGCCTGGTGCTCAACGACGTGGAGATCTCGCGCGACAACACGCTGGAAGTGGGCGGGCGCCTGCTCAACGTGCCCAAGGTCAACGGCAGCGTGCTGGCGGTCTACGAAAACGCCTTCTCCAACGGCCAGCGCTACGGCATTGGCGGCGGCGTCACCCGCGTGGGCAAGCGCCTGGGCCAGGCCCGCACGCAGGCCGAGGCCGACGCGGGCAAGGCGGCCTTCGATCTGCCCGGCTACACCACCGCCAAGCTGGTGGCCTACTGGCGCATCAGCCCCACGCTGCGCCTGACGCTGGACGTGGACAACCTCTTTGACAAGACCTACTACACCAGCTCGTACAGCCGGCTGTGGGTGACGCCGGGCACCGCCCGCACCGTCACCGTAGGCCTTCAAGCCAAGTTCTGAGCCCCGCCATGCATCCATCCCTTCCTGTTTCTTCCAACCCCACTTCTGCCTCCTCGCCCGTGCTCCAAGCACTGGGCGCCGTGGTGGACTATGGCGAGCGCACCATCCTCCAGGGCCTGGACCTGGCCGTGCATGCCGGCGAGATCTATGCGCTGCTGGGCGCCAACGGCGCGGGCAAGACCACCACGCTGAGCCTGTTCCTGGGCTTTGTGCGGCCGCGCAGCGGCCAGGTGCGCGTGCAGGGCGTGGACCCGGTGACGGCTGCCGCGCAGGCGCGCGGCCTGATCGCCTATATCCCCGAGAACGTGGCGCTGTACGAGCACCTGAGCGCGCGCGAGAACGTGGCCTATCTGCTGGACCTGGCGGGCCAGCCCGCCAGCAGGGATGCCATCGGCCAGGCCTTGTCCGCTGCAGGGCTGGATGCGGCCGCGCATGACCGGCGCGTCTCGGGCTTTTCCAAGGGAATGCGGCAGAAGGTGGCCATTGCGCTGGCGCTGGCACGCAAGGTGCCGGCGCTGCTGCTGGACGAACCCACTTCGGGCCTGGACCCGCAGGCCACGGCCGAATTCAGCCGGCTGATCACGCAGCTGCGCGGCCAGGGCGTGGCCATTCTCATGGTCACGCACGACCTGCTGGGGGCTGCCGATGTGGCCGACCGCATGGGCTTCATCGCGGGCGGCAGGCTGGTGGAGGAGGTGGCGGCCCGTGGGGAAGAGCGCTTTGACGTGCGGGCACTGCACCGCCACTACGCGGGTACAGGTTCGGGTGCGAGTGCAAACGCAAACGCACACGCACACGCACACGCAGACGCAGACGCAGACGCAGGCGTGCAGGGGGCCGCGGCATGAGCACGGCCTGGACCATTGCACGCGAGGAATGGCGCCTGCTGCTGCGCGACCGCGTGGCCGTGCTGGGCATGGTGCTGTGGCTGCTGCTCGGTGCTACTGCCGCCTTCACCGCCTGGGACCAGCGCAGCGCGGCCCAGGCCCAGCGCGAACGCCACCAGTCGCAGGTGGACCATGAGTTCGAGGCCCAGCCCGACCGCCATCCGCACCGCATGGTGCACTACGGCCATTTCGTGTTCCGCCCGCTCAATCCGCTGGCGGCCTTCGATGCGGGCATAGACGCCTACACCGGCCACACGCTGTTTCTCGAAGGCCACCGCCAGAACAGCGCCAACTTCGGCGATGTGCGCCAGTCGTCGCTGCTGCTGCGCTTCGGCCAGCTCACGCCGGCCTTTGTGCTGCAGGTGCTGGCACCGCTGCTGCTGATCTTCGTGGGCCATGCCTGCATCGCGCGAGAGCGCGAGGCCGGCACCTTGCGCGTGCTGCTGGCCCAGGGCGTGGGCATGCGGCAGTTCGTGGCCGGCAAGCTGCTGGCGCTGACGGGCGTGGCGGCCCTGGTGCTGCTGCCCGCCTTGCTGGCCCTGGCCTGGATGGCGGTGGCCACGCCCGTGCCCATCAGCCTGGTGGCCGCGCTGGCGGCTGGCCATGTGCTGTGGCTGCTGCTGTGGGCCGTGGGCATCACCGCGGTTTCGGCCCTCATGCGGCGCGGGCGCGATGCCTTGCTGGCCCTGCTGGCCGCCTGGGCCATTGGCGTGGTGCTGGTGCCCCGGCTGGCGCCGGAGCTGGTGGGCGCGGCCCTGGCATTGCCCACGCGCTTCGAGACCGATATCGCCACGGCGCGCGAGCTGGCGGCGCTGGGCGACAGCCACAATCCCGACGATCCCTACTTCGCCGCCTTTCGCGCCAAAGTGCTTGCACAGTACGGCGTGTCGCGTGTGGAGGATCTGCCCGTCAACTACAAGGGCCTGGTCGGCATGGAGGGCGAGCGGCTGACCAGCGAGCTCTTCAGGCGCCATGCCGAGGCCAGCTTCGATCTGCAGGCCCGGCAACTGCGCAGCGCCGACGGCTTTGCCCTGGTCAGCCCCTTGATTGCGCTGCGCCGCCTGTCCATGGCCGTGGCCGGCACCGACCTGCAAGGCTATCGGCGCTTTCTGGAGCAGGCCGAGCAGCATCGCTACCGCATGGTGCAGGCGCTCAACCAGCTGCAGGTGGACAAGCTCAGCTACGCGGGTGACCGTTCCAGCCGAGACAACCGCATCAGCCACGAGCACTGGCGCGGCGTCTCCGACTTCCATCACGAGCCCGATCCGCCGCTGGCGGCCTTGCGCCGCGCGGCACCCGCAGCCTGCGTGCTGCTGGGATGGCTGGCGGCGCTGGCGGCCGCCTTGCTGGTGGCCACGCAACGTCTGGGGAGGGTGGTGCGATGAGCTGGCTACGACATGAATGGCGTCTTCTGACGCGCTCGCGCCTGGCGCTGTGCGCCCTGGCCCTGCTGCTGTTGCTGTCCACGCTGGCCGTGCTGTCGGGCCTGCGCGAGATCTCGTCGCAGCGCCAGACCCTGGACCGTCTGGCCCAAATGCAGCAGCAGGAAATGGCGGCCCAGGCAGGTCGGCATGCACAGTCCGGCGATGCGGGCTCGGTGGCCTACTACGGCTTTCACAGCACCTGGGATGCACCGTCGTCCACGGCCTTCCTCGCCCTGGGCCTGCGCGATGCCGCGCCCTATGTGCTGCGCGTGCGTGCCCTGGCGCTGCAGGCGCAGCTGCATGAAGGCGAGAGCTTCAACCCCGAACTGGCGCTGGCGGGCCGCTTCGACTTCGCCTTTGTGCTGGTCTACCTGGCGCCGCTGTTCCTGATTGCACTGCTCTACGACCTGGTCTCGGGCGAGCGCGAATCGGGACGCCTGGGCACGCTTCAGGCCATGCCCGGCAGCGGGCGCCGGCTGTGGCTGCGCCGTGCGGGCCTGCGTTCGGTGCTGTTGCTGGCATGCCTGGCGCTGCCGGCCCTGGCAGGGGCATTGGCCAGTGGTGCGCAGGCGGGTGCCATCGCCTCCGTGCTGCTGAGCGCCACGGCCTATGTGGCCTTCTGGAGCGGGCTGTGCCTGGTGGTCGCCACGCTGGGCGGCAGTTCGGTGGCCAACGCCATGGCCCTCATGGGCTGCTGGGCCGTGCTGACCCTGGTGCTGCCCACGCTGGCCAATGCCGCGCTGTCGCGCGCCGTGCCCGTGAGCCAGGGCGTGGAGCTGATGCTGGCCCAGCGCCAGACCGTGCATGGTGCCTGGGACCTGCCGCGCGAGCAGACCATGGAGCGCTTCTTCCGCAACCACCCCGAATGGCGCAACACCGCGCCGCTGCCTGCGGGCTTTCACTGGAAGTGGTACTACGCTTTCCAGCAGCTCGGTGATGAAAGCGTCGCCCCCCAGTTCGCCGCCTATCGGGAAGGCCTGCAGGCGCGCCAGGCCTGGACCGGGCGCCTGGGCTGGCTGCTGCCCGGCGTGGGCGTGCAGGCCGCATTGCACCGCCAGGCCGGCACCGACCTGCTGGCGCAGCTGGCCTACCAGGACGACATTGCCGCCTTCCATGCGCGGCTGCGGACTTTCTTCTATCCCTATCTGTTCGAGGACCGTCCATTCGGCGCGAAGGACTTTGCAGCGCAGCCGGTCTTCACGGCCAGTCCGCGCCATGCGCCGCAGACCTGGGGTCAGGTGGCGATGCTCTGGGCGGTGGCTGCACTGGCCTTGCTGGCCGGGGGCGTTGCCGCAGGCCGCGTGCGGCCGGGCAGGCGCTGAGGCAGCGGACCGGGGAAAAAGAAACAGCCATGGCGCAGGGAAGGCCTGCGCCATGGCTGTCGGCTTGCCGATGCCTGGGCCTGAGGCCCGGGGCCCGCCGCTACTGCACGTTCTGGTGGCAGTCGCTGCAGATGCCGTACATCGTCATCTCATGGCGCTCCACCACAAAGCCTTCGGGCACGATGCGCTGCATGTCGCCAAGGCAACCGGGCACGTTGAACACGCGGTTGCAGCTCATGCAGCGGAAATGGTGGTGATGGGCGCGGCCGCTGAGTTCGTAGCGCGTGGCCTCGCCGGGCAGGTCCACGGCCTGCACCTCACCGGCTTCCATCAATTGCTTGATGTTGCGGTACACCGTGGCCAGACCGATGGCCGGCACCTCGCGCTGCGCTGCGCCCAGGATTTCAGCGGGGAGCAGGGGGCGCCCAGCCTCTTCCATGACCGTGCGTATCGAACTGCGCTGGCGGGTCGAGCGTTCCATTGGCCTGAACAAGCGCTCCACGATGGGCTGAGTGTGTCTAGTCATGGTAGTTCCGTTATTTACTATAACAATCTCGACGCGATTAATCAGTGTTCACGAACGCTCACAGCCGAAATGGAACTGTGCCTGCCTGTAGCTCCTGCAAGCATGGGTATGCAATCCCTGCAACGATTCTTTTCTTCAAAGAGAAAAAATCACATCGGACGGACAACAGGTATTCCATTCTTGCGGTTTTGCGCGAGTATATGTCGTGAGCATTCGATGGACCTTGTGCGAAGGTTAAATACCATAGCCGTCCACAATGCTGTAATGGGATGTAATTGATCTATTGTCTGAAGAATGCTTGAAACAAGGGTTGTGCGGGACTTCGCGCAGGTCCTGAATCCGACGGTAATTGCTGGAGACGCGATGCAATGGATTGCATGGGCAGTGTATTACCGATTCAAGCAGATTGCCTCAATGCACCTCGTTTGTCCATCATCCATTCCCTGGAAGAAAGGTGCGGCCATCCCGTAATGGTTCATGTCACCCCATGTCGATTCAGCATCCGGGCACCATTTGCCGAGCAGTTGCTTCGTCGTGAATTGCGTGGTCAGAAAACATCAGCCAGCTCCTTGGCCACGATGCGGGAATGAACAGCGAAAGCGCAAGCATCGTTTCCAGGGGAATTATTGGGGCAGGAATGCCACTTTCAAAACTCCCCTGATAAAGCCGCCGCAGGCGACCGGAAGATCCGAGCGGGCCGCCATTGCCGCGACGGCTTTGGCGGGGCCTTGCTTCAAGTCCGTTGGATGGACACACCGCCATCGACCACCATGGCCGTTCCCGTGACGAAGCTGGATGCATCCGACGCCAGGAACAGCGCTGCCGCTGCAATCTCCGCCGGTGTGGCTAGGCGCTTGAGGGCGTGCAGGTTTTCGACAAAGGCGCGTGCCTCGGGCGTGGGGGTGCTGGCGCGGCCCATGGGCGTGTCGGTGCCGCCGGGCAGCAGGGCGTTGGCCCGCAGGCCGCGGGGGCCGTATTCAGCCGCGATGACCTGGGTGAGGCCGACGAGGCCGGCCTTGCTGGCGGCATAGGCGCCCATGCCGGGCAGGCCCGCCGAGTAGCCCACGAAGGTGGAGGTGAAGATCAGCGAGCCGCCGCCGCGTGCCAGCAGGGCCGGTATCTGGTGCTTGGCGCCCAGAAAGGCGCTGGTGAGATTGGTGGCGATGGCCTCCTGCCAGGCCTGCAGCGACAGGTCGGGCAGGGCGCAGGGATCGCCCGTCATGCCGGCATTGTTGAAGGCGATGTCCAGGCCGCCAAAGCGCGCCGTGGCGGTTTCGACCAGGGCCCGGGCCAGCGGCTCGTCCCGCACGTCGCCGGCCAGCGCGATGGCCTGGCCGCCGTCCTGCTCTATCTCCGCCACCAGGGCCTGCAGTTCCGGCTGGCGGCGGGCCGTGAGCACCAGCCTGGCGCCGTGGCGTGCGAACAGCCTGGCGGCTTCGCGGCCTATGCCTGAGCTGGCGCCCGTGATGAGGGCGACTTTTCCGTGGAGTTGCTGTGACGATGGCTGCATCTGGCACCTTTTCTTTCCGTGAATGAGGGAAAGCGGTTTGTAGTGCGGCGCAGGCGCGGGCGCATCCCGTTTCTTGCACCGGTGCGGCGCCAATGCGGGCCGCACTCAGTCTTTGCCCAGGTCCAGGTGTGCGAACAGGTCGGCCAGCGTGGGCGTGGAGCGTGCGGGCCAGATGGCGCTGAGGTCCAGGCTGGGCAGGGACCGGCCATCGCGCACTTCGCAAAATCGCACGCCGCGAAAGTCCATGGAGCGTATCCAGCTGGGCAGCAGTGCCACGCCGCAGCCGCCGGCCACGCAGGCCAGCACGGTGAGGGTCCGGTTGGCCTCCTGCGCCACATGGGCTTCGTGGCCTGCCTTGCGCAGCGCGTCGAGGATGCCGGCGTGCAGCACGGGCAGCTGGGCCTGCGGGTACATGACCAGCCCGGCCTCGGCGATCTGCGCCAGGCTGACCTGGCCGTCCTCGCCGATCTGGAATTCGTCGGGCACGGCGGCCACCAGGCGCTCGCGCAGCAGCTGGCGCTCGCGCATGCGCCCGCCCACGGCCACGGGTGTGTGCATGAGGCCGATGTCGATGGCGCCGGTCTGCAGGGCCTCGGCCTGCTCGGCATTGCTCATCTCGCGCAGGATGACGCGCACGCCGGGCGCCTGCTGCCGCAGCGCGCGCAGGGCGCGGGGCAGGGTGCCGAACAGCGCCGAAGACACCAGGCCCACGGTGAGCTGGCCTGCACTGCCCCTGGCGATCTCGCGCGCGCGGCTGGCGGCGGCATCTATGCGGGCCACGCTGGTGCGCACGTCATCCAGCATGGCCAGGGCGGCCGGCGTGGGCAGGGCGCCCTGGCGCGAGCGCTGGAACAGCTGCACGCCCAGGTCTTTCTCCATGCGGGCCAGGGTCTGGCTCAGCGCGGGCTGGGCAATGCCCAGCCAGTCGGCTGCGCGGCTGACGCTGCCCTGGTCCACCACCGCCAGAAAGTAGCGCAGATGCCGGGTTTCCATATCGATCCAGTATGAATAAATCCATTTTGAAGAATGGAAATATATATCCCCTCTTCCTAGAATCCGGCCGCATACCCCCTGCGCCGCATCCTGTGCCGCGCCACCCGCAAGGAGTTTTTCCCCGTGTCTGCCCTGCCCAGGTTCGCCATTGCGTCCAGCGTCGATACCCATGCCCATGTCTTCGAGCGCGGCCTGCCCATGCCCGATGTGCGCCGCTACGCGCCCGACGCAGATGCGTCCCTGGCCACGTATCTGCAGCACCTGGACACGCACGGCCTGGCCTATGGCGTGCTCGTGCAGCCCAGCTTCCTGGGCACGGACAACCGCTACATGCTCCAGGCCCTGCGCGCCGGGCCGCAGCGCCTGCGCGGCGTGGCCGTGGTCGATGACAACACGGGCGAGGACCACCTGCAGGCCCTGGCCGATGCCGGCGTGGTGGGCATGCGCCTGAACCTGATCGGCCTGCCTTTGCCTGATCTGAATGCGCCCGGTTGGCGCCGCGTGCTGGAGCAGGCCAACACCCTGGGCTGGCATGTGGAGCTGCACCTGCAGGCCGGGCGCTTGCCTGACCTGCTGCCCACCCTGCTGGCCGCCGGCTGCCGCGTGGTGGTCGACCACTTCGGGCGTCCTGACCCGGCCCTGGGCGTGCGCGACCCTGGCTTTGGCTATCTGCTGCAGCAGGCCGGCAGCGGCCGTGTGTGGGTCAAGCTGTCCGCGCCCTACCGCATCTGGCCCGCCGCCGACTGCGCCGCCTCGGGGCGGCAGGCCACCGCGCAGTTGCTGCAGGCCTTTGCGGCCGAGCGATTGCTCTGGGGCAGCGACTGGCCGCACACCCAGCACGCGGGCCAGGCCAGCTATCCGGCGGCCGTGCGCTGGATGCACGACTGGCTGGACCCGCTGGACGATGCCGCCTCGCTGCAGGCCGTGCTGGGCCGCAGCGCCGTCGAGCTGTTCCGATTTCCGAGCCCGATTCAAACCCAAGGAGACACACCATGAAATCCCTGTCCAGACGCACCGCCGGCCTGTGGGCGGCCGCAGGCCTGATCTCGGCCGTTGCCGGCATGGCCGCGCCAGCCGCTGCGGCTGCAGCGGCCAACTACCCCGAGCGCCCCGTCACCCTGGCCGTGACCTATCCGCCGGGCGGCACCGTCGATGTGGTGGCGCGCCTGATCGGCCCCCGTCTGTCTGCCGAGCTGGGCCAGCCCGTGGTGATCGAGAACCGGGGCGGGGCAGGCGGCATGATCGGCGGCGCCCAGGTGGCCAAGGCCCAGCCCGACGGCTACACCCTGATGCTCGATGCCTCCAACCACGCGCAGAATCCCGCCATCCACGCGCGCATGCAGTTCGATACGCTCAAGGCCTTCGCGCCGGTCTCACTGCTGCTGCGCGTGCCCAATGTGCTGGTGGTGGCGCCATCGTCCCCCATCAAGAGCGTGCAGGACCTGATCCAGGCCGGCCGCTCCGAGGCGGGCGGGCATCTGTACTTTGCGTCGGCAGGCCCGGGCTCGGCCCAGCACCTGGCGGGCGAGCTGTTCAACCTGCTGGCCAGGACGCAGCTGCACCATGTGGCCTACAAGGGCGGCGGCCCGGCCATGATGGACGTGATGTCGGGCCAGGTGCCGCTGATGTTTGCCAGCATGGGCTCGGCCTGGCAGCACGTGAAGACCGGCAAGCTGCGCGCGGTGGCCGTGGGCGGGCTGGAGCGCTCCAAGGCCGCCCCCGAGCTGCCGACCATTGCCGAGTCGGGCGTGCCCGGCTACGAGACCTACGAGTGGAACGCCATCTTTGCGCCGGCCGGCACGCCGCCCGCCATCGTGAACCGGCTGTCCACGGTGCTGGCCAAGGTGCTGCGCGAGCCTGCCATTGTGGAGCGGCTCGCTGGCATAGGTGCCGAGCCCATAGGCTCCACGCCGGCCGAGCTGGAGACATTCCGCCGCGCCGAGATCGCCAAATGGCAGAAGGTGGTGAAGGATTCCCGGCTCAGGCTGGACTGAGCGCGTGCAGGCCAGAAAGCGGACCATTGCGGTCTGCTGTACACCGCAGGCAGCCCTGGCGCGTTGAGCAGGAACGGGCGCTGGCTTGAACGGGTTCTTACACCTTTTCAGGCGCAACGGCCCATGCGGCCCCAGGCGCTTGGTAGAAACGGGGCCTTTCCTGTTTCACCCCTTCAAAAGAACATGGCCATGCTTACCTTGCGATCCACCTTGCGCGCCGCGGCCGCCCTTGCGCTGGCCTGCTCGGCCCTTGCGGCCCAGGCGCAGACCTATATCAGCGGCTCGGTCTCGGGCCAGCTGGCTCCGGGTGTCTACGGCACCGTGGACATAGGCAATGCCCCGCCGCCGCCGCTGCTGTACCAGCGGCCCGTCATCATCGCGCCGGCGCCCATGGCCCCGCCGCCGGTCTACATGTGGGTGCCGCCCGGCCATGCCAAGCACTGGGGCAAGCACTGCGCACGCTACGGTGCCTGCGGCCGCCCGGTGTACTTCCTGCGCAATCCGCCGCCGCACTGGCGCGCCGGGCCGCCGCGCCACGATCCTCGCTGGCGCGAGGAGCGCCGCCACCGCGAATGGGAGCACCGCCGCGATGACCGCCGCTGGGACCGCCACGACCGCCATGATCGGCATGACCGCCACGACGACCACCGCGGCCGCGGGCATGGCCATGATCGCGGCCGGGGCCATGACCGCGATTGAGCGGCACTGCGCCCCAATAAGTTGTATCAAGCAGTTGCGGCGCCCCGGCGTCGCAGCCTGCGGCCCAGGCTTGGTGTTGAGCTATGCCGGTTTGCTATAGCTGCTAGCGGGCTTGCCCAGTAGTGCCTGGCCCGCGCCATGCTCACAATAGCTGTCATACCCATACTGATAGAGACAGCCATGCAAACGGCCATTCCCTGCCTGCTGATGCGGGGCGGTACTTCCAAGGGCCCTTTCTTCCGGGCCAGCGATCTTCCCTCCGACCTGCCCACGCGCGACCGCGTGCTGCTCGCGGCCATGGGCTCGCCCGACAGGCGCCAGATCGACGGCGTGGGTGGCGCGCATCCGCTGACCAGCAAGGTCGGCATCGTCAGCCTCTCCGACAAGGAGGGCATAGACCTCGAATTCCTCTTCGCCCAGCTGCAGCCCGACAAGGACACGGTGGACACCACGCCCAACTGCGGCAACATGCTGGCCGGCGTGGTTCCCTTTGCGCTGGAGACCGGCATGGTGCAGCCGCGTGGCGAGACCAGCACCTTCCGCGTGCTGACACTCAACACCGGCATGGCGGCCGACATCACCGTGCAGACGCCCGGCGGCCAGGTCGAGTACGAAGGCTCGGCCCGCATCGACGGCGCGCCCGGCAGCTCGGCACCCATCGAAATCAGTTTCCTGGACACGGCCGGCTCGGTCTGCTCTGGCCTGCTGCCCACGGGCAAGCCCCGGGACACGGTCACGGTGACGGGCGAGGGGTTCGAGCCCTTCACGCTCGACGTCACCTGCATAGACAACGGCATGCCGCTGGTGATCTTCAAGGCGTCCGATGTGGGCGCCACCGGGCAGGAGACCGTGGCCGAGCTCAACGCCGACACCGACCTCAAGCGCCGCATCGAGGCGCTGCGCCTGCAGATCTCGCAGACCATGGGCCTGGGCGATGTCTCGGCCAAGAACTATCCCAAGATGACCCTGATCGCGCCGCCCCAGCATGGCGGCGCGCTGACCACGCGCAGCTTCATCCCCCATGTCTGCCATGACGCCATCGGCGTGCTGGCGGCCGTCACCGTGGGCACGGCGGTGAAGATGCCGGGCACCGTGTGCGAGGGCGTGGCACAGCTGCAGCAGGGCACGGGTCCGCTCACCGTCTCGGTGGAGCATCCCACGGGCGAGTTCAGCGTCACGCTGGACAGCGACCCGGCCCATCCCGACGTAGTGACCAAGGCGGCCCTGCTGCGCACGGCGCGCCTGCTGATGCGTGGCGAGGTCATGGTGCCGCGCTCGGTCTGGGACGGCCGCAGGCAGGACTGAAGAAACAGCGCAGGGGCTTGCCGGCCCCTGCGGTGCAAGGGGCGGGCCGCGCGCGCAGATGCGGTATCCGCCAGGCTGAGAGACAGTGGAAGAGACAAGTCATGACATCCGTCCAGAAGGACGCCGCAGCAACCGGCGTCAATGTGCAGACCCTGCTCAACGAGCACCCGTTTTCGGGATTCCAGTGGGTGATCTTTGCGCTGTGTTTCCTGATCGTTCTGCTCGATGGCTTTGATACGGCGGCCATCGGCTATATCGCGCCCTCGCTGATCACCGAATGGGGCGTGAGCAAGCCCGCGCTGGCGCCCGTGCTCAGCGCTGCGCTGTTCGGCCTGGCCGCAGGCGCGATCTTCTCGGGCCCGCTGGCCGACCGCCTGGGCCGCAAGACCGTGCTCGTGGGCTCGGTCGCAGTGTTTGCCGTGGCCTGCCTGGGTTCCGGCTTTTCCCCCGACATCTGGACCCTGGCCGTGCTGCGCTTCGTCACCGGCCTGGGCCTGGGCGCCGCCATGCCCAATGCCGTCACGCTGATGAGCGAGTACTGCCCTGATTCGCGCCGTGCCACGCTGACCAACGCCATGTTCTGCGGATTTCCGCTGGGCGCGGCCTTCGGCGGCTTTCTGGCGGCCTGGATGATCCCGCATTTCGGTTGGCGCAGCGTGCTCATCCTGGGCGGTGCCGCGCCGCTGCTGCTGCTGGTGGCCCTGGTCGTGCTGCTGCCTGAATCCGTGCGCCACATGGTGGCCAACAACTACCCGGCCGATCGCATCCGCAAGGTGCTGGCGCGCATTGCCGGTGATGCCGTGCAGGGCGTGCAGCGTTTCGTGCTGACCGAGGCCAGGCCCGAGGCCCAGGCCGGCAGCGGCATGGGCGTGGTGCTGTCGCGCCAGTACCGCGTGGGCTCGGTGATGCTGTGGATCGCCTACTTCATGGGCCTGGTCATCTTCTACGCGCTGATGAACTGGATGCCCGTGCTGTTCAAGGAAGCGGGCCTGGACCCCAAGACCGGCACCCTGGTGGCGGCGCTGTTCCCGCTGGGCGGCGTGGGCGCCGTGCTGTTCGGCTGGCTCATGGACCGCTTCAATGCCAACCGCATCATCGCCATCGGCTATGCGCTGACGGCGGCCTCCATCTGGTGGATAGGCCAGACGGCCGGCCACCTGGGCTGGCTGGTGGTGGCCGTCTTCCTGGCCGGCACCATCATGAACACCGCCCAGTCGTCCATGCCGGCGCTGGCCGCCGCCTTCTATCCGACACGCGGCCGCGCCACGGGCGTGGCCTGGATGCTGGGCATCGGGCGCTTCGGCGGCATCGCGGGCTCCTTCCTGGTGGCCGAGCTGTCGGCGCGCCACATGGCCTTCAGCGAGATCTTTGCCGTGGTGGCCATTCCTGGCGTGATCGCCATGGCCGCCCTCATCATCAAGCAGTACAGCAGTCCCGAGCCGCAGGGCGGCGCGGTGCCTGCCACGCCCCTTCATTGACACATTTCCACCCCATAAAGACGCAGGAGACCCTCCGATGATCATCGACGTACACGGCCACTACACCACCGCGCCCGCGGCCCTGGGCGCCTGGCGCGACCTGCAGATCGCGGGACTCAAGGACCCGTCCAAGGCCCCGCGGGCCAGCGAGCTGAAGATCAGCGACGACGAGATCCGCGAGACCATCGAGACCAACCAGCTCAAGCTGATGAAGCAGCGCGGCTCCGATCTCACCATCTTCAGCCCGCGCGCCAGCTTCATGGCGCACCACATCGGCGACTTCGAGACATCGAGCACCTGGGCCGCCATCTGCAACGAGCTGTGCTACCGCGTCAGCCAGCTGTTCCCCGATCACTTCATCCCGGCCGCCATGCTGCCGCAGTCGCCCGGGGTGGACCCCAAGACCTGCATTCCCGAGCTGGTCAAGTGCGTGGAGCAGTACGGCAACGTGGGCATCAACCTGAACCCCGATCCGTCAGGCGGCCACTGGACCTCGCCCCCGCTGTCGGACCGCTCCTGGTACCCCATCTACGAAAAGATGGTGGAGTACGACATCCCGGCCATGGTCCACGTCTCCACCAGCTGCAACGCGTGCTTCCACACCACGGGCGCCCACTATCTGAATGCCGACACCACGGCCTTCATGCAGTGCCTGACCAGCGACCTGTTCAAGGACTTCCCCACGCTCAAGTTCCTGATCCCCCATGGCGGCGGTGCCGTGCCCTACCACTGGGGCCGTTTCCGCGGCCTGGCGCAGGAACTCAAGAAGCCGCTGCTGGACGAGCACCTGCTCAACAACATCTTCTTCGACACCTGCGTCTACCACCAGCCGGGCATCGACCTGCTGACCAAGGTGATCCCGGTCAAGAACATCCTGTTCGCCAGCGAGATGATCGGCGCCGTGCGCGGCATCGATCCGACCACGGGCCACTACTACGACGACACCAAGCGCTACATCGAGGCCACGGCCAACCTCACCGAAGAGGAGCGCTACCAGGTCTACGAAGGCAACGCGCGCCGCGTGTTCCCGCGCCTGGACGCCGCCCTCAAGCAAAAGGGCCTGTAGGCAGGCCGCCACCACAGATCAAGGAGAACACCATGTACGAACTCGGTGTGGTTTACCGCAACATCCAGCGCGCCGACCGCGCGGCCGCCGACGGCCTGGCCGCCCTGGGCTCGGCCACCGTCCACGAGGCCATGGGCCGCGTGGGCCTGCTCAAGCCCTATATGCGTCCCATCTACGCGGGCCAGCAGGTCTCGGGCACGGCCGTCACCGTGCTGCTGCAGCCCGGCGACAACTGGATGATGCATGTGGCCGCAGAGCAGATCCAGCCCGGCGACATCGTGGTCGCGGCCGTGACCTCGGAATGCACGGACGGCTACTTCGGCGACCTGCTGGCCACCAGCTTCCAGGCGCGCGGCGCGCGTGCACTGATCATCGATGCCGGCGTGCGCGACGTGAAGACGCTGCAGGAAATGAACTTCCCCGTGTGGAGCCGCGCCATCTCCTCCAAGGGCACGATCAAGGCCACGCTGGGCTCGGTCAACATCCCCGTGGTCTGCGCAGGCATGTGGGTCACGCCCGGCGACGTGATCGTGGCCGACGATGACGGCGTGGTCTGCGTGCCCGCCGCCAAGGCCGCCGAAACCCTGGCTGCCGCGCAAAAGCGCGAGAGCTTCGAGGGCGAGAAGCGCGCCAAGCTGGCTTCCGGCGTGCTGGGCCTGGACATGTACAAGATGCGCGAGCCGCTCGAAAAGGCCGGCCTTCGTTACATCGATTGAAGGAGGGAATATGAGCGCTTTTGAAAAGACCCCCGGCTGGCTGGACTGGTACGCCGGCCCCTCCAAGCCCAAGTTCCAGGTGCCCGCAGGCGCTGTCGATGCCCACTGCCACGTCTTCGGCCCCGGCGATGAATTCCCGTTCGCGCCCGAGCGCAAGTACACGCCCTGCGATGCCAGCAAGCAGCAGCTGTTCGCGCTGCGCGACCACCTGGGCTTTGCGCGCAACGTCATCGTGCAGGCCACCTGCCACGGCGCCGACAACCGCGCCATGGTCGATGCCTGCAAGGCCGCCGGCGGCAAGGCGCGCGGCGTGGCCACGGTGCGCCGTAGCGTGACCGACGAGGAACTGCAGGAACTGCACGCCGCCGGCGTGCGCGGCGTGCGCTTCAACTTCGTCAAGCGCCTGGTGGACTTCACGCCCAAGGACGAGCTGATGGAGATCGCGGGCCGCATCGCCAAGCTCGGCTGGCATGTGGTCATCTACTTCGAGGCCGTGGACCTGCCCGAGCTGTGGGATTTCTTCACCAGCCTGCCCACCACCGTGGTCGTGGACCACATGGGCCGCCCCGACGTGAGCAAGCCCGTGGACGGGCCCGAGTTCGAGCTGTTCCTCAAGTTCATGCGCGAGCACCAGAACGTCTGGAGCAAGGTCAGCTGCCCCGAGCGCCTGTCCGTCACCGGCCCCAAGGCGCTGGACGGCGAGCAAAATGCCTACCGTGACGTGGTGCCCTTCGCCCGCCGCGTGGTCGAGGAATTCCCCGACCGCGTGCTGTGGGGAACCGACTGGCCCCACCCCAATCTGAAGGACCACATGCCCGACGACGGTCTGCTGGTCGATTTCATCCCGCACATTGCACCGACTGCCGAGCTGCAGAAGAAGCTGCTGGTCGACAACCCCATGCGTCTGTACTGGCCCGAAGAAGCCTGATGGCGACCATGTCCGGCCTGGGTGCCGGACATATTCAAGGAGATATCCATGGCATTGGACAAACCCTATCTGGACGTGCCCGGCACCATCATTTTTGATGCCGAGCAGTCCCGCAAAGGCTACTGGCTCAACCAGTTCTGCATGTCGCTGATGAAGGCCGAGAACCGCGAGCGCTTCAAGGCCGACGAGCGTGCCTACCTGGACGAATGGGCCATGAGCGAGGAGCAGAAGCAGGCCGTCCTGGCCCGCGATCTGAACTGGTGCATGCGCACGGGCGGCAACATCTACTTCCTGGCCAAGATCGGCGCCACGGATGGCAAGAGCTTCCAGCAGATGGCCGGCTCCATGACCGGCATGTCGGAAGAGGAATACCGCAACATGATGGTGAGCGGAGGCCGTTCGGCCGAAGGCAACCGCCGCGTGGGCGAGGAGGGCGATGCCCAGGCCCACCGCCAGCCGCAGGGCAAGGCCGGCAGCGTGGACAAGAACAACAAGGAAGGCAACTGACATGGCGCGCATCACCGCATCCGTCTACACCTCGCATGTGCCCGCCATCGGCGCGGCCATGGACCTGGGCAAGGTGGGCGACCCCTATTGGCAGCCGCTGTTCAAGGGCTTCGAGCACTCGCGCCAATGGCTCAAGGACAACAAGCCCGACGTGATCTTCCTGGTCTACAACGACCACGCGACCGCGTTCAGCCTGGACTTCATCCCGACGTTTGCCATCGGCACGGCCGCGGAATACCAGCCCGCCGACGAAGGCTGGGGCCCGCGCCCCGTGCCCAAGGTCATCGGCCATCCGGAACTGGCCAGCCACATTGCGCAGTCGGTGATCCAGCAGGACTTCGACCTGACCATCGTCAACAAGATGGACGTGGACCACGGCCTGACCGTGCCGCTGTCGCTGATGTGCGGCGAGCAGGACGCGCGCACGGGCGCCTGGCCCTGCCCGGTGATTCCGTTTGCCGTCAACGTGGTGCAGTACCCCGTGCCGTCGGGCCAGCGCTGCTTCAACCTGGGCCGTGCCATCCGCCGCGCCGTGGAAAGCTTCGACGAAGACCTGAACGTGCAGATCTGGGGCACGGGCGGCATGAGCCACCAGCTGCAGGGCGCGCGTGCGGGCCTGATCAACAAGGAGTGGGACAACCGCTTCCTGGACCTGCTGATCGAGAACCCTGCCGGCCTGGCCAAGATGCCGCATATCGACTACGTGCGCGAGGCCGGCTCCGAAGGCATCGAGCTGGTGATGTGGCTGATCGCGCGCGGCGCCATGGCCGATGTGGACGGCCCCGCGCCGCTGCCCAAGGTCAACCACCGCTTCTACCATGTGCCGGCATCGAACACCGCTGTCGGACATCTCATCCTGGAGAACGGCTGAGGCCCCCGCGTTCATCACTGCGTGTATTCACTGCCCCCCGAGGGGGCCTTCGCCTCCTTGAGGCGGCTCTACGGAGACTCATATGAGCAACAAGACCATCAAAGTCGCCCTGGCGGGCGCCGGTGCCTTCGGCATCAAGCACCTGGACGGCATCAAGAACATCGACGGCGTGGAAGTCGTCTCCCTGGTGGGCCGCGAGCTGGCCAAGACCCAGGAAGTGGCCGACAAGTACGGCATCCAGCATGTGACCACCGAGCTGGCCGACAGCCTGGCCCTGTCCGAGGTGGACGCCGTGATCCTGTGCACGCCCACGCAGATGCATGCCGCCCAGGCCATCGAATGCCTGAAGGCCGGCAAGCATGTGCAGGTGGAGATCCCGCTGGCCGACAGCCTCAAGGACGCGCAGGCCGTGGCCGATCTGCAAAAGCAGACCGGCCTGGTGGCCATGTGCGGCCACACGCGCCGCTTCAACCCCAGCCACCAGTGGGTGCACAAGAAGATCGCGGCCGGCGAGTTCAACATCCAGCAGATGGATGTGCAGACCTACTTCTTCCGCCGCACCAACATGAACGCGCTGGGCCAGGCCCGCAGCTGGACCGACCACCTGCTGTGGCACCACGCCGCCCACACCGTGGACCTGTTCGCCTACCAGGCCGGCAGCCCCATCGTGAAGGCCAACGCCGTGCAAGGCCCCATCCACCCGGAACTGGGCATTGCCATGGACATGAGCATCCAGCTCAAGGCCGCCAATGGCGCCATCTGCACGCTGAGCCTGTCGTTCAACAACGACGGCCCGCTGGGCACCTTCTTCCGCTACATCGGCGACACCGGCACCTACATCGCGCGCTATGACGACCTCGTCAACGGCAAGGAAGAGAAGATCGACGTTTCCAAGGTCGACGTGTCCATGAACGGCATCGAGCTGCAGGACCGCGAGTTCTTCGCCGCCATCCGCGAAGGCCGCGAGCCCAATTCCAGCGTGGCCCAGGTGCTGCCCTGCTATCAGGTCCTGCACGATCTGGAAAAACAGCTCACCCCCTGAGCCGCTTCGCGTCTTCCCCCTGAAAGGGGGACGACACCCTCGGTGCGGGGCGGCCCTTCCTCGGTGTCTCTGAGTTGGGCCGCGCCAGTTTTACGCGTATTTGATCGTAGGAGAGCGATGCCACTTGGGCGTGGCACGACGATCATGTTTCCACCCGGAGTACCGCAATGACCGATTCCTCCTCCAGCAGCCGGGAAGACGTGCCCGAGGCGTCCAATCGCCTCGGGATCGACGGCATAGAGTTCATCGAGTACACGACCAGCCAGCCCCAGGCCCTGGGCCAGGTGCTGGAGGGGCTGGGCTTTCGCCCCGTGGCGCGGCACCGCTCGCGCGAGGTGACGCTGTACCGGCAGGGGGACATGAACCTGGTGGTCAATGCGGGCGCCGCCGATGTGCTGGCCCATGCCGCGTCCGACGGGCAGCCCGTCATCTCGGCCGTGGCGCTGCGCGTGCAGGATGCCCTGCAGGCGCATACGCGCTGCATCGAGCTGGGAGCCTGGGCGGCGCCCAGCCAGGCCCAGGCGATGGAGCTGCACATTCCGGCCATCCACGGCCCGGGTGGCAGCCGCTTCTACTTTGTCGATCGATGGCAGGAGTTCTCCATCTATGACATCGACTTCAAGCCCGTTGCCGGGGCCGATCCCCATCCGCCGGCGCTGGCCGGCCTGGGCTATTTCGGCGTGGTCCAGTACATAGGGCGTGGCCGCAGCGCCGACTGGATCACCTACTTCGAACGCATGTTCGACTTCCACCTGCTGCCCGATGCGCAGCGCTTCGGCATCCTGCCCAAGGGCAAGCTCATGCGCAGCCCCTGCAAGCGCTTCCTGTGGCAGCTCATCGAGCCCGATCCGGGCCTGGAGTGGGACGACATGCCCGAGCGCCTGCAGCGCATCGGCCTGGGCACCACCGACGTGCCTGCTGCCGTGCAGGCCTTGCGCCAGCGCGGCGTGGAGTTCGTGGAATCGAGCCGCCTGCACCCCGATGACCGCGGCGCGCTCACGCGCAACGCCATGGGCACCGTGGTGTTCGAGCTGGTGCACCGCGACGCCTAGCGCAAAGCCTGGCGCGCCGCCGTCCGATTCAACCGCCGATACACACAACGATCCTGGAGGGCAACATGGGCTTGCTGGACAGCTATGGCATGGACACCATCACTCTGAATGGCTCACTGGAGGCCAAGCTCGACGCCATCCGGCGCGCGGGCTTCACCCAGGTCATGCTCAGCGCGCGCGACCTGGCCGGCCACCCGGGCGGCGTCAAGGCGGCAGCGGCGGCCGTGCGCGCCAGCGGCCTGCGGCCCACGGGCTTTCAGGTGCTGCGCGACTTCGAGGGCCTGTCCGACCACCTGCACCACTACAAGGTGGACATCGCCAAATCCATGCTGGAGATGTGCGCCGAGATCGGCAGCCCCGTGCTGCTGGCCTGCTCGTCCACCTCGCGCCATGCCACGGGCGATCTCGACGTGATTGCGCGCGACCTGCGCAAGCTGGCCATGCTCGGCATTCCGCTGGGCGTGAAGATCGCCTACGAGGGCCTGTCCTGGGGCCGCAACGTCAACGAATTCACCACCAGCTGGGACGTGGTCTGCCGCGCCGACATGTCCAACCTGGGCATCGGCCTGGACTCCTTCCACATCCTGGCCGCCAAGACGCCGCTGGATGCGCTGGAGCTGATCGACCGCGACAAGATCTTCCTGGTGCAGCTGTCCGACTTCATGTGGCATGACGCGCCCACCTTCGAGGAACGCATGGCCACGGCGCGCACCTTCCGCGTGTTTCCGGGCGAGGGCGTGCACAGCGAGCGCCTGGCCGACCTGGTGCTGCGCCTGGACCGCCTGGGCTACCGTGGCGACTACAGCTTCGAGGTCTTCAACGACGACTACCAGCAACTGCCGCTGGACACCGTGGCCGAGCGCGCGCGCCGCAGCGCGCAGTGGCTCAACGACGACGTGCTGCACCGGCCCGTGCCGCTGCCGGCCTGGGCGCGCACGGGCGTGCGGGGCGCTGCGGTTTGACGGCAAAATCGTTGTGCGAATGCACTGCAAGGGAGCGCCGGCCGCTCCCTTTCTTCTTTTCCCTGTGAGCCACCATGACCAACCTGTCCACACGAAACCTGGGTCCCTTCTCCGTCAGCGCCGTCGGCCTGGGCTGCATGAACCTCAGCCACGCCTATGGCCATCCGCCGTCGCCCGAGCAGAGCAGGGCCGTGCTGCATGCGGCGCTGGACGCCGGTGTCACGCTGTTCGACACGGCGGCGCTGTATGGCTTCGGCGCCAATGAATCCCTGGTCGGCCCCGTGCTCAAGTCCCACCGCAACCACATCACCCTGGCCAGCAAATGCGGCATGGCCGGCGTGCGCGGCGACGACGGCGTGGTGCGCCGCGTGATCGATGGCCACCCCAGGACCCTGCGCCGCAATTGCGAAGACAGCCTGCAGCGCCTGGGCACCGATGTCATCGACCTCTACTACCTGCACCGCTGGGACCGCCGCGTGCCCATCGAGGAATCGGTGGGCGAGATGTCGCGCCTGGTGGAAGAGGGCAAGGTGCGCGCCCTGGGCCTGTCCGAGATCGGCGCCGACGCGCTGCGCCGCGCCCATGCCACCTTCCCCATCGCCGCGCTGCAAAGCGAGTATTCGCTGTGGTCGCGCAATGCCGAGCTGGGCACGCTGCAGGCCTGCAAGGAACTGGGCATTGCCTACGTGGCCTTCAGCCCGCTGGGCCGCGCCTTCCTCACCGGCAAGCTCCAGGAGGTCCAGGGCCTGGTCAAGGGCGATATCCGCGCCGCCATGCCGCGCTTTGCGCCCGAGGCCTATGCGAAGAACCTGCAGCTGCTCGCGCCCATGCAGTCCATTGCCGAGCGCGCCGACTGCACGCTGGCCGAGCTGGCCATCGCCTGGGTGCTGCACCAGGGCGAGCATGTGATTGCCCTGCCGGGCACCACCAGCGTGGACCACCTGCACGAAGACCTGCGCGGCGGCGCCGTGCGCCTGGATGCGGCCCTGCTGGCTGAACTGGACGACCTCTTCAAGCCCGAGCGCATCCAGGGCGACCGCTATGCCGTGGCCTCGCAGCGCGAGGTGGATACGGAAAAGTACGCGTTCGAGACCGTCTGAACACGCCGCAGGCCGCTCATGGCATGGATGCGGCCAGGTCGAATGGCGCCGTGGGCGTGCCCTGGTGGAAGCGCATCTGCCAGCCCCGCGCCGTGCGCAGCCAGACCGAAGAGCGCAGCGTATGCCGGCCGGCCGTTCCATCCTCGGCCACGCTGGCCGAGCGGTAGGTCAGCAGCGCGCTGTCCGGTCCCAGGCGCGCCAGCGCAAAGCCGCCTGACACCAGCCGGGCAGGGGCCTGTGCTGGCAAGGCGTCCGCCAGGCTGTCCACGGTGGCGGCCCGGTCGTGCACGCCGCCCGAGCGGCCGAATTCCAGGAAGTCTTCATGCAGCAGCGCCTGCAGCTGGCCTGCGTCCGATCGCACCTGCGGATCGTGCAGCCGCACTTCCAGTGCCTGCAGATGCTGCAGCAGATGGTCGTCGCCGCCATGCATGTCCAGGCCAGGAAGTTGCGCCATGGCCGTGTCGTTCACCATCAGATCAGATCCCGCATGGCCTGCGCCGTCTCGCGCAGCATGGGCAGCACGCGCGCCACGGCGTCCTTGCCGGTTTCGCGGCCCATGGGCATGGTGATGTTGAGGGCGCCGGCCAGCGCGCCGTGGCGGTCGCGCAGCGGCACGGCAATGCCGCGCGAGTCCAGGTTCAGCTGCTGCTCGCACAGGGCCCAGTCCTGGGTGCGGATCAAGGCCAGCTCGCGGCGCATTTCGGCGGGGCAGGTGATGGTGTGCGAGGTGAAGACCGTCAGCGCGCGGTTGTCCAGCCAGTGCTCCAGCTCGGCGTCACTGCGCATGGACAGCATCAGCATGCCGGCCGCCGTGACCTGGGCCGGCACGCGCGCGCCCAGCACGTAGCCGGTGTTCATGTTGCGGTTGGGTCCGTTGCGCGCGATGTAGACCACCTCGTCGTCGTCCAGCACCGCCAGGTAGGCGGTTTCATGGGTGCCGGCGGCCACGCGCTGCAGGAACGGCTGGACGATGCGCGGCAGCCGCGCCGACTCCAGGTACGACTGCCCCAGCCGCAGCACGCGCGGCGTGAGCCAGAACAGCTTGCCGTCCCCCGCCACGTAGCCCATGTGCTGCAGCGTCAGCAGGTAGCGCCGCGCGGCGGTGCGCGTCATGCCCGTGCGCTGGCCAGCCTCGGCGGCCGTCATGCGCGGGTGGGCGTCGTCAAAGGCTTCGATGATCGATACGCCGCGTTCCAGTCCGGCAATCCAGTCGCGCTGGGCGAGGGTGGAAGGTGTTGTCATGACGGTTTTGATTTTTCCGTATTAACCCTGGGTGCGTGCGATTATCGAACAGCGCGGTGCGATCAGCGCACATGCCTTTCGAAATTGGCTTGGGCGCATCCATAGGCGGGAACTACATTTTTTACATCCCGCCGGCCTGGCCGCAAGCATCGGGCAGGGGCCTTTTCTACATGGAGGAGACAACACATGAGCGCAACCCCGATACACACACAGCCCACCGGGCACCAGCCGCGCAAGGCCGCCACCAGCGGCTGGATAGGCTCGGCCCTGGAGTACTACGACTTCTTCATCTACGCCACGGCGGCTGCGCTGATCTTTCCGCAGATCTTCTTTCCGCAGGGTGATCCGGCGATTGCCATCATCGCCTCGCTGGCCACCTATGGCGTGGGCTATGTGGCGCGGCCCATCGGCGCCTTCGTGCTGGGCCACCTGGGCGACACGCACGGGCGCAAGCAGGTGCTGGTGTGGTGCATGTTCCTGATGGGCTTTTCCACCATCGCCGTGGGCCTGCTGCCCACCTATGACCAGGTCGGCCTGTGGGCGCCCGCGCTGCTGGTGCTGATGCGGCTGATACAGGGCTTCGCGGTGGCCGGCGAGATCTCGGGCGCCAGCTCCATGATCCTGGAGCATGCCCCGTTCGGGCGGCGCGGCTTCTTCGCCAGCTTCACGCTGCAGGGCGTGCAGGCCGGCCAGATCCTGGCAGCGGCCGTGTTCCTGCCGCTGGCGCACTACATGCCTCCCGAGCAGTTCAACAGCTGGGGCTGGCGCATTCCCTTCATCCTGAGCTTCGTCGTCATCATCGCGGGCTGGATCATCCGCCGCGAGGTCAACGAGACCCCGGCCTTCACCGCCGCAGGCCGCAGCGAGGCGCGTCCGCGTTCGCCCGTGGTCGAGGCCTTCCGCCACCATTCGCCCGACATGCTGCGCGTGGTCTGCATGGCGCTGATGAACGTGATCCCGGTGGTGGCCACCATCTTCGGCGCGGCCTACGCCGTGCAGCCCGCCTACGGCATCGGCTTCGCCAAGGACATGTACCTGTGGATTCCCGTGGTGGGCAACATCGTCGCGGTGCTGGTGATCCCCATGGTGGGCAACCTGTCCGACCGCATCGGCCGGCGCCCGCCCATCATCTTCGGCGCGCTGCTGTCGGGCCTGCTGGCCATCGGCTACCTCTACGCCATCAGCGAACGCAACATGCCGCTGGCCTTCGCCATGTCCATCCTGATGTGGGGCGTGGTCTACCAGGGCTACAACGCGGTGTTCCCCAGCTTCTACCCCGAGCTGTTCCCCACCCGCACCCGTGTCTCGGCCATGGCCATCTCGCAGAACGTGGGCACGGCCATCACCGCCATGCTGCCCGCGCTGTTCACGGCCGTGGCGCCTCCGGGTGCGCACAACATCTGGCTGACCGTGGGCCTGATCGCCTTCGGCATCACCGTGGTGGCCGCCCTGGCCGCGTGGAGCGCCCGCGAGACCTACCGCGTGCGCATGGAAGACCTGGGCGAGGCCGGTGCGCAGCCCGTGGCAGCTGCCGAGTACGACCGCCTGCGCAACCAGGCCCTGGCCCAGTCCGGCCGCTGAATCCTGCAACCCAAGGCATCCGAAGGCCCCAGGAAATGATTTCCGGAAAAACCACCCTCATCGCCCACATCGGCGACCCGACCGAGACCTTCAAGTCGCCCATGATCTACAACCCATGGTTCGACAGCCGGGGCATTGATGCCTGCGTCGTGCCCATGGGCGTGAAGGCGGCGCATTTCGCCGGCGACTTTGCCGCCATCATGCGTTTCACCAACCTGCGCGGCGCGCTGATCACCATGCCGCACAAGGTGTCCGTGGTGGACCTGGTGCACGAGGTCACGCCCGCCGTGCACATTGCAGGCGCCTGCAATGCCGTGCTGCGGCGCGAGGACGGCACGCTGCTGGGCGACCAGTTCGACGGCGCGGGCTTTGTGCGCGGCGTGCTGCGCAAGGGGCGGCAGTTGCAGGGCGCGCGGGTGCTGATTTCCGGGGCGGGTGGAGTGGGCTCGGCGATTGCCGCCTCGCTGGCGGCGGCCGGCGTGGGCGAGCTGATGCTGTTCGACACGCGGGACGAGAGCGCGCAGGCCCTGGCCGGGCGGCTCGCTGCCTACTACCCGAGGATGAAGGTGGGCACGGGCTCCAGGGACCCGCAGGGCTTTGACGTGGTCGTCAACGCCACGCCGCTGGGCATGAAGGACGATGACCCGCTGCCGTTCGATGTGCAGCGCATCGCACCCGCCGCCTTTGTGGGCGAGGTGGTGATGAAGTCCGAGTTCACGCCGCTGCTGCGCGCCGTGCGCGACAAGGGCTGCGACTTCCAGGTGGGCACGGACATGCTGTTCGAGATGATTCCCGCCTACCTCGAATTCTTCGGCTTCGGCAGCGCCACGCCCGACCAGCTGCGCGCCACCGCCCACATCTCCTACTGATCCAGCCGACAGACAACCGGCCCTGGATGCGTCCGGGGCAGGGCGCAGCCACGCCCGAAAAAGCATTTTTCACAGAGAAGGAGACAAGACCATGCAACAGCAAATGCACCAGACACCGCGAGTGCCGCAGCGCGGGGCCCTTCGCATCCTGGCCCTGGCCACCGTGCTGGGCGCCTGGGGCGCGGGTGCCCACGCCCAGTCCTCGGTCACCATCTACGGCAGCGTGGACCAGTACATCAACCACATGCGCAGCAGCTCGGGTGCATCCATGACCACGCTGGAGGACGGTGCCCTGCTGCGCAGCCGCCTGGGCTTTCGCGGGCAGGAAGACCTGGGCGGTGGCCTGTACGCGAAGTTCCAGCTGGAGATGGGCATCAACGCCGACAACGGCACGCAGGCCGACAGCACGCGCGGCTTCGACCGCCAAAGCTGGGTGGGCCTGGGCGGCGGCTGGGGCGAGGTGCGGCTGGGCCGGCAGAACACCGTGATCTTCGGGCGCGGCGACTACATCGACTTCACCTCGCGCACGTTGGGATCGATGGTCAACAACTTCGGCGTGCCCTCGCGCTTCGACAACGACATCTCCTACACCTCGCCGCGCATGGCCGGCTTCCTGTTCGAGGCCCACTACGCCATGGCCGAGACCGGTGCTCCAGCGCGCCAGGCCATCTACCAACTGGGCCTGGACTACCTGAACGGCCCCTACCGCGTGGGCTATGCAGGCCTGTATGCGCGTGCGCCGCAGAGCGCGGCCTATACCGACGCGGTCCGCTACGACAACCTCTACGCCAACTACGACTACGGCAAGGGCAAGGTCCAGCTGGCCTTTGTGCGGTCCAACAACAGCACGGCAGGCTCGGCGGGCAACAACACGGGCACGGTGCTGGGCAATGTGGGCGGGCTGGTGGCGGGCACGAACGCCGACGTGCGCCGCTTCTACCGCGTCTGGCAGCTGTCGGCCGACTACCGCGTGACGCCGCAGCTGCGCGTGGGCGCACTGTGGGGCCGCATACAGGATGGCTCGGACAGCGGGCGCGGCGCATCGGGCGGCGCGGTCGCGGCCTACTACGACCTGTCCAGGCGCACCATGCTCTACGCGGTGGCCGAGCAGTTGAAGAACGACCGCAATGCGGGCTTCCGGCTGGCGGCCTCGGGCGGCATGAAGCCCAACTTCACATCGGCCGACGACGTCAACGGCCGCACCATCAAGGGCGTGCAGCTGGGTGTGCTGCACCGCTTCTGAGGGGGCATGCCATGGCACAGCTGCACCCGCTTCGCATTGCCGTGGCCGGCGCCGGCGCGATCGGCCAGGCCCATATCGCCGCCATCGGGGCCCAGGCGGATTGCCGCCTGTCCGCCATCGTGGACCCGGCGCCCGCAGCCCGGGAGCTTGCCCAAAGGGCCGGGGTGCCGCTGTGGCGCGACCTGGGCGAGCTGATCGCCCATGACCGGCCCGACGCCGTGGTGCTGGCCACGCCCAACCGCCTGCATGCCCCGCAGGCGGCCCAGTGCATGCATGCGCGCCTGCCCGTGCTGCTGGAAAAACCCGTGACCGCCACCGTGGCCGAGGCCCAGCGGCTGGCCGCGCTGGCCGATCGCTGCGGCGCCCGGCTGCTGGTGGGCCACCACCGCGCCCACAGCCCGATCATGGCGCGGGCCGCAGCCCTCATCGCCCAGGGGCGGCTGGGCCGCCTGGTGGCCGTGACCGGTGCGGCCCTGTTCTACAAGCCGGACGCCTATTTCGAGGAAGGCTCCTGGCGTCGCGAGGCCGGTGGCGGCCCCATCCTGCTCAACATGATCCACGAGGTCCACAACCTGCGCATGCTGTGCGGCGACATCGTGGCCGTGCAGGCCTTCGCCTCGCATGCCACGCGCGGTTTTGCCGTGGAAGACACGGTGGCCATCAACCTGCGCTTTGCCAGCGGTGCGCTGGGCAGCTTTGTGCTTTCGGACACGGCCGCCAGCGCGCGCAGCTGGGAGCAGACCTCGCAGGAGAACAAGGCCTATGCCAGCTATGAGGACGAAGACTGCTACCTGGTGGCGGGCACCTTCGGCTCGCTGGCCATACCGAGCATGCGGCTGAAGACCTATGCATCGGCCGGCCAGCGCTCCTGGAATGAGCCCTTCGACCTGGATGTGGCCGCCGTGGAGCGCTCGGACCCGCTGGTGCGCCAGATGGCCCACTTCGCCCAGGTGGCGCGCGGGCAGGCTGAGCCGCTGGTCAGCGTGCACGACGGCCTGCGCAACCTGCAGATCACCGAAGCCATTGCAGAGGCTGCCCGCATGGGCGCCGCCATCGACACCACGGCGTGACCCGGGCACCACCGGCGCGCATCCTCCATCCATGACATCAAGCCACGGAGCCTCCATGAAAAAGATCCTGATGCTGCACGGCATCAACCACAACATGTTCGGCCAGCGCGACCCCGCCCAATACGGCACGGTCACGCTGGCCGAGATCGACGCCTCGCTGCGCAGCCTGGGCAGCCAGCTGGGCTGCGAGGTGGACAGCTTCCAGACCAATTGCGAAGGCGCCATGTGCGATCGCATCCACCAGGGCTTTCGGGACGGCGTCGATGGCGTGCTCATCAACGCCGGCGCCTGGACGCACTACAGCTACGGCATCCGCGACGCGCTGGCCATGCTCACCGTGCCCGTGGTGGAGATCCACATGAGCAACATCCACGCGCGCGAGCCCTTTCGCCACCACTCGGTGTTTGCCGACATCGCCCGGGGCCAGATCTGCGGCTTCGGCGCGGACAGCTATCTGCTGGGCCTGCGGGCCGTGCTTTCCGCCGTCGCATAGGATGCATGGCGCGCAACTGGCCATGTATCGTCCTTCGAACTCCCTCGCTCGACGCGCTGCATGCCGTGACCAGGCTTCATTGAGATGAACTTCGCCGATCCCGGCCCGCGCCGCTCCGTTTCCTTTCTTCTGCTGCTGCCGCTGCTGCTGGCCGCGCAGCCGGTCGCCACCGATGGCTATCTGCCGGCGTTGCCCGAGATCGCGCGCGACCTGGGCTCGGCCAGCAGCAGCCTGACCGTGTTCATGCTGGCCTTCGGTGTCGCCCAGCTGGTGTGCGGGCCGCTGGCCGACCGCTTCGGGCGCCGGCCCGTTCTGCTGACGGGTTTGGCCTGCTACACGGCAGCGGCGGCAGGCTGTGCGCTGGCGGGCAGCGCGGACGCACTGGTGGCCTGGCGCGCCGTGCAGGGCGCGGCCATGGCGGCCATCCTGGTGTGCGCACGGGCTGCGGTGCGCGACCTGTATCCGGCCCATGAAGGGCCGCGCATCATGGCCCGCGGCCTGATGGGCCTGGGGCTGGTGGCCCTGGTGGCGCCGATTGCCGGTGCATGGGCAGTCCAGGCCACCGGCTGGCGCTGGGTGCTGGTGGCGATGGGCGTCTACTCGCTGGCTTTGCTGGCACTGTGCTGGCGCACTTTCAGCGAGACGCGGCAAGCGCCGGCGGAGTCTTCTCCGGTCCTCGCATCCTTACCCGTATCCGTATCCGCTGGCGGTGTGCGCCAGGTGATCGCCGACCCCGGCTTTTGCGCCTGGACGGCGCTGGCCGCAGCCACCTACGGCGGCATCTTCTGCTTTTTGCTGCTGTCGCCGATGGTGTACGTCGACCTGTTCGGCCTGTCGCCCGTGCTCTATGGCTGGATTCCAGCGGGCGGCTCGCTGGTCTACATCCTGGGCATCACATGGTGCCGGCGCCTGCTGTCGCGCCACGGGCCGGTGCGCACGGTGCAGCTGGGCGCTTCGCTCAGTCTGCTGGGGCCGTGCATCCAGATCGCCGGCTGCGTGCTGGCGCCGGCCTCGCCCTTTCCACTGCTGCTGGGGCACGCGGTGTATGCGCTGGGCCATGGCCTGCACCAGCCTTGCGGCCAGGCGGGCGCGGTGGGTGGCCTGCCGCCGCAGCTGGCCGGGCGGGCCGTGTCGTGTTCGGGCTTCGCGATCATGTGCGTGGCCTTCTGCGCCGGCCAGCTGGCGGCGCAATTTGTCGATCCGATCATGCGCCACGGTGCCTGGCCGATGGTGTTGCCCATGGCGCTGGCAGGCGTTGTGCTGGTCCTCATCGCCTTTGTCTGGCTGCCGTGGCTGTACCGGGTGCGGTCAGCGCAAAGGGTTCAGCCCCGGTCATGACACCGTTCATGCATCCGCGCGGTATTCACCCCGATGCTTCATGAACCGGTGGTAGGACATGCGCAGGTGCAGCTGCATCACCTGGCGTGCCAGCTCCCCATCCCTGGCACGTACGGCGATCACCAGGTCGCAGTGGTGGTGCAGGCTTTGCACCAGCTCTTCGGGCGTGTAGATGTAGAACGACCGCTTGATGATCGGCATGTCGATCATCGTCGCCAGCATGGTCTTGAGGCGCGGCGAGCCCGATGCCTCGATCAGCGCGTGGTGAAAATCCCGGTTGGCTGACTGCACCTCGCCAATGCCGTCGTGGCCAGCGGCAATGCCGGCCTCCATGCGCTGGTTGCTGGCCTCCAGCTCATCGGCCAGCCCCTCGCCGCCGCGCGTGGCCGCGAGGAACGAGGCGTACGGCTCCAGCAGCATGCGCAGCTGGAAGGTCTCCTCCACATCCCAATCGCTCCACTCCGACACGCGGATACCCTGGCCCGCGCCATCGGTGGCCAGGCCATCTTCCACCAGGCGGTGCAGCGCATTGCGCACCGGCGTGCGGCTCAGTCCCAGGTCGCGGGCAATGGGTTCCTCCTTGAGCTGTTCGCCGGGTCGGTAGTGGCCGCCGATGAGCCGCTGCCGCAGAACCTCGTACGCCTTGTCTTTCACGTTTTGCACTGTGTTTGCACCAGATGGGTGGGGATGGTGCGCCGATTCTAGGTGACGACGGAAGGGCTCTCCGAGCTGCGCTTCATTCCGAAAAATACAAAACAAGTACAAATATTCGAAGTTCTACGGGAAATCTCTAGGAAGAAAAAGGAGATGTGCTCCGTAGACTGCGATAAATGTTTTAAATTTGTATTTTTATGAAGTTCGCAATACTGGGTGGTGGAATGGTCGGCGCCTGCTACATGCAGGCCTTTTTGGAGCAGGGGCACAGCCTGGTGTGCCTGTGCGAGCTGCAGCCCAACGCTGCGGTGGCCGACGCCGTGCAGGCCGCTGGCGCGCAGGTGCATGCCGCGCCCGGCGCCTGGCTGGCCGAGGCCGACGTGGTGGTGAGCGCCGTGTTTGGCACCGTGGCGCGCAGCCTGTTCGAGGCCTGCCTGCCCCATCTGCGCGATGGCGTGGTCTATGTGGACATGACCACGGCCGACCCGCAGGAGATGCGCGAATGCGGCGAGCTGGCCCGGCGCGTCGCCCAGGGCAGGGCGGTGCACTTCGTGGACGTGGCCATCACCGGCGCGGTCAACCTGGGCGGCAGGAAGACGCCGCTGCTCGTGGCCGGTGGCAAGGCCGGTTTTGTACAGGAATTGTTCTTGCCCTTTGGCGGCTCGGTTCGCGTGGTGGGCGGGCAGCCGGGCGATGCTGCCGCGCTCAAGCTCCTGCGCAGCATCTACACCAAGGGGACCGAGGCGCTGGCCGTGGAGTGCCTGGTGACGGCCCAGCAGATGGGCCTGCGCGAGCAGCTGCATGCCGTGCTGCAGGACATCGACGAGACACCGCTGCGCACGCTGATGGAGTCCATGGTGCGCACGCACATCCCGCACTCCGCACGCCGCCGCAACGAGGTGGCCGAGGCCCGGCAGCAGATGGCCCGCAACGGCCTGTCGCCCATCGCCTCGCCCGCCGTCGAGGCGCTGTTCGCCGCCACGGCACGGGCGCATGCGGCCCAACCGTTCACCGGCACCTCCACCGACGAGGCCATCGATTGGCTGGGCAGCCACGTGCTCGCCAGCCAAGCCTGATCAACGTACCCCTGCGCCAACCGACACCAACAAAGGAGACATCCGCAATGACGACCCCGACCCGACGCCGCCTGGCCCTCGCCGGCCTGCTGGCACTGACCGCTGCCGCCATGGCCCCGGCCCATGCCCAGGGCACCTATCCGCAGCGGCCCATCAGGTTCATCGTGCCCTTTCCGGCCGGTGGCGGCACCGACAACCTCACGCGGCTGGTCGGCACCAAGCTCACCGAGGCCCATGGGTGGCCCATCGTGGTGGAGAACAAGCCCGGGGCCGGTGGCAACCTGGCTCTGGACCAGGTGGCCAAGGCCCCCGCCGACGGCCTGACCCTGGTGATGGCGCAGACCGACAACGTGGTGCTCAACCCGCTGCTGTACTCCAAGCTCACCTACAACCCCGACAAGGACCTGCGCGCCGTGGCCCTGGTCGCAGCCGGCCCGGCCGTGCTCGTGGTGAATGCCGATTCGCCGTACAAGTCCCTGGACGCCATCGTCCAGGCGGCGAAGAAGGACCCCGGGCGCCTGAGCTTTGCCACGCCGGGCACCGGCACCATTTCGCACCTCATCAGCGAGGCCTGGCAGAAAAGCTCGAATGTGAAGTTCACCCACGTGCCGTTTCGCGGCATGGCGCAGGCCATGCCCGACCTGCTGGGCGGGCGCATCGACATGTACATGGGCTCCATCCCCACGCTGCTGTCGCACATCCAGTCGGGCAAGGTGCGCGCCATCGGCGTGACCACCGCGAGCCGCTCCAAGCTGCTGCCCGACGTGCCGACCTACACCGAATCCGGCATCAAGGGCGTGGAGCTGGCCAGCGTGTGGGGCGTGATGGCCCCGGCCGGCACCTCCGACGCCATCGTCAAGCAGCTCAACGAGGCCATCAACAAGGTGGTGAACGCACCCGACACGGCCAGGAAGATCGCCGACTCCGGCGCCGAACTCATCACCGGCACACCGCAGGACATGGCCAGGCTCTACGCCAGCGACCGCGCACGCCTGGCACCCATCGTCAAGAGCTCTGGCACCACGCTCGATTGAGCGGCACGGCTTTCATTCCATCACTCTGAGCACCACACCATGATCGGTCTTCAAATTCTGAAGCGGCAGCGCGCTGTCAGCCTTGATATTGCCAGGCGCTATCTCGACGTGCCTGTTGCCAACGTCAGCGACTGCATGGCCCGCATGACGGCGGGCGGCGCGCGGTTGCGCCCCATGCACGGCGGCGGGCGCATGGCCGGCCCCGCGCTGACCATCAAGACACGCCCGGGCGACAACCTCATGCTCCACAAGGCACTTCAACTGGCCAGCCCAGGTGACGTGATCGTGGTGGATGCCGGTGGCGACCTCACCAACGCACTCATCGGAGAAATCATGGTGGGAGACGCCATGCGTCGCCAGCTGGGCGGCGTCGTGATCAACGGCGCGATCCGCGACGCGGCATGGATTCGTGCTGGCAGCTTCCCGGTATTCGCCGCGGGCGTCACGCACCGCGGACCCTACAAGGACGGCCCGGGCGAAATCAATGTGCCTATCGCCATCGATGGCATGGTGATCGAGCCCGGTGACCTCATGATTGGCGATGACGACGGCTTGCTGTGCGTACCCTATGCGCAAGCGCAGGCCCTGCTGGATGCAGCACATGGAAAACAGATGGTTGAGGCCAAGATGGTGGCCGACATCGCTGCCGGTACCTACAGCGCGCCATGGATCGACGAGACGCTCAAGCGTCTGGGCTGCCCGATTCAGCCGTAGCGCCGGCGCTGCAGCATCCATCCTGCACCCATTCATCACCCATCGCCCGTCCGCCTCAGACCTCGGCCAGCGCCTTCAGATGGCTTTCCAGGCCACCGGTGCCGCTGGCCGCGTTCACATGGTCGAAGTAGCCGTACCAGCCGCTGGCCTTGATGCCCGCCAGCAGGGCATCGCGCGCGGCGGTATCGGGAAAGCGCCAGATGCCCAGGAAGCGGTGCGGGCTGGCCTGGTCCAGGCCGCTCTCGGTCTCGGCCAGGGCCAGCACCTGCACGCCCATGGCGGCCAGCCCGCCCATGGCGCTGGCAACCCCTTCCAGAAACTGCTGGCGCTGCGCGGCGGGCAGGGCCAGCCAGGCGGGGTTGGGGGAATAGAGCTCGACCAGATAGTGGGACATGGTGTTTCCTGGGGTTGAGGCGCTGTGCGCCGGGTGTGATGCTGGCATATTGTATGTCGGCTAATTATATGTTGGCGCCATGGCATGCAGCCTGTGCCGTCGATGGCAGTGCTCTGGCGCTGCCTTCCATCAGGGGTTTGCGCATATCCATATGCGGCAGGCTTGTTTGCGATGGCCGGGCTGGCCTTTAGGCTGGCGCGCTTTGACCACGCCATGTCCAGCCCTGTCACAACCGTCCATTCCGATTCCCGCCCCGGCGCTTTTGCCATTTCATCCCAACCCGCCACGGCCTTGCACCGTGCCACGCCCGCCACTCTGGCGGCCGTGCTGGAGCAACTGCCTCCGGCCCAGGCCCGATGGGCGCGCGCCGCAGGCTTTGATGCGCAGCCGGGCCGCATCCTGCTGTTGCCCGGCATGCAGGCTGAAGTGCAGAGGGAAGTGCAGAGGGAAGGGCAGGGCGAGGGCACTGCCCTCGCTGGCGTGCTGGTCGGCGTGGACCCGGACCAGCCGCTGTGGCAACTGGCCGGCCTGCCGGCTGCGCTGCCGGCCGGCACCTACACAATCACCGATGCGGATGAGGCTCAGAGGCCGCATTTGCTCCTGGGCTGGGCACTGGGCGCGTTGCCATCGACCCGCCAGGCGCGGCAGGCGGATGCGGCAACCGCTCCATCACTCGCTCTATCACTCGCTCGGTTGGTGGCAAGCCCCGATGAGCAGGCCGCCGTCGCGCCAATGGCCGCCGCCATTGGCGAGGTGCGGCGGCTGGTCAACCTGCCTGCCAACCAGCTGGGCCCCGAACAGCTGGCCCAGGCCGTGGCCGACCTGGCCGCGCGCCATGGCGCGCGCTACCGGCAATGGGTGGGCGACGAGCTGCCCGCCGCAGGCTTTGCCCTGGTGCACGCCGTGGGCCGGGCGGCCCAGACGGCGGCCCAGGCGCCGCGCGTGGCCGAGCTGACCTGGGGCGATGCCGCGCTGCCCCATGTGGTGCTCATCGGCAAGGGCGTGTGCTTTGACTCCGGCGGGCTGGACCTCAAGCCCGCCGCAGGCATGCGCTGGATGAAGAAGGACATGGGCGGCGCCGCACACGCCCTGGCCCTGGCCGATCTGCTGATGCAGGCGGGCCTGCCCATCCACCTGAAGCTGCTGGTGCCTGCGGTGGAGAACGCCGTGGGTGCCGGTGCGCTGCGGCCCGGCGACATCATCGAGGCCGGTGACGGCCGGCGCGTGGAGATCGAGAACACCGATGCCGAAGGCCGGCTCCTGCTGGCCGATGCGCTGCACCACGCCATTCGCAGCGCGCCCACGCCGCCCGCGCTGCTGATCGACCTGGCCACGCTCACGGGCGCTGCGCGCACGGCGCTGGGGCCGGACCTGCCCGCGCTGTTCAGCAACCATGACGGCTGGGCCGATGAGCTGCTGGCCCAGGGCCGCGCGCAGGCCGACCCGCTGTGGCGCCTGCCCCTGTGGGCGCCGTACCGCCGCATGCTCCGCTCCGACCAGGCCGACCTGCTCAACGCCGCCAGCACGCCACAGGGCGGCGCCATCACGGCTGCGCTGTTCCTGGAGAGCTTTGTGCCGCCCGAGCTGCCCTGGCTGCACCTGGACCTGTTCGCCTGGAATCTGGAGGAGCGCCCCGGCCGGCCCAGGGGCGGCGAAGCCCAGGGCCTGCGCGCGCTGTACGCCCTGCTGTCGCAGCGCTTTGCATCTGCGCGCAGCGCATTTGCATAGGCGCAATCGGGCTTTGCGGCGGGCTGGTGGCTCCACACAATCGGCCGTCTGGTGCAGCCGGCGCGGCACCCGCCGCCGCCTTTCTGCGATCTTGTTCCGGCTGCCAGGACACTTCATGACCCAAAGACGCTTCCTGCCTCGCCTTTCCCTGCTGCGCACCCACTTGCGCACCCTGCGAACTTCCGCACTGCTCCCCGCCCTGGCCGCAGCCTTGCTGTGCGTACCGCCCGCCCAGGCCGAAACCCTGCGCTGGGCTCGCTCCACCGACGCATCCACGCTGGACCCGCACGCGCTGAACAACGGCCCCAACCACAACCTGCTGCACCAGATCTACGAGCCGCTGATCATCCGCACGGCCGATGGCAAGCTGCTGCCCACCCTGGCCACGTCCTGGGCGCTGACTGCCGACCCCTCGGTCTGGGAGTTCAAGCTGCGCAAGGGCGTGAAGTTTCATGACGGCAGCCTGTTCACGGCCGACGACGTGCTGTTCTCGCTGCGCCGCGCGCGCTCGGCCACCTCGGACATGCGCTCGCTGCTGACCTCGATCACCGACGTGACCAAGGTCGATGCCTTCACCGTGCACATCAGGACCAACGGGCCCAACCCGCTGCTGCCGGCCAGCCTCATCAACATCCAGATCCTGAGCGCCGCCTGGGCCAAGGCCCATGGTGCCGAGCAGCCGCAGAACGCGCTGGCCAAGGAAGAGAACGACGCCACGCGCAACGCCAACGGCACGGGGCCCTACGTCATCGCCTCGCGCGAGCAGGACACGCGCACCGTGCTGCGGCAGTTTCCCGGCTACTGGGGCAAGGGGCTGTTCCCGCTGGAGATCGACGAACTGGTCTACCTGCCCATCAAGTCCCAGGCCACGCGCGTGGCGGCGCTGCTGTCGGGCGAGGTGGACTTCGTGCAGGACCTGCCCATCCAGGACATTGCGCGCCTGAGCGCCGACCCGCGCTTTCGCATCAACCAGGCCGCCGAGAACCGCACCATCTTCCTGGGCCTGAACGTGGGCGCCGCCCCGCTGTCGCATTCCGATGTGAAGGACAAGAACCCGCTGGCTGACCTGCGCGTGCGCCAGGCCTTCCAGCTGGCCATAGACCGGCAGGCCATACAGCGCGCCGTGATGCGCGGCCTGTCCGTGCCCACCAACATCATTGCGCCGCCCTTTGTGCATGGCTACGAGAAATCCTTTGGCGCCGTGGGCAAGACCGACTTGGCCCAGGCCAGGAAGCTGCTGGCCGAGGCCGGCTATCCCAACGGCTTCGGCATCACCCTGCATTGCACGAACGACCGCTACCTGAACGACGAGGCCATCTGCCAGGCCATCGCCGGCTTTTTGGGCCGCATCGGCGTGAAGACGGCCGTGTCGTCCCGGCCGCTGGCCATCCAGACGGCGGCCATCAACAACCAGGAGACGGATTTCTACCTCTACGGCTGGGGCGTGCCCACCTATGACTCGGCCTATGTCTTCGACTACCTGGTGCACACGCGCGGCAAGAACGGCCGGGGCAACACCAATGCCACGCGCTACAGCAATGCCGAGCTGGACAGCCAGATCGTCTCCCTGGCCTCCGAGGGCGATGCGCGCAAGCGCGATGCCACCATCCACTCCATCTGGAGCACGGTGCAAAAGGAGCTGATCTACCTGCCGCTGCACGACCAGATCCAGACCTATGCCATGGTGCGCAAGTTCGACATCCCGGTGAATCCGTCGAACACGCCTTACTTCAAGCTGTTCAAGCAGCCCGGTGCGCGCCAGGCTGCGGTGGCCGGCGCGCAGTAGGCTCAGTGTGTCGCAGCCGGCTGCGGCCGGTTGACCTCCACCGTGACGTGGACCAGTTCCTCGTGCACGCCAAGCAACTGGCGCACGGCATCGGGGTCCACGCCTGCGGGCGCGTCCAGTGCCACGATGCAGGCGTAGCGCGCCTTGCCCACGCGCCAGACATGCAGGTCGGAGATCTGCGCGGCAAACGGCGCCTGGGCGATGGCCTCACGCACCTCGCTGACCACGGGGGCGTGCATCTCGGCGTCCAGCAGCACGCGGCTGCTGTCGCGCAGCAGGCCCATGGCCCATGCCGCCACCAGCACGGCGCCGGCCAGGCCCATGGCCGGGTCCAGCCATCCCAGGCCCCAGGCCATGCCGCCGAACAGGGCGGCGATGGCCATCACCGAGGTGGCGGCATCGGCCAGCACATGCAGGTAGGCCGAGCGCAGATTGAGATCGCCGTGGTCGCCATGGTCACCGTGGTCGCCGTGATGGCTGTCGCCCGCGTGGCCGCCGTGCGCATGCCTGCCGTGCCCGTGGTGATGGCCGCGGTCGTGACCATGCCCATGACCATGGTGATGCCCGTGCCCGCCCTTCAACAGCCAGGCGCAGACTAGGTTGACCAGCAGGCCCAGCGCGGCCACGCCCAGGGCCTGCTCGTAATGGATGGGCGAGGGCGAGAACAGGCGCTGCACCGACTGCCAGGCCATGCCGCCCGCCACCAGCAGCAGCAAGATGGCGCTGGTGTAGCCGGCCAGCACCTCGATCTTCCAGGTGCCGAAGGCAAAGCGCGTATCGCCCGCCAATCTGCGCGCGGCCGCATAGGCGCCAGCTGAGAGCCCCAGCGCCAGCGCGTGCGATCCCATGTGCCAGCCATCGGCCAGCAGCGCCATGGAGTTGAATCCGTACCCGCCTGCGATCTCCCCGACCATCATGGCCGCCGTCAGCCCCGCAGCCAGCATGGCACGGCGCTCGCCCAGCGGGTTGCCTTCGTCGAAACGGTGTGAATGCTGCCTGGCGCTGGCGCCGCCAGCGGTCGAGAGGGATGGAATGCTGCGCATGCAGATACTGTACCCCAGTATATGCAGGCGCCTAGAATGGCCTTCATGGCACATACGATTCAGAACAAGAAGCGCTTGCTCACGCGCATCCGCCGCATCCAGGGCCAGGCCCAGGCGCTGGAGCGCGCGCTCGAGGCCGAGCACGACTGCGCGGCCATCCTCCAGCAACTGGCAGCCGTGCGCGGCGCCGTCAACGGCATGATCTTCGAGGTGCTCGAGGGCCATGTGCGCACCCATCTGGCCGATGGCACGGCCGGCGGCCAGGCCCGTGATGACGACGTGGACCTTGTGCTGTCGGTGATGCGCTCGTACATGAAGTGATTGATGAAGTGATGGCCGGCCCTGCGGATTGGCGCTCTCGGCGCGGTTTCCTGCTCTCATTTTTTGCAAACAGTGACCCCTGAAAACCGCCCATCTCGGACACGGCGCCTCATTCGCAGCGGACAATCGTCGGGCCAGGAATATGACGGGATTTCGACAGTTCCCGCCGCCTGCTGGCCAGCCAAGGACTACCGCGCATGACAGAAGACCCCCGCCGAGATTCCCCCGCAGATGCCGCCCCCGCCGCCGCCCAGGCGCCGCAGACGGCCCCGCAGCTGCGCATCGGCACCGTCGCCAAGCTCAATCTCGCCGACTTCCAGAACGCCGTGCCCGCGCTGCTGGAGCTGGCCATCGTCAACGAGGGCGATCTGCCGCTGCAGGCGCTGAGCCTGCATCTGGCCTCGGAGCCTGCCTTCATCAAGCCGCGCACCTGGCGCCTGGAGTCGGTGGCCGCGCACAGCACCTATGCGCTGACCGACCTGGATGTGGCGCTGGACGGCGCCTTGCTCTCGCGCCTGACCGAGGCCGAGCCCGCCGTGCTGCGGCTGGAGCTGCGCAGCGGCCAGCCGGCACAGACGGTGCTGGCCCGGCACGAACACCCGCTGGAACTGCTGGCCCGCAACCAGTGGGGCGGCCTGGGGCATTTGCCCGAGATGGTGGCGGCCTTCGTGCAACCCAACGATCCGGCCGTGGACCGCGTCCTCAAGGGCGCGGCGCAGGCGCTGGAGGCGGCGGGCAAGTCCGGCGCCATCAACGGCTATGAACAGGGGCCGCAGCGGGCCTGGGAACTGGCCTCGGCCATCTGGACCTCCGTGCTCCAGAAGAAACTCAACTACGCGCTGCCGCCGGCCAGCTTCGAGCATGCGGGCCAGAAGATACGCGGCGCGACCCAGGTGCTGGATGCGGGCCTGGCCACCTGCCTGGACCTGACGCTGCTGTTCGCCTCCTGCCTGGAGCAGGCGCACCTGAACCCGCTGCTGGTCTTCACGCGCGGCCATGCCTTCGTGGGCCTGTGGCTGGGCAGGCAGGAATTCTCGACCGCCGTGGTCGATGACATCACGGCCGTGCGCAAGCGGCTCAAGCTGCAGGAGCTGGTGGTCTTCGAGACCACGCTGGCCGCGCAAGGCCAGGCCGTGGCCTTCAGCCAGGCCATTGCCCAGGGCGCGCGCCAGCTGGCCGAAGAGCATGAGGACCAGTTCGAGCTGCTGGTGGACGTGCGGCGCGCACGCATGCAGCGCATCCGCCCGCTGGCGCTGGCCCAGCCGCAGGACGCCGCGCCCGAGGCCGGCGAAGGCCAGGCCGAGCCACGGCTCACCGTGGAGCCGCCGCCCGAACTCCTGGCGCAGGCGCAGGCACGCGAAGTGCCCACCTCCCAGCTCGATCCCAAGGACAGGCTGGCGCGCTGGCAGCGCCGGCTGCTGGACCTGTCGCTGCGCAATGCCCTGCTCAACTTCAAGCCCGGCAAGAAATCGCTGCTGCTGCAGGTGGCCGCGCCCGCGCTGGAGGACACGCTGGCCCGGGGCCAGGTGCTCAAGCTGCTGCCCAGCCCCGAGCTCATGCAGGGCAAGGACCCGCGCAGCCAGCCATTGCACGAGGCGCGCAGCCTGGAAGACCTGCGCGGCGCGCACGCCGAAGAGGCGCTGCAGCGGCGCGAGGTCTTCATCGACCTGGAGCCGCTGGAGCTGGACAGCCGCTTTGTGGAGCTGTTTCGCGGCGCGCGCAACGCGCTGCAGGAAGGCGGCGCCAACACCTTGTTCGTGGCCCTGGGCTTTCTGGTCTGGAGCCGGCCCGACAAGCCCGATGTGCGCGTGCGCGCGCCGCTGATCCTGCTGCCCGTCACGCTGGAGCGCAAGAGCGCGCGCTCGGGCTTCACGCTGCAGGCGCATGAGGACGAGCCGCGCTTCAACCCCACGCTGGTCGAGATGCTGCGCCAGGACTTCCAGCTGGAGCTGGGCGTGCCCGCAGGCGACCTGCCGCGCGACGAGGCCGGACTGGACATCACCGGCATCTGGGCCCGCGTGCGCGAGGCGATCAAGGACGTGCGCGGCTGGGAGGTCAGCGAGGACGTGGTGCTGTCCATGTTCTCCTTCGCCAAATACCTGATGTGGAAGGACCTGGCCGAGCGCGCCGAGCAGCTGCGCAGCTCGCCCGTGGTCGCCCACCTGATCGACACGCCGCGCGAGCCCTATCGCTCGGAGATCGCCTTTCCCGACACGCGGCGGCTGGACCAGGAGTTCGCGCCGCAGCAGGTCTTCAGCCCGCTGCCGGCCGATTCATCGCAGCTGTCGGCCGTGATGGCCGCTGCGCGCGGCAAGGACTTCGTGCTCATCGGCCCGCCGGGCACGGGCAAGAGCCAGACCATTGCCAACCTGATCGCGCAATGCCTGGCCGAGGACAAGCGCGTGCTCTTCGTGGCCGAGAAAATCGCCGCGCTGGACGTGGTCTACCGCCGCCTGCGCGAAGTGGGCCTGGGCGAGTTCTGCCTGGAGCTGCACTCCAACAAGAGCCGCAAGCTCGACGTGCTGGGCCAGTTGCAGAAATCCTGGGACTCGCATGGCCAGGTGGATGCCGAGGCCTGGGCCGCCAAGGCCAGCCAGCTCGGCCGCCTGCGCGAGCAGCTGTCGGCCTATGTGGAGCGCCTGCACCGGCGCCACGCCAACGGCTGGACCATCTACCGCGCCATTGGCGCCGTGGCCGGTGGCCAGGCGCTGCCGCGCCTGGGATTTCACTGGCCCACGCCCCAGGCCCATGACGAAGCGGGCCTGGCCCTTTTGCGCGAGACTGCGGGCCGCCTGCAGGCCAATGCCCAGGCCGTGGGCGCGCAGCATCTGAAGGACGGGCCGCTGGCCACGGTGCAGGCCAGCGACTGGTCCGTGCGCTGGCAGCAGCAGATGGTGGATGCCGCCCAGGCCCTGCACGATGCAGGCCAGGGCTTTGCCGAGGCGGCGCAGCAGCTGGGCCGGCTGCTGCGCATCGAGTGGCCGGCGCTGGGACGCCAGGCGCGCTCGGCGCTGGGCGTGATCGCGCGCGCGCTGCCTGCGGCCGCAGGCCGCAACCTGGCTTTCTGCGTGCTGCCTGACGGCGCGCGCATTGGCGAATCCCTGCAATCGGGCCTGCAGCTGCTGGCGCAGCACGGTGATCTGTCCGCACAGATGCTGGCGCCCTGGCCGGCCGAGCTGCAGGCGCGCCTGGCCCAGGCGCTGGACCTGCTGGCGCAGCGCCGGCGCCTGCAGGCCGGGCTGGGCACGCCCTGGCCCGTGGCCCTGGGCGACGAGCTGGAACGCGGCCTGCAGTGCATCGACGAGATCGCGGCGCTGCGCCAGGGCCTGTCCGTCAAGTACGGCGCGGGCGTGGGCCAGCTCAATGTCTCGCAGCTGCAGCGCGAATGGGCCAGGGCCGGCAAGTCCTTGTGGCCGCTGTCCTGGCTGGGCCGGCGCAAGGTGCGCGCGGCGCTGGAGGCCACCATCGAAGGCGCGGGCGAGCCGCGCGTGGCCGATGACCTGGCCGCCCTGGTGCGCATCCGGGGCCTGCGAGAGGAACTGGACCAGATCCAGCCCGGCGCCGCAGCCGACGGCCTGTGGGCCGGACACCGCACGCGCACCGACCATGCGCGCAGCGCCTTGAAGGCCAATGCGGCCCTGCTGGCCGCGCGCGCGCAGAAGTCCTTCTCGCTCGATGGACTGGAGGCCGTGGCCGAAGGCCATGGCGGCGAGCGCTGGGCTGCCGAAGTGCAGCGCCTGCAGGCCCTGTACCAGATCGACCGCCAGCTCGATGGCTACCTGCCGCTGGCCGATGCCAGCCACGGCCTGTGGCGCGGCCTGGAAACCGATGCCCAGGCCTTGCAGGACGCGCTGGCCTTCGAGCGCGAGCGCCTGCAACTGACGCGGCGCGGCAGCCTGATGGCATCGCACGCCGCCGTGGCCCAGGGCCGCTGTGGCGCGGCGCTGCAGCAGGCCCACGCGCAGCTGGCGGCCCGCAGCGCCATCGAGGAACAGCTGCTGGCGCTGGACGAGCTGCGCTTGCGCTGCCCCGGCGTCTGGGACGGCCTGGACACGCGCCCGCAAGCCGTGGAGCATGCGCTGCGCCTGCAGGGATCGCTGCAGGCAGGGCTGACCGGGCTGGGCTGGCAGGAGGCCGAGCTGGCCCAGGCACGCCAGGCGCTGCACCAGGTGCTGGCCTTGCGCAGCGCCGAGCTGGGCGAGGGCGCCGCGATCGGCATGGCCTGCCAGCAGTTGCTGGACAGCCTGGCCGGCCTGCACGCGGCCATAGACCCCTTCAGTGTGGCGGCAGCCCATGGCGAGCCGCAGCAGCGTGCCCTGGCCCAGCGCACCGCCGAGCAACTGGCGGCCACGGCGGGCGGCGTGCTGGCCGGGCAGGGCGGCCTGCATGCCTGGTGCGCCTGGCGCAATGCCCAGGCCGCGGCCCGCGCGGGCGGGCTGGGTGCGCTGGCCGACGCCATCGAGTCCGGCAGCCTGGAACCGGCCCAGGCGCCCCAGGCCTTCGAGGTCAACTACGCGCGCTGGTGGCTGGCGCTGGCCGTGGACGAGGACGAGGTGCTCAAGCGCTTCGTCTCTGCCGAGCATGAGCGGCGCATTGCCGACTTCCGCGCGCTGGACGATGAATTCACCTCCGTCACGCGCCAGTGGATACGTGCGCGGCTGTGCGCGGGCCTGCCGTCGGCCGACAGCATCCAGCGCAACAGCGAGTGGGGCATCCTGCGGCGCGAGATCACCAAGAAGCGCCAGCACCTGCCGCTGCGCCAGCTGCTGGAGCAGATCCCGTCGGCCGTGCTGCGCCTGACGCCCTGCCTGCTGATGAGCCCGCTGTCCATTGCCCAGTACCTGAGCGCCGAGACCAGCAACTTCGACATCGTCATCTTCGACGAGGCCTCGCAGATCCCCGTCTGGGACGCCATCGGCGCCATGGCGCGTGCCAGGCAGGTGGTCATGGTGGGCGACCCCAAGCAACTGCCGCCCACCAGCTTCTTCGGCCGCGCCGACACCTCCGACACCTTCGACGACGACACGCAGGGCGTGGAAAGCGACATGGAAAGCATCCTGGACGAATGCCTGGGCGCCAGCCTGCCCACGCGCAACCTGTCGTGGCACTACCGCTCGCGCCATGAAAGCCTGATCGCCTTCAGCAACCACCGCTACTACGGCGGCGGGCTGGTGACCTTTCCCTCGCCCGTCACCGATGACCGCGCCGTCAGCTTCCACGCCGTGCAGGGCCGCTATGAAAAAGGTGGCGCCCGCATCAACCAGCCCGAGGCCAAGGCCCTGGTGGCCGACCTGGTGGCGCGGCTGAAGTCGCCGGGGTTTGCGCAGTCGGGTGCCACCATCGGCGTGGTCACCTTCAACTCCGAGCAGCAAAGCCTGATCGAGGACCTGCTGGACGAAGAGCGGCGCAAGGACCCGGGGCTGGAGCCGTTTTTCTCCGATGCGCTGCTGGAGCCCGTCTTCGTCAAGAACCTGGAAAGCGTGCAGGGCGACGAGCGGGACATCATGTACTTTTCCATCACCTACGGGCCCGATATCTCGGGCGCGGTGTCCATGAACTTCGGCCCGCTCAACCGCGACGGCGGCGAGCGGCGGCTGAACGTGGCGGTGACGCGCGCGCGGCAGGAGCTGCGCATCTTCTCCAGCCTGCGCGGCGAGCAGATGGACCTGTCGCGCACCCAGGCGGCGGGCGTGCGCGATCTCAAGCACTTCCTGGAATTTGCCGAGCGCGGCCCGCGCGCGCTGGCCGAGTCGCACCATGGCAGCCAGGGCGATTTCGACAGCCCCTTCGAGGCCAGCGTGGCCCAGGCGCTGGAGCGCAAGGGCTGGCGCGTGCACACGCAGATCGGCGCATCCTCGTTCCGCGTGGACCTGGGCGTGGTGCACCCGGACCATGCGGGCAGCTACCTGGCGGGCGTGGAGTGCGACGGCGCCACCTACCACCGCTCGGCCACGGCGCGCGACCGCGACAAGCTGCGCGAGCAGGTGTTGCGCGGCCTGGGCTGGCAGATTCTGCGCATCTGGTCCACGGACTGGTGGGTCAACCCGGGCGGAACGCTGGAGCGCATCCACGCGGCGCTGACCGCGCTGCTGGAGCAGGACCGGCGCAAGCGTGCGGCCGAGGTTGTAGAGGTTGCCGAGGTGCCGCAGGCGGCTGCAGTCGCCAAGGCAGAGCCAGCGCCAGAGACGCCTGAGTCGTCCGAGTCCTCCGAGCCCTCCGCGTCCTCTGAGTGGCCCGAGGCATCCGTGGAGGACGGCGAGGCACATAAGGTCTGAAAGTCGGCCGTGCGCATGAAATGGGCACTTGCTGAAGCCAGAGACACCAAGGAAGGGCCGCCCCCGCACCGAGGGTGTCGTCCCCCTCCCCCGCAAAGCGGGTAGAGAGGGGGAAGGCGCGAAGCGCCTCAGGGGGTGTCAGTACTTGTCCGGAACGTACATGTGCTGGGGAACCGGGTTGCGCGTGTACTCCGGGTTGCGCGTGCGCTCGGGCAGCACGATGGCCGGGTGCTCTATCTCCTCGTAGGGCAGCTGCGTCAGCAGGTGGGAGATGCAGTTGAGCCGGGCCTTCTTCTTGTCCACGGCCTGCACCAGCCACCAGGGCGCCTCGGCGATGTGGGTGCGCTCCAGCATGGCTTCCTTGGCCTTGGTGTAGTCCTCCCAGCGGCGGCGGCTCTCGAAGTCCATGGGACTGAGCTTCCACTGCTTGAGCGGGTCGTGCACGCGGCCCAGAAAGCGCAGGTGCTGCTCCTCGTCGGTGATGGAGAACCAGTACTTCACCAGCGTGATGCCCGAGCGCACCAGCATCTTCTCGAACTCGGGCACGGAGCGGAAGAACTCCTCGTACTCCTCGTCGGAGCAAAAGCCCATCACGCGCTCCACGCCCGCGCGGTTGTACCAGCTGCGGTCAAAGAGAACGATCTCGCCACCCGCAGGCAGGTGGGAGACATAGCGCTGGAAATACCATTGCGTGCGCTCGCGGTCGTTGGGCGCGGGCAGGGCGGCCACGCGGCACACGCGAGGGTTCAGGCGCTGGGTGATGCGCTTGATCACGCCGCCCTTGCCGGCCGCATCGCGGCCCTCGAAGAGTATGACCACCTTTTTCCTGTGGTGCTGCACCCAGTCCTGCAGCTTGACCAGCTCGCCCTGCAGGCGCAGCAGCTCGCGGAAGTAGGTCTGGCGGCTCACGGTGTCGGCACCGTCCAGATCGTCGCCACCGCTGCCCAGGCGGGCGTCGTCTATCTCCATCTCCAGTTCTTCGTCGTAGCTGTCGAGCAGATCGCGTTCGATGCGCTGCATCAGCGAATCATGGTGGTCGGGCAGAAGTTCGTCGTACATGGTGGGGAATCCGGGCGTCCAGGAGTTGGCGCCTGGGATGGTGGCGTGGATGTGTGACGCGGCTGTGACGGTGCGGCTGGGTGAATACCCTGGCACCGCTCGCCTTCCCGCCGCCTACAGCCACCCCGCCTTGCGGAACTTGTAGTAGAGCAGGCCGCAAACACCCAGCACGAACAGCAGCGCGGCCGGATAGCCGTATTGCCACTTCAGTTCGGGCATGTTCTCGAAGTTCATGCCCCAGACGCCGAAGAAGGCCGTGCAGATGGCGAAGATACTGGCCCAGGCTGCCAGCCGCTTGGTGACTTCGTTTTCCTCGATGGACACCATGGACAGGTTCACCTGGATGGCCGTGCCCACGGTGTCGCGCATGGTGTCGATCTGGGCGTTGATGCGGCCCAGGTGATCCATCACATCGCGGAAGTAGTCCCTGGAGCCCACGCAGATCTGGGGGACGCGCCCGCCGTTGAGCTTGCCCACGGCTTCCAGCAGGGGGGCCACGGCGTGCTTGAGGTCCATGGCGCGGCCCTTGAGTTCATACAGCTGCTTGATGTTGTCGCGCGCCGCGCCCTTGGTGAAGATCTGCTGCTCGATCTGCTCCAGCTCCACCTCCAGCGCGTCGATGATGGGAAAGTAGCGGTCCACCACCGCATCCATCAGCGCATACAGCACAAAGCCCGAGCCATGGCGCAGCAGCTCGGGCTCGCTCTCGCAGCGCTCGCGCACGCCCAGGAAACCGCGCTTGCTGCGGTTGCGCACCGACAGCACGTAATTGGAGCCCACGAAGACATCGACCTCGCCGTGGTTGAAGTGGCCGGGCCGCTCGGGCTCGGGCTCCAGCAGGTGCATCACGGCAAACAGCGAGCTGCCGTACTCCTCCAGCTTGGGCCGCTGGTGGCCGTGCAGCGCATCCTCCACGGCCAGGGCGTGCAGGCCGAACTCCTGGCGCATCTCCTCCAGCTCGGCCGGCGTGGCGTCCGCCAGCGCCACCCAGACGAAGCAGCCGGGCCGCTCTATGTAGTTGCTGATGTCGGCGACAGGAATGTCCGCCAGCTTGGCCCCGTTTTCGTAGGCAACGCAGTTGATCAGCATGGGAGTTCCCTCGGTAATTCTGGTGCTGGTGATCCTGCCATAACGGGGGAGGGGGAAAAGCCAGTGCCCAAGCTGCCATCGAAACCGCCAGCAGCCCAGGTTTGCGCACCTGGTAACAATACGTGTATAACCTGTCACAACCTGCTGGGCGCCGCCCGGCGCTTGCGAGCCAAGGACTCAGATGATCTTTCGCCAGTGGGGAATTGCGTTGGGTGCGTTGGGCCTGTCGGCCTTGAGCGGTGTCTCTGCAGCCGGTGTGCTGGACAAGGTCCAGGCCGGTGGCGCGCTGGTGATTGCGCACCGGGAATCGTCTGTTCCCTTCTCCTACATCGACACCCGCAGCGGCAAGCCCGTCGGTTATGCGCTGGATCTGTGCCTTCGCCTGGCCGAGGCGGTGCGCAAGCAGACAGGCAGGAAGGACATGAAGGTGGAGTTCCTGATGGTCACGCCCGCCAATCGCATGGCCGTGATCGAGCAGGGCAAGGCCGACATGGAGTGCGGCTCGACCACGAACAACGCGCAGCGGCGCCAGACCGTGGCGTTCACGGTTCCCCATTTCATCACCGGCGCCCGGATGCTCGTGAAGGCCGACAGCACCATCAACGCGATGGAGGATCTCAAGGGCAAAAAGCTGGTTTCCACCAAGGGCACCAGCCCGATGGCCCTGGTGACGCAGGCCAACAGGCAGCGCCTGATGGGCATCACCATTGTGGAGGCCCCCGATCACGCGAGGGCCCTGGAGATGGTGGAGAAGGGCGAAGCCGACGCGTTCGTGATGGATGACGTGCTTCTCAACGGGCTGGCCGCTGCACGGCCCGATCCACGCGCCTTGAAGGTGGTGGGCAAGTTCCTGTCCACCGAACCCCTGGCGATCATGCTGCCGAAGGCCGATACCGCTTTCAAGAAACTGGTCGATGAAGAGATGAAGCGCATCATCACCAGCCGCGAAATCCACCCCATCTACGAGAAGTGGTTCCTGCAGCCGATTCCACCCAACTCCACGAATCTGAACCTGCCGATCAGCTACCTGCTGCGCGACTTCTGGAAGTACCCCACGGCGGACATTCTGCTGTAGGCCCGTGCAGGCGCGGCGCCGGATTTGTCGAGCCGCCAGCGCTTGCCCGCTTGCCCCGTTCGACGGGCGGCTGCGGCGCCGGGCAGATTCAGCCGAACACGGGGCGCATGAAGCTGCGCTCGTAGCTGAGGATGCAGCGCGTGTCCTCCGCGTAGCGGAAGGCCGCCTGGCATTCGGGGTCCTGCATGGACTTGATGCGGTACTCCTCGTACAGCGCCATGCTGGGAAAGCTGAACATGGCCAGCGCCACATTGTTGGCACCTTCGGACGGCAGGAAGTAGCCGTGGTGCTTGCCGCCGAACTTCTCGACCAGCGGAATCCAGGTCTTGCCGTAGTGCTCGAATTCCTTGGCCTTGAACGGGTCGATGATGTAGCGCAGGTAGCAGGTGATCATGGGGATGGAAGAAGGGGAGGAAAGGAAAGGGGAGGCAGGGAGGGCAGAGCCGGCTCTAGAGTTTGAACGAAGCCGTCAGGCGCGACAGCTTCTCCGATTCTTCCTGCAGCACCTGCGTGGCAGCCGAGGACTGCTCGACCAGGGCGGCGTTTTGCTGGGTCACGCGGTCCATGTCGGTCACGGCATGGCCCACCTGCTCGATGCCGCTGCTTTGCTCGCGGCTGGCCGAGGCGATTTCGGTCACGATGCCCGTGATGTTGCGCACCGTGGTGACCACCTCGCGCATGGTCTGGCCGGCCTGGTCCACCAGGGTGGCGCCGGCGTCCACGCTTTCCACCGAGGTCTGGATCAGCGTCTTGATCTCGCGCGCGGCCGAGGCGCTGCGCTGTGCCAGCGTGCGCACCTCGCCCGCCACCACGGCAAAGCCGCGCCCGTGCTCGCCCGCGCGCGCCGCTTCCACGGCCGCATTCAGCGCGAGGATATTGGTCTGGAAGGCAATGCCGTCGATCACGCCGATGATGTCCACCACGCGGCGCGAGGAGCTGTTGATCTCGCCCATGGTGGCCACCACCTGGTCCACCACGGAGCCGCCGCGCTCGGCCACGGAACAGGCGCCCGAGGCGATCTGGCTGGCGTGCTGGGCGTTCTCGGCGTTCTGGTGCACGGTGGCCGTGAGCTGCTCCATGGAGGCGGCGGTTTCTTCCAGCGAACTGGCCTGGCGCTCCGTGCGCTGCGACAGGTCCACGCTGCCCGTGGCGATCTCGCCGGCCGAGCGGTGGATGACGCCGGCCGTGTCATGGATGCGCGTCACCAGCTGGCGCAGCTGCTCGCTCATGCGCTGCACGGCGGCGATCACGCTGCCTTCGGGGGCCTGGGCTGCGCCCGCCAGCCCCGACTGCGACAGGTCGCCCGAGGCGATGCGGTTGGCAATCTCGGCCGCCACCGCCGGCTCGCCGCCAATGGCATTGAGCACGCTGCGCGTGGCCAGCCACGCGATCAGGGACAGCAGTGCGCCCAGCACGGCCAGCGCCGCCACCGACTTGGTGATGGTGGCGACAAAGGCCTGCTGGATGTCGTCCACATAGTCGCCAGCGATCAGGTCCCAGTTCCAGGCCGTGGAGCGCCTGGCATAGGCCAGCTTCTCGCTGGGCTCCTTGGCGCCGGGGCGGGGCCACCAGTACGTGAGGTAGCCGCTGCCCTGGGCCGACGCGCCCACGGCGGCAATGTTGCGGTACAGGTAGTTGCCCTTGGCATCCTGGAAGCCGCCCATGTTCTTGCCGTTGATGCCCGGGCTTGCGGGATTGTTCAGCACCACGGAATCCGTGGTGATGCTGGTGATGTAGCCTGCGCCGCCTGCATAGCGCAACTGGCCCACGCGGGCAATGGCGGTGGCCTTGGCTTCTTCCTCTGTCAGCTTGCCGGCCTTGGCCTCGGCGGCAATCGCCGCAATCAGGCTGTCGCCCGCATCGACGAAGTCGCGCAGCGCCTGCTGCCGGGCCTCGTAGGCCTTGTCGCGTGCCTGGTAGGCGTTGAAGAGGGTGAGCGCAAGCAGCGCGAGAAGGCAGAAAACCAGCGGTGCCAGCAGTTTCTGGCGAAGGGACAGGGCGGGCATGGTCGGGGAGTGCAGCAGAAGGCCAGGAACGCCACAATGCTACAGAAACTTACGGCGTGGTTGCATGTAATTACAAATAAAGCTGCGGTCCGCAGCACTGCAAAGGCGGGCGAAAATCGCGCCATGCAAGAAACCCCGCCTCCCGTCGCCCAGCCCCGCAATCCGCTGCACGGCGTCACGCTCGAAGCCATCGTCCTTGCCCTGGAGGCCCGCTACGGCTGGGCCGGGCTTGCGCGGCAGGTTCCGGTGCGCTGCTTTGCGCTGGACCCCAGCGTCAGCTCCAGCCTGAAGTTCCTGCGCAAGACGCCCTGGGCGCGCGAGAAGGTGGAGGCGCTCTATCTGGAGATGCTGCGCAAGGACAGGCCCAGGCCTGCTTCCCAAGACTGAAGGCGAAGCCGGTGGCCACCGGGCAGCCTGTCCGGTGCGCTGGCGCAGGTTCTGCCGATCATCGGCTCCCGCTGCATGCCTGCATCCCTGCCGCCGTGATTGCCGCCGCCCTGGACAAGCTCTGCATCACGCAGGCTCCGCGCCCAGCGCCTGGGCCAGGAACTCGGCCGTGACGCGCACCCGGGCCGTGCGCTGCAGGTCGGGGTGCATGACCTGCCAGACCTCGTAGTCGTCCGAGCGCTGGCGCTGCGGCCAGATGCGCAGCAGGCCTTCGCGCTCGCCCATGCTCACGGGCATTTCGCCCAGGCCTATGCCGGCCGCCACGGCCTTGCGCACCAGCAGGCTGGAGTTGGCGGCCATGGCGATCCTGGCCTGGCGTGCGGGCACGTCCACCATGGTGGGAACGGGCCGCTGCTCCAGGAAGGGACCGTAGACCACGAGGTGGTGGCCGCGCAGTTCGTCCTCGGCCACGGGCTCGCCAAAGCGCGCCACATAGGCGGCACTCGCAAACAGTCCTACCGGCCATGCCGCCACGCGGCGCACCACCAGCTCGGGCGCCTCGGGGCGGACGTTGCGAAACGCGATGTCGGCCTGGCGGCGGCCCAGGTTGAGCATCTGGGTGGACACCTCCAGGTCCACGCGGATGCCGGGCCAGCGCTGCTGCAGGCGCTCGATGGCGGGCAGCAGGAATTCGGTGGCAATCGAGTCGGTGCTGGTCACGCGCACCAAGCCGGCCGGGCTGTCGTCCAGGCCTTCGATGCGCGTGCGCAGGTCCAGCGCCGCGACCTCCATGCGTCGCGCCGCGCCCAGCGCTGCCTCGCCAGCGGCCGTGAGCAGGTAGCCATCCCTGGCGCGCAAAAACAGCTTGCTGCCCAACTCGGCCTCCAGCGCATTCAGGCGCCGGCCCACGGTGGCCTGGTCCACGCCCAGGGTGCGTGCGGCCGCGCGCAGGGAGGGGGCGCGTGTCAGGGCGAGAAAGATGCGGGTGTCATCCCAGTTCATGGCGGTTGGCGTGATGCAGATTTGCAGCACTGTAGAGCGAAATCGCTGCGTTCGAGCGGCTGGCGGCAGTCGTAAGCTCGGGGCATTCGTTTCTTCAACCTGTTTTTGGACACTCTTTCGCCATGAATGACGACGCCCGCATGCAAGCCATTGTTTTCGACGATTTCGGCGGCCCCGAAGTGCTCGTGGCCCGCGACGTGGCCCGGCCCGAAGTCCGGCCCCATGACCTTCTGGTGCGCAATGCCTCCATCGGCGTGAACCGTGCCGATGTCTCGCACCGCAAGGGCGCCTATGGCCGCGCCCACTTTGGCGAATCCGACCTCATGGGCCTGGAGATCGCCGGCACGGTGGTGCAAGTGGGCGCCGAGGTGCAGGGCTTCGCCGTGGGCGACCGCGTCATGGGCATCGTGGGCGGCGGCGCCTATGCCGAGCTGTCGCGCATCGACCACCGCATGGCCATGCATGTGCCCGAGGGCCTTTCGCTGACGGATGCCGGCGCGGTGGCCGAAGTCTTCGTGACGGCGCATGAGGCGCTGTTCCACCTGGCCCAACTGCAGCCTGGCGAAGCCGTGCTCATCCACGCGGCCGGCAGCGGCGTGGGCTCGGCGGCGGTGCAGCTGGCGCATGCGGCCGGGGCGCGCGTGTTCGCCACGGCCAGCGGCGACAAGCGGGCGGCTGTCATGGGCCTTGGCGCCGACGTGTTCATCGACTACCGCAGCGAAGACTTCCAGGCCGTGGTGGCCGAGCAGACCGGCGGCCAGGGTGTGGATGTGGTGGTGGACTTCATCGGCGCCCCGTATCTGGAGCGCAACCTGCGCTCGATGGCCATGGGCGGGCGCATGGTCTGCGTGGGCCTGCTGGGCGGCGCGCTGGCGGCGGCCGTGCCCATGGATGTGCTGCTGTACAGGCACCTGAGGATCTTCGGCACGGTGATGAAGTCGCGCCCGCCCGAAGTCAAGCAGGCCATGGTCCGGCGCTTTGCCCAGCGCTGGCTGCCCGCGCTGGCGGCCGGCACCATCCGCCCCGTGATCGACAGCACCTGGCCGCTGGCCGAGGCCGCGCAGGCGCACCGGCGCATGGAGTCGGGCCAGAGCGTGGGCAAGCTGCTGCTGATTCCCGGGCAGGGCGGTCAATAGGGCACTCAATAGGGCGCTCAATAGGGCGGCCAGGCCCCATCCCCCGCGTCCACGGTCGCGAACATGGTGCGCACGGTGTGCGTGAAATGCGGCCGCGTGATGTCGCTCCAGGCCGTGGCGCGCACCTGCAGCCAGGCCGGGCTGCCCAGCACGCCGGGGTTTTGCAGGTCATAGCAGGCCAGGGACAGCGGGCCGCCGTCGTGGTTCAGGTAGCGGCGTGAATGGATGTTGCCCTGCACGGCGGCCAGGCCCGGCATGTGTTCTTCGTCGTACCAGCGAAAGATCTCGGGCGCCCAGCCTTCGGCCGGGTCCATCTCCACCGTGTAGTGGGCATGGCGCTGCTGCCCGTGCGAGGCGCCGGGCCGGTCGAAGGCCAGCGTCAGCCTGGACGCCGCAAGGTTTGATGCGGCCGGCAGCATGGCCTGCGCCGCCGCCTGCACGGCAAGCACTGCAGGCCGCGAGACGCCCATGCGGCCCGGCAGCTCCACATAGACGTAGATGCGCCCCGTGCTGGCCGACCAGGCGAATCGCTGGGCGGTCAGGCGCACGCCCAGGCCTGCCGCCTGGGTGAGGGCGTCGCCAAACGCAGGACCGTAGGCGCTTCTTGCGAGTGCCTTGGCGCTTGCCAGGCAGGGCGCTGCCATCGTCCATCGCAGCAGCAGGCAGTCGGCAGGTATGCGGGAATCAGCCATGCCTTCAGTGCCCGATATGGAATGCGGTGAGAAAGCGCGAGACCATGTTGTAGGCCGCGATGGTGGCCACCAGGTCCACCTGCTCCTGCGCGCTGAAGCGGGCCTGCACCTGGGCGAACAGCGCGTCGGCGACGGTGATGTCGCGCGTCATGGCATCGGTCAGGCGGATGGCAAGGTGCTCTTGCTCGGTCCACGGCGCATCTGCGGCGCAGGGGATGCTGCGGGTCGCCTCGATGGCCGCATCGCTCTTGCCCGCCTTGTGGGCATGGGGCACATGGGCATTGAATTCATAGGGCGCGCCGTTGAGCACGGCCACGCGCAGGATGACCAGCTCGCGCAGCCCTGCATCCAGGCTGCTGCGATTGCGTACGGCCGACAGCATCTGCTCCCATCCGTGGGCGATGGGCGGGCTGTTGAGCAGCACCTGGTACAGCTCGGAAATGCGGCCGCGTTCGGCCAGGATGCGCGATTCCACAGCCGCCAGTTCGGGGCGGGTTCCGGGGAGTACGGGTTGGATTCTCATGGGGGCTCGCTTCAGTCGGGGGTGATGCCGTTGGCGCGTACCACGCGGCTCCATTTGAGGGTGTCGGCCTGCAGCGCCCTGGCCAGCTCGGCCGGCGTGCTGCCCACGACTTCGGTGCCAGAGGCTTCCAGGCGGCTTTTGACCGAGGGCGTGTTCAGCGCCCGCTGCACGGCCTGGCTCATTTTTTCGGTCTCGGCCGCTGGCGTGCCCTTGGGGGCGAACAGGGCGTACCAGTTGTCCGAATCCACGCCGGTGATGCCGATCTCGGCAAAGGTCCTGACCTCGGGAAAGCGCGGGTGGCGCCGGCTGGCGGCAATGGCAACGGGCTTGAGCTTGCCGGCGGAGATCTGTCCGATCAGCCCGGGAATGTCGCCAAAGAAACCATCGACATGGCCCGCCACCACATCCGTGATGGCGGGCGCGGCGCCCTTGTAGGGAATGTGGGCGAGCTGGATGCCCGCATGCTCTTTGAGCAATTCCATGGCCAGGTGCGGCACGCTGCCTGTGCCGGACGAGGCCATGGTCAGCGGTGTACGGGCCTGGCGTGCGGCTGCCACGAACTGCGCGCCGTTGCCGTAGGGCGCCTTGGCGTTGACCACCAGCATCTCCACGTTGCTGACCACCAGCGACACCGGTGCGAGGTCGGTGGCCGGCTTGTAGCCGAGCTTGGGGTACAGCGCCGGGTTGATGGCCACGGCGCCCACGCTGGTCAGCCACAGCGTGCGCGTGTCCGGCTGCGCGCGCGATACGTATTCGGCCGCAATGGCGCCGTTGGCACCGGCCTTGTTCTCGACCACGACGATGCTGCCCAGCTCCTTGCCCAACTGCTCGGCCAGCGTGCGCGCCACGAAGTCCACCGGGCCGCCCGGCGGAAAGGCCACGACGATGCGCGTCATCTGCGGCTGCGCGGGCGCAAGCGCGGGCCATGCGGCGCAAACCAGGGCAGCGAGGGGCGCCAGGGCCGCCAGCGCCATGGACAGGCAGCGCCTGCGGCGGGTGGAAGGGATGCTTGTCATGGATGTCTCCTTTTATGGGTATCTGTGGGCAGGGCGACCGGCGATGAGCCACAGGCGACAGGCGCCGTCTGCGGTCCTCAGAACCGGTACAGCCGCTGCGGGTTGTCCACCAGCAGGGCCTGCCGCAGCGCTGGCGTGGGCGCGATGTCGGCCAGCGCATCGACCAGCAGGCCGTCGTCGGGCACGTGCGTGTGGTTGGGGTGGGGCCAGTCCGTGCCCCACAGGCACTGCGTGGGAAAGCGCTCCACCAGCAGGCGCGCCAGCGGCTTGCCCTGGGCATAGGGCGGCTGGCTGTCTATGCGGTCCACGCCGCTGACCTTGACGTGGAACTGCGGCTGGTCGGCCAGCAGCTGCATCAGCGCCTGGAAATCTGCATGCCCTGCGCCCAGGCGCGCATCCACGCGCCCCATGTGGTCGATCACCACGGGCACGGCACTGGCCTGCAACTGCCGGCCCACCGTATGCACCAGGCTGCTTTCGAAATGCACCTGCAGATGCAGGCCGGCCGCGGCCAGGCGCGGGGTCAGTGCCAGAACGTCTTCAATGCGGGCGCCGGCCAGGTGCCGCATGAAGTTGAAGCGCACGCCCCGGAACCCCGCACCCGCCAGCCGCGCCAGCTCGCCATCGGACACATCGGCGGCCACCAGCGCCACGCCCAGGTAGTTGCCGCCACCGGCGGCAATCGCGTCCTGCACCGCACTGTTGTCCAGGCCGTGGCAGGCGGACTGCACGATCACGCAGCGCGACACGCCCAGGTGGCGGTGCAGTGCAAACAGCGTGTGCTTGCCCGCGTCCGCCGGGGTGAAGCTGCGCCCGGCCGCATAGGGAAACTGGGTGCCGGGACCGAACACATGCACATGGGTATCGCAGGCGCCCGCAGGCAGCTGCAGCGCGGGCTTGGAGGGGGACAGGGCGTAGGTGAGTTCAGGCATGGGGCTTTGCAACAAGGCAGCGACAGCGAAGGCTTGTGGCGATTGTGGGCGGGCTCGCCGCGAATGAGGCATAGACTTGGCTGATACCTGCTATCAGCCAAAAGCATGCTGAAAGCCCTTGCCAAGGAGAACCATGGACCTGACGCGCCTGAGCTATTTCGCTGCGGTGGCCGAGGCCGGCAGCTTCAGCCGCGCCGCCGCCGCCCTGCATTTGTCGCAACCGGCCCTCAGCCGACAGGTGCTGTTGTTGGAGGGGGAGCTGGGACAGCGGCTGCTGGAGCGCACCGGGCGCGGCGTGGTGCTGACCGAGCCGGGCCAGGCGCTGCTGCAGCATGCGGCCGGCATCTTTGCGCTGGCCGCGCAGGCCGAATCGGACATGCAGGACCGGCTGCGCAGCCCGCGCGGGCGCATCAGCATCGGCCTGCCGCCCTGGGTGGCGCGCTCCATCGCCGCAGACCTGGTGCAGGGCTTTTTGCAGCAGTACCCCGACGTCACCATCTCCATCGAGGAGAACCTGAGCATCAGCCTGCGCGAATGGCTGATCGCCGGGCGCGTGGACATGGCCCTGCTGTTCGATCCCCCGCACTCGCCGCAGATCACCACGGAGACCCTGCTGCGCGAGCCGCTGGTGCTGGTCAGCAGGCATGCGCTGCCCGCCAAGGTCCGCATGGCGGCGCTGTCCCAGCGCAAGCTCGTCATGGCGCGCGGCCCCAACGCGCTGCGCAAGCTGCTGGAGAGCTACACCGTGCCGCGCGGCTTGCCGCTGCACATGCTGGCCGAGGTCGATTCCGTGCACACCGTGCTCTCGCTGGTGGCCCGGGGCATGGGCGACTCCGTGCTGCCGCTGAGCGCCATCCAGGGCACGGCCTCGCCTTCGCAGCTGTCGATCGCGCAGATCATCTCGCCCGTCGTGCGCAACCGCCTGGTGCTGGCCATTCCGCGCGCACGCCCGTCCACCCGCGTCACGCGCTTTGCAGAGCAGCTGATCAAGCGGGTGGTGAGCGAGCGGCTGGGCTTGCCGGGTTGATACGACAGCTGTTGAACGGCCAGTGCGAAGCCCTGGCCCGCACTCAGCCCAGCTTGTGCCGCGTCCTGAGCAATCCCAGGCCCAGCGCGATGAAGGTGCCGCCCACGATGCGGTTGAACAGCCTGGCGTGCGCCAGCACGTGGCCCTTGATCATGGAGATCAGCAGCACATAGCAGGCGTGCGAGATCAGGGCGCAGACCGCGAACGTGGTGGTCAGCACCAGGTACTGCGTGAGCAGTGGCTCGCCCGGGATGACGAATTGCGGGAACAGCGCGGAGAAGAACAGGATGGCCTTGGGATTGGTCAGCGACACGCCCAGGCCCTGCGCCACCAACTGCCAGTTCCCGCGTTCACGCCGGTGGGCAGGCGCCAGGCCGGCGTCGCTGCCCAGCAGCGCGTCCTTGCTGCGCCAGCGCTTGACGCCCAGCCAGATCAGGTACATGGCGCCTGCCACCTTCATGACCAGAAATGCGTGGGCCGACATGCTGAGAATGGTGCCCATGCCGATCATGGCCAGCCCGGAAACCACGAAGATGCCCACCGAGCTGCCCAGCGAACTCAGGGCCGTTCGCCTGGCGCCCACGTCCACCGAGTTGGAGATGGCCAGCAGCACTGCCGGGCCGGGAGTGAAGCACATCAGCAGCGAGACGCCGCAGAAAACAAGCCAGTGGGCGATGGTCATGGTCGGTGCGAGGAGGCCGTGGGAAGACAGCCGGTATTCTCGTTCAATAACGCCCCCTGCGTGGCCCCGGGGTTGCCGGCCACCCCGGCCCGTGCAAACAGATGCATGGCCCAGCCCGCGCAGGCCGCCGCGCAGGCCCAGACCAGCCCCCAGCCCTGGGCCGACAGCAAGTGCGGAATGGCCAGCGGCACCAGGAAGCACACCGCGAACACCGAGGTATTGGCCATGCCCAGCGCCGTGCCCGCGCGGGCCGCGCCGGCCAGCCCGGCCAGCTGCGTGTAGGCAACGCCGTGCCAGGCGGACACGCAGATACCGCACACGCCCAGCATCACCATCAGCACCAGGCCCATGGCGGGCGACACTGCCGATGCGCCCGGATGGCTGCTCCAGCTCAGGGCCGCCATGCCCGCGAACAACGCCAGGGTGAGCTGGCAGCAGGCGCGCAGAAAGGCCGGGCGGTTCTGGCGCCTGTCGGTCCAGCGGCCGCTGCAGATGCGCAGGGCCATGGAGGCGAGCTGCACGGCCGACATGACAGCCGCCGCCACGCCCAGCCCCAGGTGGGCATGGTCATGCAGAAACACCGTTCCGAACGAGAGCACGGCGAACTGCGGGGCGCACAGGATGCCGATGCCGGCGGCCATGCGCCAGGCTTGCCGATCGCGCAGGGGCCCTGGCGCGGATGGCCCGGCCCGGCCTGGCGCAGCGGCCTTGCCTGAGGCCGGGGCATGCGATGGCTCCTGAATCCACAGCGCTGCAAACACCGCCGCCGCCAGGCACAGCGCCGCCAGCACGCCATAGACGGCGGCAAAGCCTGCATGCGTGGCCAGGCCGGTCAGCAAGGGGGCGCCAATGGCGCCGCCCAAGGGCACGGCGGTCTGGCGGATGCTCATGGCCAGGCCGCGCTCGCCTTCGGCAAACCAGCCCATGACGGCCCGGCCACTGGCACCGTTGACGCTGCCGCCCAGCAGCCCCACCAGCACCAGCCCGCCGGCCAGCAGGCCGAACGAAGGGATATGGTCCGGCGATGGCGAGGCCCAGAGCGCCATCGCCGCCAGGGCCAAGGCCGTGCCGCACAGGCCCAGCAGTAGCACTGGCCGGTCGCCCCAGCGGTCCGTCAGCAGGCCCCAGGGCAGTTCGCTGAGCGCAATGCCCAGGCCCATCAGCCCCAGCGCCAGGCCCAGCGTCTGCGTGTCCAGCTGGTAGCCCGAACGCATGAGGATGGCCGTCATGGGGATGCCGCTGAAAGCCACGGAAAACGCGGCGTTGGCGATGACGCCAGCGGCCAGCACCTTCCATCGGTGGCGGGGCGGGTGGGGGGAAGCCAAGGGGCTGGGATTGGCGCTGCGGCCGGCAGGAGAGGAGGTCATGGCCGGCAGTATGGTCAGCCCCAGCCATCCTGAAAATCACATAATTTCGTATCTACAATCCAGTTTTTCAGCACGATGAAGGCTTGGCAATGACACGTGTGCTCTATGACCTGGATGTGCTGCGCACGTTTTGCACCGGCGTCGAACTGGGCAGTTTCGCCCGCGCCGCGGACAAGCTCGGCCGCTCCACCTCGGCCGTCAGCGCCCAGCTCAAGAAGCTGGAATCCCAATGCGGCACGCCCTTGCTGCGCAAGTCCGGCCGGGGGCTGGTGCTGACGGAGGCCGGAGAAACCCTGCGCGGCTACGCGCTGCGCCTGCTCGAACTCAACGACCGCGCCGTGGCGGCCGTGCGCGGCAGCGAACTGCGCGGCCTGGTGCGCCTGGGCCTGCAGGAGGACCTGGGCGAAAGCGTGCTGCCCCATGTGCTGGGGCAGTTCGCGCGCGCCCATCCCCATGTGCACATCGAAGCCAGCGTGGCCCGCAGCGATGAACTGCGCGAGCGCATCGCCCTCGGGCAATTCGACCTGGCCCTGCTATGGGATGCGGGCGTGAACCACGCGTGCGTGCATGGGGAGCACATCATGCGGCTGCCGCTCCAGTGGATTGGCCCGGCATCCATGGACGCGGCCGACGCCGGCTGGGCACGCTGGCGCAGTGGTGCAGCGCAGGACGACGACGTGCTGCCCCTGGCCATGCTCGATGCGCCTTGCCCCTTGCGCGACATCGTGACGGCTGCGCTGGACAAGAAGGGCATGGCCTGGCGCCATGCCTTCAACAGTGCCAGCCTGTCCGCCGTCTGGGCCGCCACGGCTGCAGGCCTGGGCCTGTCCGTGCGCACGCCGTTCGGCCTGCCCGCGCACGTCAAGCCGCTGGATGCGCAGGCCCTGGGCCTGCCGGCCCTGCCGTCCATGGATCTGATCCTGGGCCGTGCCACGCTCGATGCGCCAGCGCCCGTGGACCGGCTGGCCAGCATCCTGGTCGATGCGGTGCGCGAGCATATGCGCGCGCAGAAACTCGATATATAGGGCTACTTCTTCGCAACCAGGCCACTGAAGTATTCATTGAGGTCGCGGAAATCCTTCACGGTCCAGGCATGGGGCGGCACCTTCACCCCGTTTTCCCGCAAGGTCCTGGGAATCAGGTCGCCATTGGGGCGAAGAATGACGGACGAGACGATCACGCCCGGATAGTCATGGAGCCTTTTTCTGAACGCGGCGGTCGCCAGGTCGGGGGTGGGTGGATTGCTCTTGTTGGCCAGCGGGCCCGTACCCTTGGCGTCTACCCCGTGGCACATGGCGCATCTGGACAGGTAGAGCTGCTTTCCATTGCTGTTGTCTGCAAGGCAGGGCAATGCCTGAACCAGCGCCACGGTGAGGAGACTGCCTACAGTCGTCCCGCCAATTGCCTGCGCCTGCGCCCGGCATGCCATGGGCAAGGCCCTTCATTTCCCCTGTGCGTATCGATTGCGCTCTTCGACGAATTTCCTGATTTCCGATGCCTCCATGGGCCTGCTGAAATAGTAGCCCTGTATCTCATCGAACCCCAGCGAAACCAGCAGATCGAAGACTTCGGCGCTGTCAACGCCTTCTGCCACAAGGCGGTAGCCAAGGTCCGAGGCCATGGTCATGATGGATTTGAGCACGGCCAGCGCCCGTTCATTGGTATCGACGTCGCAGACCATGGAGCGGTCTATCTTCAATATCTCGGCAGGCAGATTCTTGAGTGACGCAAGATTGGAGTAGGCGGCACCAAAATCATCCAGTGCGACCTGGATTCCGAGTTTTCTGATGTGCTGAAGCGCCTGGACCGTGCCATGGCCTGTCAGCACATCGCTTTCGGTGCACTCGATCACGATATTTTCCAGGGCAACGCCATATTGACTGCACATGGCGTTGAGGTAGTCCGGAAAATCGACCTCGTCCAGATTGCGCGGCGAGACATTGATGGAGACCTGGAGGTCGAGACTTTCCGCTTTCCAGGCCGCAACCTGCGCCAGCGCCGTTTTGATCACGAACCGCGTCAGGCCATGGATCAACGGCGTGGCTTCCACCAGGGGGATGAATTCGCTGGGCGGGATTTCCCCCATTTCCGGGTGCTTCCAGCGGATGAGAGCCTCCAGCCCCTTGCAGCTGAAACTGCGGTTGTCGAATTTGGGCTGGTACACCAGCCGCAGCTGCCCCTTGTCCAGCGCATGCCCAAAGTCCCGCAATAGCCGATAGGATCTTCGCTGGCGGCTGTCCTCGTTCTCCTCATAGCGGTGAAGTGACCGATGGTTGTGGCCAGCCTGCTGCACGGACACCATGGCCTTGCGAATGACATCATCGACCTCGGCCTGGGCCAGGCGGAACCGCACCACGCCTGCCCGGGGCTGAAGTTCGAACCGGAGATCGGCACTGGTGATGGGCTTTTGCAGGTGTTTCAGCAATTGCCTGACCAGGGCCTCTTCATCTTCTTGCCTGCCCGCGCTGATGATCCAGGCAAACCTGGCCAAGCCCACGTGGTACACGGTTGCGTGCGGCCCCGTCATGTCCGTGACGGCCTTCGCAATGTCACGCAGGAGCTGCTCGACATAGTTCAAGCCCAGCGCATTGCTCATTTCCAGCAGGCTGCAATGGTTGATCGCTTCCATCAATACCAGGCTGCGTGCCTCCTGCGGGGCCACAATGCAAAGGCTGTTCAGGTCGGACTGGAGCTGCGAGCGATTGTGCAAGCCCGTGACCTCGTCTACTTTTCCAATGCTGTGATGGTATTGGATCTGAGCCTGCACTATCGCAGCCATGGCGGCCAGTTGCCGGCCTTGCTCTTCAGAGAAGGTTCTGGGTCGGGTATCGATGATGCACAGGCTGCCGATGGCATGGCCGGATTTCATGATCAGGGGAACGCCGGCATAGAACCTGATGTTCGGTTGGCCGGTTACCAGCGCATTGCCTGAGAACCTGCGGTCAAGGTGCGTGTCAGGAATCACCATGATTCCTTCGTTTCTGATGGTGTGGTCGCAGAAGGCGTCCGTGCGCAGGCTGCCGTCCATGTCCACACCTACGGGCGCCTTGAACCATTGCCTGTGCTCGTCCAGAACCGTGATGATGGCAATCGGCACCATGAACATCTGGCTGGTCAGCTGGGTGATGCGCTGAAATTCCCGTCTGGCGGTCATGTCCAGGATTTCAGCGGTCTGAAGTCCGAGCAGTTGCTCTTTCTCGGATTCGGTAGTCCAACGGGTGAGCATCGATTTCCTGCCTCAGTGAACCCACATCATGAAAATCCCGCTCCGCTTTGGCCCAAGGAATTACTGAACATCCAGCAGCGGCAACAGCTCCTGCAATTTGGCCAGCGCACCAGGGCCTTCAAGCTTGGAAATCGTGCCCAGATGTTCTGTATCTTCCACAATCACATAGGCCATGGACCACTTGGCGAAACGCCTTTGATCAATGCGCGTTTGCGGGAACATCGGCGTGAAGTTGATATGTCTTTCGTCGCGCGAGATGGACTCCACCAGCAAACCCAATTGCCGTGCCGGCCCTTCGACATACTGAAAGAAACGTTCCCCGTCGAAAACCAGCATGCCCGTGATCCCGGCCGACCCGTTGAACGAGCGTGCGGTCTTGATGATGCCCGCGATGCAGGTGGTGTCGGCCCCTGGTGCCAACTGACTGTGATAGAGGAAGCACTCCAGAGAACTCTCCTGCATAACCTCGCGCCTTTCTGTGTTGTAGGCCGGCGATGGTATGGCCTGCGCGGGACGGTCCACGTAGGTGTGCAACCCGTTGTTGCATATGTAACCATCCCGGCCTCCAGCGCCTGCTGCATCTGGCGCTGGTTAGCCTTGGTCTGCTGATGGGCTGGCCCATCTGCATGGGTATCTGCATGGGTGCATGGGAGCGGCGATGGCAGCCCGCTGGCTGCGGGCGCTCATGGCGAATCAGCCTTTGCGCAAATCTCCCGTACGCACCCGCGCAGCCAGCGGTGCGCAGCATCGGCATGCAGCCTGGGATGCCAGAGCAATGAAACCGTGATCTGCGGCATGGAGACCGGAAGGGGGAAGCTGTGCATTTGCGCGCGCAGGTTGCCGGTGTGCCGTTCGGGAACGCTGGCGATCAGGTCGCTGGCGCGGGCCAGGGCCAGCGCGCTGGAAAAGCCGCCGACGGTCGCAACGATCTGCCGCTGCAGGCCGAGCGCATTCAAGGCTTCATCAATGGGCCCCTTTTCCTGCCCCCGCCGGGACACCAGGATATGCCTGCCGCTCGCATAGCGCGCGGGTGTGATCTCGCCCTGGCCCAGCGGATGGCCCTGGCGCACGACGCCGATGAAACGGTCTCGGAACAGCGCCTGCGCGCGCACCTCCGGACCTATCGTGCTTGCGACAACGCCGGTTTCCAGGTCGACCGTCCCGTCGCGAAGCGGGCCGCTGTCCTTGTTGGTCTTTTGCACGAAGCAAAGCCGTACGCCGGGCGCTTGCTGGCCCACGCGGGCAATGAGGTCCGGTCCGAAATTCTCCACGAAGCCTTCGCTGGTGCGCAGCGTGAACGTGCGCACCAGTTGTCCGAGGTCGGGCTGCCCGGCAGGGCGCAGAACAGCTTCCGTGTCCTGCACCAGCTGGCTGACCCGATCGCGCAGCTCAAGCGCTCGCGGTGTGGGAACGAGACCCCGCCCGGCCCTGACCAGCAGCGGATCGCCGGTGGTCTCACGCAGCCGCGCCAGCGCCCGGCTCATTGCCGACGGGCTCAGCCGCAACCGCTGGGCCGCGCGCGCAACGTTTCCCTCCGCAAGGAGCATATCCAGGGTGACAAGCAGGTTGAGATCGGGCTTCGGCATGGATTGACCGTAGCACAGCGGGTAGCGACATGGCGTCAAACGCATGAATAAAGTGAGAGCAGTGCGCCTTCCGCCATGCCAGGCACGGCACTAGGCTCCTGAGAACTTGAATATGGGAGTCGCCAAAGATGAAGTCCACGTCGAAACCGATCGGTGCCGGAACAGGTGGGGCAGGGGCCGGCAGTGCGCAACAGGGGCCGCCGGTCCGGTGGGTGCTGGCCAGCCTTTCGCTGTCCATGCTGCTGTCCTCGCTGGGCACCAGCATCGCCAACGTGGGATTGCCCACCTTCGCGCAGGCGTTCAACGCGTCCTTCCAGCAGGTCCAGTGGATCGTCCTGGCCTATCTGCTGGCCATCACCGCCCTGACCGTCAGCGCCGGCCGGCTTGGCGATGTCCTGGGCCGCCGACGGCTGCTGCTGGCCGGCATCGTCCTGTTCACGCTGGCCTCGGTCCTTTGCGGCCTGGCTCCCACTCTCTGGCTGCTGATTGCCGCCCGGGCGGTGCAGGGCCTGGGCGCGGCCATCATGATGGCCCTCTCCATGGCGCTGGTCGCCGAGACGGTTCCGAAGGCGAGGACCGGTAGCGCGATGGGCCTGCTCGGAACGATGTCCGCGATGGGCACCACCCTCGGTCCAGCACTCGGCGGATATCTGATCGCCGGACCCGGCTGGCGGGCCATCTTCCTCATCAACCTGCCGCTGGGCGTCCTGACATTCCTTCTCGCGCATCGATACCTGCCCGTGCATCGCCAAGGGGCGCAGGCGGATCGGGCGCGCTTCGACCACCTGGGCACCTTGCTGCTCGCTCTGACGCTTGTGGCCTATGCACTCGCCATGACGCTGGGGCGCGCAAGCTTCGGTTCGCTCAACGGGGCTTTGCTGTCGGCTGCGGCCTTCGGCGTCGTGCTCTTCGCGAGGGCCCAGGCGGCAGCCGCATCGCCATTGATCCGATTGGAGCGGTTCCGCGATCCGGGCTTCAGCGCGAGCCTGGCCATGAATGCGCTCGTCTCGACGGTGATGATGGCGACGCTGGTGGTCGGGCCGTTCTATCTGTCTCGCGGGCTCGGGCTTGACGAAACCACGGTCGGGCTCGTGATGTCGGTGGGCCCGTTCATCGCCATCCTGAGCGGTGTCCCGGCCGGCCGTGTCGTCGATCGCCTGGGCGCTGCCCCCATGGTCATCGCCGGACTCATCGCCATGGCGGCGGGCGCATTCGCCCTGTCCGTGCTTGCGGCGATGTTCGGTGTTGCGGGCTACGTTGCCGCCATCGCCGTCCTGACCCCTGGCTACCAGCTGTTCCAGGCCGCCAACAACACGGCCGTCATGGCCGATGTCGCTGCGGACCAGCGTGGCGTGATGTCGGGCATGCTCGGGCTGTCGCGCAACCTTGGGCTCGTCACCGGCGCATCCGTGATGGGGATGGTGTTCGCGTTCGCGTCAGGGACGGCCGACATCGCCGCGGCGCATCCCGGGGCCATTGCCCACGCGATGCGGATCACGTTCGCAGTCGCGGCAGTGCTGGTCGTGGCTGCGCTCGCGATTGCGATTGCGGCTGCGGCCGCAAGCCGCGCTCCCACGACCGGCGCGGCTACACCACGGCAGCGCTGAACGACTCCGGCAGCCGTGCAAGCAGATGGGACAGCCGTTGAAGACCGGCGTGCAGGCGTCCACGGTCCTTGATGCTGCCCAGGGAGATGCGGATGGCATTCACGGATTCGCTGCCGGTGGCGAATGCCTGCGCGGGCGTGACGGCGATGCCCTCGCTGTCGGCGGCACGTGCCAGCTGAGCGCAAGTCCAGTACCCCGGCAGCTCCAGCCATACATGCAGGCCGTCCCCGGCGCCGCTGTACCGCCCCGCCAGGATGTCCCTGGCCATCCGGTGGCGCAGGCGCGCCTCCTTGCGCACGCCGTCCATCAATTGCCCGGCCGAACCATCGAGGATCCACTGCGTGGCCAGCGCGGCCGTCACGGGGGTGGCCATCAGCGCAAAGGACCTGAGCGCCACCAGGAAGCGCTGGCGTTCATGCGGGTCGCGCATGAGCACGAAGGCCACGCGCAGGCCGGGCGTCAGGCATTTGGACAGGGTCGAGATGTAGTACACCTGCTGCGGGGCGAATGCGGCAATGGGCGGCGGCGGGGCGTCGGCCAGCAGCCAGTAGGGGTCGTCCTCGACGATGCGCACCTGGCAGCGCCTGGCCACGCTGGCCAGCTGCTTGCGCCGGTCTTCCGACATGGTGATGGCGGTCGGGTTCTGCAATGTCGGATTGAGATAGACCAGCGCCGGCCTGTGCTCGCGGCAGGCCTGCTCCAGCATCTCCGGCACCATCCCCTGCCTGTCCGCCTGCACCGCCAGGATGCGCCGGCCGAACTGGGCCGCTGCGGCACGCAGGCCGGGATAGCTGGCGGGCTCCGCCAGGATCACGTCGCCCGGCGCGGTCAGCGCAAGAATCAGGGCGGCGATCGCCGCCTGCGCCCCGGGGCAGACAACGATCTGCCGGTCATCCAGACTCCCAAACATCGGCTCCAGCCATTGGGCTGCGGCCTTGCGGTCGGAATCGCTGCCCCCGCCCAGGTGGTAGGTCATCAGCAGCTGGGCATCGGCCCTCATCAATACCTGCGACAAGCCCTGTTTGAGCATGTCGTCGAAGTCCACGCCCTCGGGCGGTGGCGGGGTGTTCATGCTCAGGTCGAGCACCGAGCTCCATTCGACCTTCGGCGCCGCGACATAGGTGCCTCGCGCGCCGCGTCCCTCCAGCAGGTGGCGCCGCCGGGCCTCGTCGTAGGCGCGGGTGATGGTCGTCAGGTCCACATCCAGCTGCGCTGCCAGCAGGCGCTGCGGAGGCAGGCGGTCACCCGGTTTCAGCGATCCGTCCGCCACCGCTGCCTGCAAGGCATCCGCAATCTGCAGAAAACGGGGGCCGCGCTGCACGGCCAGGCGCGGCAGCCAGCTTGGCAAAGAGTCATCTTGCATGGTTTTCAGCAGCGATGTTGGGGTCCATGTATGGAAATTGCTTTTGGGTAGTATGCGCCACAAGGTGTGGCAGCACCGTGCTTGCATGGCCGTTGCTGACGCTCTGCCTCTCATGTCCGGGAGGGGGGCTCCCCACCGTGGACAGTGCCAAGTCATTGGCTGGAAGTTCTCAAAATGATCGATTGGATCCCCGTAGTCTTCGTCACGTTCAAGGCGCTCGTGTTCGGCACGGCCATGTTCTTCGCCATCAAGTGGCATTACGACCAAGGCAAGAAGAAGGGGGCGGACAGGCGCGAGCTGCTCATTGCGGGCGGCAAGATCGCTGCCGTCTTCACGCTGCTGCTGCTGTGCGTGCTGGCCTTCACCTTCGGCCTTGCCAGGATGCTCGGCATGGATCTGAGCCTTCCCTGAGGGCAGGCACTGGCGGGCCTCAGTGCACGGGCCGGTTCAGCCGCCTGCTCGCCCTGGATATCGCGTAGTTCACAAGGCAGTAGAGCACCGCCACCACCAGGTACACGGGCACCAGCGCGTGGTAGTTGGCAATGAGCACCTTGGCGTTCTGCATGAGCTCGCCGTAGGTGACGATGTAGCCGAAGGTGGTGTCCTTGACCACGATGACCAGTTGCGCGACCAGCGCCGGCACGATGAAGCGCACCGCCTGGGGGAAGACGACGAGCCGGAAGACCTGTACCTCGGTCAGTCCCAGGCTTCGCGCGGCATCGGTCTGGCCGCGTGGCACGGCAAGCACGCCCGCGCGGTAGACCTCGGCCACCACGGCGGCGGTGCTCAGGCCTATGGGCAGGGTCAGCATCCAGTAGGTGCTCAGCTTGATGCCGGCGGCGGGCAGCACCAGAAAGCACACATAGATCAGCAGCAGCGTGGGCGTGCCGCGCAGGAATTCAATGACGGCGACGCTGGGCCAGCGCACGATGCGGGGCCGCGCCAGGCGCCCCGCCAGCAGCACCAGCCCCAGGGCCAGCGCAATCACGGCGGCCATGGCCGACGATGCCAGCGTGCCGAGCAGGCCCTTGGCCAGAAAGGCCCAGGTGGTGGGCCAGGCGAAGAATTCCCAGAACCGGGCCTCGAGCTGGCCTGCCGAATGAAAGCGCAGCGCGATGCCCGCGGCCAGCGCCAGCAGCAGGGCCGCCGCGATCAGGCTGGCCACCTGCGTGACCCGCCGGGCCTGCGGGCTGGGTGCGCCAAACAGAATGTCTTCCAGAGAACGGCTCATCGCAGTATCCGCAGCTTCTTTTCCAGGATGGCGCCCGCCCAGGCGATCAGCAATCCGGTGGCCACGTACATCGCGGCGGCCACGGCGAAGGCGGCCATGCCGGCAGCGGAGTCGTTGGCGATCTTGGACACGAGCGAGGTGAGTTCCCGGCCCGCCAGCGGCACCTGGGATGCCAGCGAGGTGGACAGCATCAGCGCAATGAGCAGCGACGTCATCGGCTGCACCACCGAGCGCAGCGCCTGCGGCAGCACCACGGCCGAGATGATCTGCATGGGCCGCATGCCCAGGCTGAGCGCGGCCTCGATCTGGCTGCCGGCAATGGTGTTGATGCCCGCGCGCAGATAGTCCGCCGTGAACGCGGAGCAGACCAGCGCCAGGGCCAGGACCGCGCTGGGCTCATAGTCGATCACGACGTTGAGATCGGGCAGCGCGAACACGATGAAGATCAGCAGCGCCACGCTGGGGATGTTGCGGAAGATCTCGACGTAGCCCGTCAGCACGAAGCGCAGCGGCGGCAGCGGAAGCAACCGGAGCACCGTGACGACCACGCCCAGCAGGAAGCCGGGCAGGAACGAGAACGCGGTGAGCTTCCAGGTCAGCAAGAGGGCCTGCCAGAAGGCAGGCCCGTGGTCGGCGAGGAGTCTGGAGACGTCACCCATCGCTCAGGGCAGGGCGGGCGGCGTGGGAACGGCCGTGCTGCCGGTGCGCTGGCCGATGGAGATGGTCCACAGCTTGGCCCAGGTGCCGTCGGCTTCGATTTTCTTCAGGAAGGCGTTGATGAAGGCCACGCCGTCCGAGCCCTTGGGCAGGCCGATGCCATAGGAATCCTGCGTGCCGAAGGGCGCGCCCGCCAGCCGCGCGTCGCCGGTGCCCAGGCTCAGGGTGTTGAGCAGCAGGGTGTAGTCGGTCACATAGGCGTCCACGCGGCCCTGGCGCAGGGAGTCCAGCGCTTCCTGGTGCGTCTGGAACTCCTGCACGACCGCCTTGGGCGCGTGCTGCGCCAGGATGGCAGGCCCCGTGGAGCCGGCCTGCGTGGCGACCTTCTTGCCGCCCAGATCGCTGTACGACTGCACGGTCTTGTTGCTTGCCTTGACCAGCACCCCGGCCTGCGAGGTGTAGTAGGGGCCGGCAAACGAGATCTTCTCGGCACGGGCAGGGGTGATGGAGTAGGTGGCAATCACCATGTCCGCCTGGTTGTTGATCAGCACCTGCTCGCGCGTGGACGAGGTGACCTGCGCGAACTGGTACTTGGACGCATCGCCCAGGATGTAGCGCGTGAGCAGCTGGGCCAGGCCTGCGTCGAAGCCGCGGATCTTGCCGTCCTTCTCGTTGAGCAGGGAAAACAGATTGGAGGTCTGGGTGCTGCCCAGGCGCAGCGTGCCGGCCTGCTTGATCTTGCTGGCCCAGGTGCTCGATGCGATGGTCGCGGCGTCGGCGACGGGGCCTTGCGCAATCAGGGCGTCGAACGCCGCTGTGTTCAGGGGCGCGCCCTGCGCAAAGAGCGAACCGCTGCCCACGATCGCCAGTGCCACCACGGTGGATTTCAGAATGGATTGGATCGGCATGGGGTCTTCCTGCTGGGTCTGTGATGTAAATCTGGGGATGGCTGCCAGGGGCAAGGGCCGATTATGGCGACTCGCGGCCCTTGCCGCCGCACAAGGGCTCAGGCCCCGGCCACGCGCTGCCCTGGCGCAATGGTGGGGGGCGCGGCGTTGAGCGTCTCGATCGCAAAGCCGGCAGCGGCCTTGTACCGGGCCATGAAGCCCTCGCGCTCCTCGCGTGGCAGCACCTCGTCGATGTCGTCGAAGACGCCGCCGCAGCGCTCGTCCACCAGCCCCAGCAGGCCGAAGGGGCCGGCCCCCCGGTTGCGCAGCACCAGCGCCGAGAGGTCCTTGCACAGCTTGTCGTCATAGGCGCGCAGCGCCTGCGGGCCCACGCCGTGGGCAAGGAACTGTGCACCCAGCACGCGCGCGTCCACGATGGCCTGGCTGGCGCCGTTGGAGCCCACCGGGTACATCACATGCGCCGCATCGCCCAGCAAGGCCACGCGGCCGTCCACCCAGGTGGGCACGGGGTCGCGGTCGATCATGGGGTACTCGAAGACATCCGTGGCGCCGCGCAGCATGGCCGGCACGTCCAGCCAGCCGTAGTCCCAGCCGTCGAAGTGGTGGATGAATTCCTCCAGCGCCACGCGCCGGTTCCAGTCGCCCTGCCGCCAGCCGCCCTGGTTGTCCACCGTGATCTCGGCGATCCAGTTGATGGTGGCCAGGCCCGTGACGGGGTCCGGCGGCGTGATGGGGTACAGCACCACGCGATGGCGCAGCGAGCCCACGCCCACGAAGGATGCGCCGGTGCGCACCGGCACCCCGGGCGTGGTGCCGCGCCACATGATGGCGCCGCCCCACTGTATGGGCGGCTGCGTGGGGTGCATCTGCGCGCGCACGGCCGAGTGCAGGCCATCGGCCGCCACCAGCAGCGAGCCCTGCACCTCCAGCCGCTGGCCATCGCGGGTGTCGATGAGGGCGGTCACGCCCTCGGCATCCTGCCGGTAGCCCACCACGCGCCGGCCCAGCTGCACGGCGTCGTCGCCCAGGCGCTGCCTGACGGCGTTGAACAGCATCATCTGCAGCTGCCCCCGGTGCACCGCGTACTGCGGCCAGCGGTAGCCGGCCTGCAGCCCGCGCGGCTCGGCATACACCTCGTTGCCGTTGCGGCCCACCAGCGCCCATTCCCGCGCCTGCAGGCCGATGGTGTCCAGCACATCGTTGCCGAAACCCAGGTCATGCAGTTCCCGCACGGCGTTCGGCTGCAGGTTGATGCCCACGCCCAGCGGCTGCAGCTGCGCCACCGACTCGAATACGATGCAGGGCACGCCGATCTGGTGCAGCGTGAGGGCAGTGGCCATGCCACCGATGCCGCCGCCGGCAATGAGCACGGGGCGGGATGGATTGTGGTGTGAAGCAGCAGCAGACATGCCGGGATTGTCCATGCAATGGCTGCGGGCGGATGTCCCATCTGCGGCGCGTGCATGGCGCAAACAATGTATGATGACCATCATGCGAAACACAAATTCCAGCGCCCGGGCTTCCGCCAAGGAGGCCACGCATGAGCGCATCGTCTCCGTGGCGGCGCGTGCCATCCGCCGCAGCGGCTATGGCGGCACCGGGGTGGCGGACATCATGAAGGAGGCGGGCCTGACGCATGGCGCCTTCTACGCCCATTTCGCCTCGCGCGATGCCATGCTGGCCGAAGCGGCGGGCAAGGCCTGCGCGGAGTCCTGCGCCGCCGTCGCCGACGTGGTGGCCAAGGCGCCGCCCGGCATGGCACTGCATGCCATGCTGGCCGCCTATCTTTCCAAGGAACATGTCCAGCGCGCCGAGGTGGGCTGCCCCCTGGCGGCCCTGGGTTCCGAGACCTCGCGCCAGGCGCCGGAGGTGCGCCGCGTGGCCACGGGCCACATCAAGGAAATGGTCGATCTCATCGCCCGCCAATCACCGGACTGGGGACTGCCCGGTGCCCACGAGCGCGCGCTCGTCACCTTGTCCACCATGGTCGGCAGCCTGCTGCTGGCACGGGCGGTGGACGATCCGGCCCTGTCCGACAGCCTGCGCGAGGCAGCACTCAAGCACCTGGCGCCGGCCAACCAGTGATGGCGCATGCCCAGTGCCTGTGCCAGGATTTTTTTTGCCGTTACATATGATGATCATCATATAAAGGAAGACCATGAAGGCATTTGTTCTGGAAAGCTATGGAGCGAACCGCGCCTTGCAGCTGGCAGAGGTGCCCGAGCCGCAGCTGCGTGACGACGAAGTCCTGGTCCAGGTCCATGCCGCAGGCGTGAACCAGCTGGACTCCAAGATCAGGGACGGGCAATTCAAGCTCATCCTGCCCTATCGCCTGCCCCTGATCCTGGGCCACGACGTGGCCGGCGTGGTGGTCAAGGCCGGCCCGCGCGTGCGGCAGTTCAAGCCCGGCGACGAGGTCTATGCACGCACGGACGATTTCCGGATCGGCACGTTCGCGGAGTTCGTGCCGGTCAGGGAATCATCGCTGGCGCCCAAGCCCAAGGGGCTCACGATGGAAGAGGCCGCCTCCATTCCCCTGGTGGGCCTGACGGCCTGGCAGGTCCTGGTCGAGACAGCCCGGCTGGCCAGGGGGCAGAAGGTCTTCATCCAGGCCGGCTCCGGCGGCGTGGGCACGTTCGCCATCCAGCTGGCCCGGCACCTGGGCGCCACTGTGGCCACCACGACGAGCGCGGCCAACTTCGATCTGGTCAGGGGCCTGGGCGCGGATGTCGTCATCGACTACCGCACGCAGGACTTCGAGGACGTCCTGCACGACTACGACGTGGTGCTCAACAGCCAGGACGGCAAGGCGCTTGGCAAATCCCTGCGCGTGCTCAAGGGCGGCGCCAAACTGGTCTCCATCTCCGGCCCGCCCGATCCCGCATTTGGCAGGGCAATCGCGGCGCCCGCATTCGTGCGCCTGGTGATGCGGCTGCTCAGCTCCGGCATCAGGCGCCGGGCGCGAAGCCGTGGCATCGACTACTCCTTTGTCTTCATGAAGGCCGACGGTGGCCAGCTGCGCGAGATCACCCGCCTCATCGAGGCGGGCGCCATCCGCCCGGTCGTGGACAAGGTCTTCGCATTCGAGTCCACCAACGAGGCCCTTGCCTATGCCGAAGCCGGCCACGCAAAGGGCAAGGTCGTCATCAAGATCCGTTGAATCTGTTTCCCCCCACCCCTGGAGTGCTCCATGAAAATTGAAAACGCTGTTGTTCTCGTCACCGGTGCCAATCGCGGCATCGGCCTGGCCTTCGCACGCGAGCTGCTTGCCCGTGGCGCCCGCAAGGTCTACGCCGGCGCGCGCGACCCCGCCACCGTCACCCAGCCCGGCGTGCATGCCCTGCAGCTGGACGTGAACCGCCCGCAGGACGTGGCCGCCGCCGCAGCGCAGGCGTCGGACGTCACGCTGGTGATCAACAACGCCGGCATCGCGCAGCCCGGCGGCTTTCTGGCGCCCGACAGCGAAGAGGTCGCCAGGCGCATCTTCGAGACCAACTTCTTCGCCGTGCTGCGCATGAGCCAGGCCTTTGCGCCGGTTCTCAAGGCCAACGGCGGCGGGGCCTTGCTCAATGTGCTGTCGGTGGCCTCCTGGGTCAATGGCGGCGAACTGGCCGCCTACTCGGCCAGCAAGTCGGCCGCCTGGTCGCTCACCAACGCCCTGCGCAGCGAGCTTGCAGGGCAGAAGACACAGGTGCTGGGCCTGCACATGGCCTATGTCGATACCGACCTCACGCGCGGGCTTGACGCACCGAAGTCCAGCCCCGAGGACATCGTCAGCCGCGCGCTGGACGGACTGGAGGCCGGGCTCGATGAAGTGCTGGCCGACGAGCTCACCCAGCAGGTCAAGCGCGGCATGACGGCGGCCCGGCCAAGCTATCTGCCGCAGGGCGCCTGAGCCTGGATGAGCGTCGCAGCCCGTGGCCGGACCATCAACACAGGCCGGGCCATGAAGTGCGCGCCATGGCAGATCCGCAGCCCATGGTCTGGGCCTCGGTGCCGGCGTAGTCGGCCAGCGTGTCGGCGCTGTCGCGGATGCTTTGCAGGGCGCGGGCCACCACGTCCAGGTGGCGATGGCCCTTGGGGGGCTCCAGCCATGCCAGGGCCAACTGGGCGATGGCGGAGATTTCTGCACAGCCTTGCTGCACGAGATGGTCCACCTGGGTGAGGGCGTTGGACAGCTGCCGGGTGCTGTGGCTGTCCGTGGTGGGGGAGGGCTGGGCGGGGTTCATGCCATGTCCCTCCGCAGTTGGCCGGGCACAAAGGCCTGGCATGAGGGAGGGGCTGCGCCAAAAGACGGCGCGCAGGCGAGAGAAACGGCGTTCATTGTTCCGTGCTCCATTGCGGATCGAATCCACAGGCCATCGCATCTGCGTTGACTGATGGATTCGGTGTACCAAGCCTCGCTTTCGGAGAGGCTGTGCCGCTATACGACGGATGTTTTGAAGCATCAGCCCCGGGACAGGGGGCCGGGGCGGATGATAGCGCGGGAGGGGAGGGGAACGCCCCTTTTTTTGGGGGGTGAGGCTTGCGAAACGTCCAGTCAAGCGCGGCACGAACGCACAGTCAAGCCGCCAGGGCTGCGCGCCCGCAAGATGGCCGGCAGTGCGCATCCACCCGTGCCACACGCTTGCATCAACATGGCTTTCAGCGCTTGATACATAAGCGCTGAAAGCATTTTTCATGGCTGATCGCGGCTGGGTGGAACACCGCTTCACCCACCCACCCCATCGCCATGAAAACCCTTGCCCTTCGAATTGCCATGCTGTTGCTGACGGCGGCGGCTTCAGTGTCTGCTGGTGCAGTCACGGTATTCGACAACCTGGCAGCCGCCAATGACCCGTGGCTCATCCAGCACAACTCCAGCTACCACACCAAACTGTGGGTGGCCAACCGCATCCCGATTGGCAGCCAGTCGCTGCGCATCACGCAGGTGAAGATGAATCTCACCCAGATCGACCAGTTCGAGCTGCAAGTGTGCGCAACCGACGCCAGCGCCGCCACGCCGTTCGTGGACATGACGGCCTGTGCCCCCTTCACCGCCGACGCGGCCACGCCGGGCATGCGCGTGTTCACGGGCGACCGCATCGTGGCGGCGGGCGACTTTGCCTGGGTGGTGGTGCGCAGCATCGGCCAGACCATGATCCGCCGCCAGATCACCACGGCCACCAACGACGGGCTGACCTGGTATTCAGGCGCGAGCCACAACCCGGCCTGGGTGGCCGAGCCGCAGACCTCCATCGGCATGACGGTCGAGGCCGGCTCCGTGCAGCTCGATGGCGTGTGCGGCAGTGCCAGCAGCACCACGCCTCGCCGTTATCCGCCAGACGCCTTGCTGTGCAGCGTGGGCACGACCAGCGGCGTGATGGGTGAAACCTACTCCTTCTCCTGGGTGTGCCAGAGCAGCTACGGCGGCAACCCTTCGCCGCAATGCTCCGTGCCTCGCGCCTACCTCGTTACCTCCCAGGCCACGGGCGGCGGCAGCATCGAGGCGGGGCGCGATGTAGCGGCGGGGCAGCAGGCCAGCTTCACGCTCACCACGCCACCGGGCTATACGGTGCAGGTCAGCGGCTGCGGCGGATCGCTGGCGGGCAACACCTACACCACTGCGACCATTACCGGCAATTGCACCATCAGCGCCACCTTCGCCCCGCCGCCCACCAATGGCGCGTGTGGCAGCACTGCGCCTTCGCTCACCTTGCCAACCCTCTTGTGCAGCGCCGGTTCGGCCACCAACCAGTCTGCCGCGTCCGATGCCTTCCGCTGGAATTGCGCGGGCATCAGCGGCGGCACCACGGCCGCTTGCCTGGCACCGCGCCAGTACATGGTGACAGTCAACACGGATGCGGGCATCGCCAGCGCACAGTGCACCCCGAACCCCGTGACCCATGGCTCCAGCGCCAGCTGCACGGCCACGGTGCACGACCCTGTCGCCCGCCCCTTCAGCGGCTGGGGCGGCGCCTGCAGCGGCACGGGGGCTTGCCAGCCCGTGGTTCTCGGGGCTACCACCGTCTCTGCCAACACCACGCTCATCACCTACGCCATCACTACCACTGCCACCACGGGCGGGAGCATGTCTTGCACGCCCAACCCCGTGCCCCACGGCCAGGCCGCTGGCTGCACTGCCACGCCGCAAACGGGCTTTCAGTTCACCGGCTGGACGGGCGATTGCGCGGGCACGGATGCATGCCAGTTCACCAACGTGACCAGCGCGCACAGCGTGGGAGCCACCTTCGCGCCGATTACCTACGCCATCGCCACCCCTGCAGTCACCGGCGGCAGCGTGAACTGCACGGCCAACCCCGTGCCCCATGGGCAAGACACCATCTGCGTCGCCTCGCCCGCGATGGGCTACCACTTCACCCATTGGTCGGGCGATTGCGCGGGCACTGCCAGCGCGTGCATTCTCTACAACGTGACCAGCCCGCGCAGCGTGGGTGCCACATTTGTACTCAACACCTATTCCATCGGCATCGTCCCCGCCCCGGCCAACGGCACAGTCACCTGCACGCCCAACCCCGTCACCCACGGCCAGGATGCAAGCTGCACCGCCACGCCCGATGCGGGCTACCACTTCACCAGTTGGTCGAGCGATTGCACGGGCACGGGTGCATGCCAGTTCACCAGCGTGACCGCGTCGCGCACCGTCTCGGCCACCTTCACGCCCAACACCCACTCCATCGCCACCCCCGCCGCCGTCAACGGCACGGTCACCTGCACGCCCAACCCCGTCACCCACGGCCAGGACGCAAGCTGCACCGCCACGCCCAATGCGGGCTATCACTTCACCAGTTGGTCGGGCGATTGCACGGGCACGGGGGCATGCCAGCTCACCAACGTGACCAGCCCGCGCAGCGTGGGTGCCACCTTCGCGCTGAACACCTATTCCATCAGCATCGCCCCCGCCACCACCAACGGCACGGTCACCTGCACGCCCAACCCCGTCACCCACGGCCAGGACGCAAGCTGCACCGCCACGCCCAATGCGGGCTATCACTTCACCAGTTGGTCGGGCGATTGCACGGGCACGGGGGCATGCCAGCTCACCAACGTGACCAGCCCGCGCAGCGTGGGTGCCACCTTCGCGCTGAACACCTATTCCATCAGCATCGCCCCCGCCACCACCAACGGCACGGTCACCTGCACGCCCAACCCCGTCACCCACGGCCAGGACGCAAGCTGCACCGCCACGCCCAATGCGGGCTATCACTTCACCAGTTGGTCGGGCGATTGCACGGGCACGGGGGCATGCCAGCTCACCAACGTGACCAGCCCGCGCAGCGTGGGTGCCACCTTCGCGCTGAACACCTATTCCATCAGCATCGCCCCCGCCACCACCAACGGCACGGTCACCTGCACGCCCAACCCCGTGACCCACGGCCAGGCCGCAAGCTGCACTGCCACGCCTGGTACGGGCTATCACTTCACCAGTTGGTCGGGCGATTGCGCGGGGGCGAGTGCATGCCAGCTCACCAACGTGACCAGTCCGCGCAGCGTTTCGGCCACGTTCACCCACGACCCGGTCGATGCCACCTGCGGCTCAGCGGCCAACGGCGCTGTGGCCTTCAAGCCCAGCGCGAATCTGTGCGCCACGGGTACGCCAGGGACCGTGCTATCCGCCGGCGGCCAACACAAATGGCAGTGCAACGGTGAATATGGAGGTGCAGCGCAGCAGTGCAGCGCACCGTGGCAGGGTGCGGGCGGCAACGGCAATCTGGGGGCGGTGGAGGTGGATGGAGCGAACGGCTGGGAGATCAGCAGCGCCGCCTTTGCCTCCACCTTGCCCGCGCCCTTGCCGTCCCATGTGCGTGCGGTGCACGCGCCGCTGGGCCTGGTGCTGGGGCGTGTCGCTGGCAATGCAGATGCACAGGTGACCGTGCACTTCACCACACCAGTGCCGCAGGGGGCCGTTTATTACAAATACGGCCCCAGCCCCGATGGGCTGGGCTGCACCGGCGCTGCCTGCGCGCAGCCGCACTGGTATGCGCTGCCCGGCGCGCAGTTTGCGCCCGACGGCCTGAGCGTGACCTTCACCCTGGCCGATGGCGGCGTGGGTGACAGCGATTCCGTGCCCAACCAGATCACCGACCCCGGCCTGCCCGTGCTGCTGGCCCCGCAGGCCATACCCGCGCTCGGCCCCTGGGCGCTGGCGTTGCTTTCGCTGCTGGCAGCGGGTCTGGTGGCGGTGCGTTGCCGAGCGCCGAGCAGTGGTTGCGCACCGCCGATCAGAAAGTGAAGCCTTGGCTTGCAGCGGCAGCAACCCCGCACTGTGGACTGCTGCCCCTTGGTTGACGCTCAGATAGACGGTCGGCAACCACCGTTTTGGTAGGCTTTGAATTTGATGGATAGACAACCAGATACAGGCATGAATTTGAAATTTAAGCGGCTCACTGAAGTTGATCCGGCTCACATTGTTTCGCTGAACAACAATCCAGATGTGCTGCGACAAATGCCGCTTGGAAGTGCGAATTTCGACCTGGCGAAAGCAAATGAATGGGCTCGGCAAAAGGATGCCCAGTGGCAGCAATACGGCTATGGGCCATGGGCGTTTGAAATTGACCAGCAATTTGCCGGCTGGGGCGGTTTGCAGTACGAGGAAGGTGATGCCGACCTCGCTTTGGTGCTTCACCCCAAATTCTGGGGAAGTGGCAAAGCCATCTATCAAGAGATAGTGAAACGTGCATTCACTGGCTTGGGGCTGAGCTCCATCACAATTTTGCTGCCACCTTCAAGAACCAGAATAAAAGGGATTCTCAAGCTGGGATTTCGGCCAGATGGCGCATTGGATATTCAGGGGACTCGCTTTTTGCGCTATCGCCTGCATGCACCCGGCAAACCCGCTTGACCAGATCTTTGGGCAGCGCGTCTTGATCCCGCGCGCTCATACCTTGGCGAGGAAGGCCGCTGCATCACCCGCTTCACACTTCCAGTCTGCGAAGACCCCAACCAGATTGCACTCCACGCAGCGGCAAGCGATGTAGTACCAGCGCACGTCGTGTGTGCCTTCGTACACGGAGACGCCGGACATCAGTTCGAACGTCTCGTTCTCGCACACGCACTCGTGTGCCTCAGGGGCGGCCTCTTCAACATGTTCCGCGCTGTCGCCCATCAGGTGTTCCTGCCCGCAGTCGGTGCAGGTGCGGATGGCCACGCCGGCTTCTTCATCCGTCTGCAGCGCAAAAGTCCGGCATCCGCAATCGCATTTGGACGAGGCAAACCGGACGGCCTCATGGCGATTCGCAACGCTGTAGCTGCGCAGCTCGGCTTGGGTGTCGCCGGACGTTGTCCCGTACCAGAACTCGCCCTTCTTCGTCAGTGCCATTGATACTGTTCCCTTCTTCAAGTTGGGCTTCCCGGCAGACCTGACGCCAAGCTTTCCCGATCGTCTGGATTTTGCCTGAAGGCACGGTGAATCTTCGTCAAGGGGCCGGGCAGCTCTCAGCCTCAAGCAGCCGCACCAAATGCCGGCTCTACAGCGATGGCAGATCCTGACCGGGCGCACCGCAATCCGTGCGGGGATGTGCGTGTCAGCGTTCCCTGCGCAGCTGTCTGGCACTGGCCAACAGGAATGCGCGCGTGCCCGGCGCGCCCAGCCCATCGAGTGCGCCACCATCTTGCGCGCCCATGGCCAGCCAGGCTTGCATTGCGGCCTGCGCCACCTCCAGATGAAACTCTTTCAGCAGCAGGCGGACAAGCGGTGCCCCCGCCGCAGGGTCTGCGATCTGCCCCAGCGCCATGGCCGCTGCCTGGCGGCGGCGCGCGTTGGGGCTGCTCAGTTGATCGATCAGTGCAGGCACAACCGCCTGGTCGCCCAGACTGCCCAGACGGCCCAAGGCTTCCAATATCTCTTCGGTGGCGAGGTCGGCCTGCAGCGCCCGTATCAGGTCGGGAATCGCCTCGCGCGTGGCTGCCTTCGCCAGCGTTTCGGTGATCAGCCGGGCATCAGCCGGCGATTCGGCTTGCAGCAATGCCGCAGCCAGCGCCGCGCTGGCCTCGGCGCTGGGCGTGGCTGACAGCGACAGCATGGCGGCGTCCCGCAACGGGTTGCGGCGGACCATCAGAGGCGCCAGCAAACCGGCCCCCTGGGGGTCGCGGAACTCGGCAAGCGCCATCACGTACCGGTGTCGCACGCTGTCGCCGGCTGCCTGGGCTGCAGCGATCAGCGCAGGCAATACGTCAGCCCCTTGCGCTGCCAGCGCTTTGCAGACGTGGTGGACGTATTCGTTGCGGATGCCGGGTATCAGCCCCAGGAGCAGGGCCTGCACCTGGGGGCCGCGAAGATTTTGGCAGGCGTACGCCACGGCGCTGGCATTCCAGTGGTGGGGGTCGTCCGCCAATGCCTTCGCGAAGCCTTCGAAACCCTCTGCTGAGCCCATCAAGGCCAGCGTTTCGGCCACGCCCACGGCGTCGCCGCCGCACAGCTGGGGCAGCATGGCGCGCAGATGCTGGGCCGCTTCCTGGGGCGCGGTGCGCGCCAGCTGCAGCGCGGCGGCTCGCCGTACCTGCAGCGACGCCGTGCGCAACCCTGCGCGGGGCCACTGCGACTCGCCAGGCCCTTGCAGCTGGGCCAACACCTCGGCCAGCTCGTCGGCATCGCGCGGTGTCCTTGCCTGCTCCAGCGCGGCCATCAGTTCAGGCACGGCTTCCTGCGCCTTCAGCGGGCCCAGCGCCGGTGCTGCAACGGTCACTCCGGCACGCAGCAGTGGCGCGATCGCACGCGCGTCGCCCAATTCGCCAAGCACCTTGACCAGTGCCGTCCTCAGCTCCCGCGGCATCCCGCGGCGCGGGTGTTCAAGCGTCTCGATCAGCGGGACCACGGCTGCCGTATCGCCCAGGCGCCCCAGTGCGCTGATGCAGGCCCCGCGGACTCTGGCGTCCGCATCGTGGAGTCCTTCCATCAGCAGGTCCAGGCAGGCGTGTGTGGATTTCTGGACCACCGCGCTGCACAGCGTGTTGATCACCTCGCCAAAGTCTTTCTTTTTGTCGGTCTCCTCACGCCGCAGCGTGCGGATGGCCTCCAGCAGGTCGGCGATCCAGTGTTCGTCGGCGTGGCTGTGAATGGATGTCGCCGCATACTCGCGCACCGCTGCGCTGCGGTGACCCAAGGCCTTGAACAAAGGCGCCCGGGCCTGTGGCGAGGAGATACGGCCCAGGTACATGCAGCCCGAGCAGGCTTCGTCAACGCTCTTGGACTTGGCCATGCGCAGGTACAGGGGCAGTGCCTCATTGGAGGGACGGATCAACAAGGCCTGCCTGGCCGCGTCAGCCACCTTTGCGTCTTCGTCCAGCGTCGCGCTCACCAGGAGCGCGGGAGCGCGGTCCGCCAGCTCCAGCAGTGCATTTCGGGCCAGGGGCAGCTGATTTGCCGGCGCGGACCTCATGAATGTCGTGATGGCCTCGAAAGCCACTGCGGGGGCAGCGCAGGACAGCGCTTGCAGCGCCAAGAACACATCGACGTTTTTTGTGGAGCTCTGCAGCTGCTCTGCGAGTGCCTGGCTTGGGTTGTCGTTCATAAGTACTGGAAGGGCCGGTCCGGATTGCCCTGGTTCTGCTTGTCCGAGAAGACCACCAGCACAGGCTCGTCTGGCGCGCCCTGCATCATAGGTGCCGCCCCAGGGCCGCCACTGGACAAGTCGTCCACCGGTCGACCGGCCGGGCAGGCCTTGGCATCCGGCCGCTTTTGGCCGACCCCATCCGCCCGATCACCTTGTCCCACCATCCACCCACGCCATCCCCGCCCCCCGGTTCACATGCCGCTGCCTGCCCACGACAAACTCCGAATCCAGCGTGGCCAGTGCGACGGAGATCCATGCGCCTTCTTCGTAATGCTGGCTGTGCCATGACAGCGATGAGCCGCATTGCTGGCAAAAGCAGCGCGTGATGCCGGGCGATGAGGCAAAGGAGCGCAATTGCTCCTGGCCCCGGGTGAAGACAAGGTCCTTTGCCGGCACGCTGCCGTAGGTGGCGAATGCGGCACCGTGGGCCTTCTGGCAGATGCGGCAGTGGCAGTGCGAGACGGCCTGGGGCGTGGAGCGCAGTGCATAGGCGATGGCGCCGCACAGGCAGCTGCCGGTCAGGGCAAGAGGGGGGCTATCCGGGGCGTTGCTCATGGTCGGGCGGGCACGAAAAAAGGCGCATGCCATTGTGCATGCGCCCCAATGCCGCGACAGGGATGCGCGGCAACCCCAGGAGTCATCCGTTTCGTCAGTCGCCGATGACCTGCAGCCCGCTGCCGTCCCCATGCGCCTGCAGGCACATTCTTCCGAGGTCGTTGAGAAAACGCAGCACCGGCATCTCGCCCACGCAGGCGGGGATGGCGGCCATGATGTCGTTGTGCAGTTCCAGCAGCTGGTCCGAGGCCACGAACATGGCGGCGGATTCGCCGTAGTAGTGCCGCCAGAAGTCCTGCAGCAGGCCGTGGCGGGCCTTGCCGACGACCAGGGGATAGCCGTTTTCCCAGACCTGTGCGTCCATGGAAAGGCTGGCCAGGCCAGGGTCAACGGGCCGCGCGCTGGCGGGGATCAACAGTACACGTCGCATGTCCATGCTCATTTGCGGTTTCCAGGTGCGCCAGTGGACTCGGGCAACCCGGTCCGGGAGGAGGGTGAGAGGTCCTTGCCGCAGGCGGCAGGAACCGGTTCCCACTTTATTGACGTGTGCACAACAAGAAAATTACAGCTGATTACATACGGCGAGCGATGCGCCGTGTGCCTGCCGTTCTCCGTTCCAGTTCGCCGTTCAGGCGCTGCGCGCGCCGCCCTCGATCTCGAACGCAAAGTCCCCGAAGCGCAGGCTGCCGCGCCGCCGCTCCACCAGGGCCGGCAAGGCCGCGCATTCGGGCAGGGCGCTGAGGATCTGGTGCTTGGCGCGGAAGATCTGGATGTTCACGTACGACGAATCCACGCCCAGCATGCGCGAGAGCGCATCGAGCTCTATCCAGCCCTGGCTTGCGGGGGCCAGGCCCTTGTGGGCGTCCTGCTGGCGCACGCGGGCCAGGGTGACCAGGGTGTAGTGGTGTATGCGTTCACCCAGCGCGATGGGCTTGCCGTCGCTCATGACGGTCAGGCTGGCGTGCTCCTCGTTCTGGCTGACGTGGAAGCGAAAGGACACGTCCGGCGGCTTGGGCGCATGCGGGTCGAAGCTGCTTTCCCGCGTGGATTCCAGGTCGTCGCATTGCACGAATTCCCAGCTGCCTGCGGAGGTGTGGACCATGGCGCCGTCCACCAGGGGCTCGGTGCCGTCGCCGGACTCCAGCAGCCAGCGGCCGTCTTCGAAGAAGACGTTGGCTTCGGGCTCCTGGGCGTCGGGCAGCAGGGTGCCGCGCGGGTTCAGGGCCAGGGGGGCGTCCTGGGGCAGGCCCGGGCCGGGGCTCAGGCAGGTGACGGGCGGCCCCAGGTCTTGCACGGTCCAGGCCGCTTCTGCGCCTTCGCCCATGCTGAGCCTGGCGCCCACGGTCAGTACGGTCCAGCGGCCGGCGACCAGGCGCACGCCGTTGAGCATGGTGCCGTTGCGGCTCTGGTCAACGATTTCCCAGGTCTGCCGGTTCCAGCGGAACAGGGCGTGGACCTGGGAGACGTCGGGCGCCTTCATGACGGTCTGGCAGACCGAGGGGTGGCGGCCGAAGGTATGCAGGGGCCGCAGCACGACGATGCTGCCGTCGAGTTGGTTACGAAAGAGGGCCATCGCCTCGAATTCTCCTTGGGGCTTGTGTGAACAGGGGGTGGGCTGGGGGCGCATTGGCCCGGAGCCGGCAGCCTGTTGCCAAGCCGAGAGAGTACATGCCCGCTGCGCGTTTCAGTTTGTCAAACGTACAGCGCCTGCGGATTGAACTCGGATTCCTGCAGCGGCCGGCTGCGCCAGCCCAGGGCCACGGGCACGTCGCGCAGCCGTGGATTGCCCAGTTCCGGCCAGATATGGCACAGGCCCGGAACCACGACCTTGACGGTGTACAGAGGGATGTCGGGGCGCGAGTGGTCGTAGACGATGGTTTCCAGGCCCAGGCCCCGTGCGATGTCCACGCAGTGCGCAATGGCCCGGGCAATGTCCGGCGGCGCGGTGTCCGCCTGCTGCGCAGGCTGTTGCGGCGGCGCATCGGTGCCGTCCAGCGGATGCAGAAAGGCCTGCACCTGCTGCGGCACGGCAAAGCCCTTGCCCGCCGCAATCAGCTGGCTGATTTCGGTGAGGGCGCGTTCGCAGGCCAGGGCGCGGTCCAGGCTGCAGCCAAAGCCCACGGCCCAATGGCCGGTATCCGCGTGGCGGCCCACGCAGACCACGACCGGTATGCCGAAGTCATGGGTGATGTCCAGCAGCCAGTACGACCATTGCGGGCCGCAGCTGCGCGCCAGGCGCTGGCGCGTGGCTGCGGCGATGCCGTCCAGCGCGATGGCGGGCCTGCGGATCTGGCCGTACCACCAGATGGCGGCGGCGTCGCGCTCCACCAGTTCCATGAAGCCTTGGAGGATGGCCTCTTCCCGCGTGTTGCCGGCCGCGCAGCCGTTGGAGGTCCAGCCCACGTGGTGCTGGCTTTGCGCGGGCGCATGGGCCAGGCAAAAGCCCAGCGGCAGGTAGCGGCGCGCATCGGCGGTCAGGGACCAGGCGGGCGCCCACCACAGGGGTTCGCCCTGGCCGGCGCCGGGGGCCACGGCATGCGGCGGCCTGTCGGTGGCAAAGCGGGCGGTCTGCCGGTCGCTGAAGCGGGCCAGCGCTGTGGGAGGAATGCAGGGCGCATCCAGCTGCGCGGCGGGGGCGACGACCACGGCTTCATCGCCCTGGTGGAAGGCGGCGTAGCGCTCCACGGCTTCGCACATGGTGCTGGCGCGGGCCTGCATGGCCGACAGGCCCTTGCCCAGGCACAGCTGTGTCGGGGGGGCTGCCAGGAAGCCGCTGCCAGGCGCGGGCGTTCTGAAGATTTCGCTGCGGTAGACGGTGAGCGCTTCGTCGGTCTCGGCCGTCAGCGGCGTGACCCGGGCAATCACGCCGGTCAGCGGGCTGACGTGCCGGGACAGGCGCTGCACCGTGGTCTCGGCCGGCACGCTGCGCCAGCCGCCGTCGGCGCGCGCGGCATGCGTGCCGGGAACTGGCGCAATGGGTTCGCGTTGGCGCAGTGCCATCAGCCCCGGTGTGCCGCAGTGCGGGCATTGCGGGCGGGCGGCCACGGGGTGGGCCTGGAGGGGCTCCAGCGTCCACACGGTTTGCGCTGCATCGGTGTGCGCCAGCAGGCGCTGCACCGTGGGCAGCAGGGCCTGCAGCCGCGTGGCGATGAGGTCGGCGCCGGCGCGCACGGGCGGGCAGCGGCCGCTGTCGTGCGGCGGGCCGCCTTGCGCGGCGCGTGCGGGATGGTTGCGTTGCCAGCGGTGCGCCAGGCAATGCCAGCAGGCCGATGCGGTGCCGGCATGGGGCGTGAACAAGGGCCCGGCCATGGCCTGCTCGCCCGCGGGCCGGACCAGCAGCCAGGGCCGGCCTGCGGCACGCTGGCCGGCGTCGATGGCGCCCAGGCGCGGGTCCAGGTAGTCGTCGCAGAAAACGATGGTGAGCGGGGTGGGGGCTGGTGCCTGCGTGGCCACGGCCGCAGCCCAGTGGCAGGCGGCTGTACTGTCCAGCGCTGCAGTCAGCAGGACGATGTCGATCTGCTCCGATGCCTGCAGGCGCACGGGCGGGGCCGAGAAATCCGGTTGCAGATAACCGTGGCCGTTCAAGTCGCTGTGCAGCACCGGCTGGACCAGGCCCTGGCGCAGCAGGGCGCCCAGGGCGTGCAGCATCTGCGCAAGCGGCGCATCGGGCGCTGTGGCGCAGTGCTGCATGAGGCTGGTGCCGGCCTGCAGCGGGGCGTTGAGCGCCAGGACGGCGGCGGAGCCCAGGGCCAGGGTGTCGCGTTCGCTGGTCAGCAAGAGGCGGTCGCCCTGCTGCACGGGGGACAGGAATTTCTCGTGCCAGCGGAAGGCGTTGGCAAACAGGTCCGGGGCCGCAGGCTCAGGCAAGGGACGGGGCTCCCAGTTCAAGGCGGACGACGGCATACGGGTGCTGGCCGGTGGTGGCGTGGAAGGCGGTCTCGAACAGCTGGTGCTGCTGCGAGAACCGGGCATACAGGTGCTCCTGCAGGCTGATGCGGATGGCGGGGTGGATGCGCTCCATCTGGGCGCCGTCCGCAAAGCCGGAGACGACGGGCAGCCGCATGCCGCCCACCTGCATGGGCAGCCGTGCAAGGGCCGGGTGCACATGGTCGAGCACCACGGTACACGGCGGGCTGCCGGGCGCGGCAAAACGCTGGGCCAGCTGCTGCAGCATGGCCTCCAGCGGCGCCTGGGGAAGGTAGGGGCAGACGCCTTCGAGCAGCACCAGAACGGGCTGGTTGCCGGGCAGGGCGGCGGCGTCCAGCCAGGAGGTGTCGAGGATGGAGCAGGCAAGGCGGGTTTCGTCGCCGTCCATGTATTGATCGCGCAGCGCAATGGCGTCGGGCAGGTCCACGTTCAGCCAGCGTGCGGTGCCGGCCAGGGCCGCCAGGCGGCTGCGCCGCGTGCACAGGCCCGCGCCCAGCGCAATGCACAGGCCGGACGGATGCGCGCTCAGGAATTGCGTGGTGAGCCGGTCGAACAGCTGCGTGCGCAGCACCACGCTGCGCACAAAGGCGGGGTCGGCGGCGTGCGCCTCGCTGGCCTGGGGCAGCGCCGCCGCGATGCGGCACGCCTCGGGGTCGGCAAAGGGCTGCAGGTCGTGCCCCGCCCGGGGAGCGGCACCACCTGCAGCGCGGGCCCGTGCCGCCCGCCTCAGCAGCAAGGTGGCCGTGGCCCCA